>DASZPT010000001.1:0-12297 GCA_035549935.1 Gemmatimonadales bacterium
CGGCCCCCGTTCTAGAACTCCACCACCTGTTCGGTCGGGTCCGAGCTCTCGAAGTACAGCGTCTTCCGCACGTCGCCCGGCTCCTTGAGGAGCTGGACCAGGTTCTGCTGGTCGCGGAACATCTCGAACATCACGCCGTGCAGGAGCCCGAGCTTCCGCGGGGGAGCCGGGCTCTCGCCTTCCAGGAGGTACCAGACCACCTCCTGGGCGGCCGGGTCCTTCTCGGTGCCCGAGCCGGTGACGCGCAGGCCGACGCGCCTGCCGTCGGCCTCGATCGTGAGCGTCTTCGCGACGTAGGCCTGGAAGAGAGAATCGAGCCGGACCTGGGGGGTGATGGCCAGGTCCGGCTTCCCGCCGAACAGCCGCAGCGCCTTCTCCAGGTCATCCTTGAAGAGCCGGATGCGGCAGGCGACCGTGCGGCCGTCCACGATCATGCGGGTGTGGGAGACGTGGGTGTCGTGAACCGGGTTCCGAGTTCCGGGTTCCGGGTTCCGAGTATGCGATGGCGAATGCTCCACCCGGAACTCGGGACTCGGAACCCGGAACGCGCGGCCCGGCGCACTCACGCCGAGCACGACGAGAAGCGCCGCGATCACGAGGAGGCCGGCGCTCCCTTGGTCCAGACGTTGTTGTCCTTGTTCACGTCGATCAGGACCTCGTCCGGATCGAGCACCACCTTGGTCACGGTCTTGTCGGTGAAGAAGCCGTAGGTGAAGCTCTGCTCGTTGCGGCGCCAGACGTCGACGCCGAGCTTGATCCGCTGGGTCGTGCCGTCATCGAAGGTCACGTCCATCTGGATCGGCATGACCAGCCCGCCCTTGTTGTCGACCTTGATGCGGACGTAGTTCTTGCCCCGGCTGGTGTCGCCCACCAGCGAGTCGGCCGGCTGGGTATCGACCGAGTTGATGGCCTGGTCGTTGGCGTAGGTGGTGTAGAACCAGCCCCGCCAGAACCAGTTGAGCAGCTCGCCCGCCCCGTCGTCCACCGAGCGGAAGAAGTCGGCCGGCTGGGGATGCTTGAACATCCAGCGCTTGGCGTAGCTGGAGAAGGCCTGGTCGAAGAGCTGGGTGCCGAGAACCTGCTCGCGCAGGAGCACCAGGCCGGCGGCCGGCTTGCTGTAGCCGTTGTTGCCGAACTGCCGGTGGATGTAGTCCGACTCGGTCATCAGCGGGACCTGGTCGGGGTCCTTCATGTAGGGCACCAGGTTCTTGCCGGGGCCGCGCTGGCTGGGGTAATTCGGGTCCCAGTCCTTCTCGGCGTAGTACTGCAGGAAGCTGTTGATCCCCTCATCCATCCAGGTCCACTTGCGCTCGTCGGAGGCGACGATCATCGGGAACCAGTTGTGGCCCACCTCGTGGATGGTCACCGAGATGAGGGCGCGGGCGAGGCCGGGCGAGTAGCTCCCGTCCTCCGCCGGCCGGGCGCCGCAGAAGGCGATCATCGGGTACTCCATCCCGAAGACCGGACCGTGCACGTTGGTGGCCTTGGGATAGGGGTACTCGAAGGCCATCCGCCCGTAGGTCCGCATCGTCTGGGCGATCGCCCGGGTGGAGAGGCTGTCCCAGAGGGGCATCGCGTCGCGCGGGTAGAGCGAGTGCAGCTCGATGGTGCGCCCGCCGGGCCGGTAGCGGAAGCCGGCGGCGTCCCAGACGTAGGTCTTGGAGGACACCCAGGCGAAGTCGCGGACGCTGTCGGCGTGGAAGCGCCAGGTGAGCGGGCCGGTGCCCGCCGGGCGGCTCTCCGGGGTCATCACCTCGTCCTTGCCGATGATGAACGTCGGGGTGTCGCCGGCCATCGCCTTGGCCAGCCGCTGCCGCTGGGTGGCGGTGAGCACCTGCAGGGGGTTCTGCAGCATGCCGGTGGCGCCGACGATATGGTTCCGCGGCACCGTCAGCTCGACGTCGTAGCTGCCGAAGTTGAGGTAGAACTCGCCCTGGCCGTAGAACTGGTCGGTCTGCCACCCGTTCACGTCGTCGTACACCGACGCCCGGGGGAACCACTGGGCGACCTCGTAGACCCACCCGTCCTTCACCAGCTCACGCACCCCGCGCCCGTTGCGGCTGTTCTCCGGCACGATGAAGCGCCAGTCGATCTCCACCACCGCCCTGGCCCCCGCGGCGAGCGGCGTCGGCAGGAGCACCTTCATGACGGTGCCATTGATCACGTACTCGGCGTCGGTCTTCACCGTCTTGCCGGCGCGGGTGGTGACGATCTGGACCCGGGAGATCTTGTCGCCGCCGTCGAACGGCTCGGGCAGGAGGAACTGCCGGGCCTGGGGCGAGATGTTCCGCGGGAGGGCCGCCTGGTCCCGGATGCTCCGGCTCACCGCCGGGTCGTCGATGTTCTGGTCCACCTGGAACCAGAGATACTCGAGCCGGTCCGGCGAATTGTTGTGGTAGGTCACCCGCTCCGACCCGGTGATCGAGTGGGTCGTGGTGTCCAGGGTGGCCTTGATGTTGTAGTCCACCTGCTGCTGCCAGTAGCGGGGACCGGGCGCCCCCGAGGCGTTGCGATAGTCGTTCGGATCGGGAAACTCCTCGAGTTCCCGGAAGGACGACTTGTTGGTCTTGGGATTCGGCTCGGTGTTGAGCCACTGCTGGGCCGCGGCCGGGCGCACGCCCGCCGCCGCGCCGAGCAGGAACGCCAGGATCAGGGCTGAACGAGTGGTGGTTGCCATCGAGAGGTTCCGTTAAGGTCGGGAAAAGTAACGCGGAAGCAAGGTAGCGCACCCACATGACTGCTTCGTGAAGACGGCCATCAGCGGACCCGCTCCACGAGGAGGACGAGACCGGCCAGCGCGATGCCGCCGGACACGGCGAGCACCCAGGTCCGCTGGGCCAGCCGGAGGCCCCGGACCGCCAGGGCGCCGGTGAGCAGGACCGCGGCCACGATCAGGAGCTGGCCCAGCTCGAGGCCCACGTTGAACGAGAAGAGGGGCAGCACGATCGACTCTTCTCCACCGAGCAGGCTCCGCAGGAAGGACGAAAAGCCGAGCCCGTGAATCAGGCCGAACAGCGCGGCCAGGGTGTAGCGGAAGGGCTGGGCCCGGGCGGTCGCCGCGCCGTCCCGCCAGGCCAGCGCGAACGCCATGAGACTCGTGGCCACGATGGTGAGCGCGATCCCCGCTTCCACCAGCGCCGCGTTCACCCGCACCAGGTCCAGGGTCGCGAGGGCCAGGGTGACGGAATGCCCCACGGTGAACGCGGTGACCAGCCACAGGAGCCGGCGCCATTCGGCCACCGGATAGGAGATCGTCAGCGCGGCGATGAAGAGGATGTGGTCGGCGCCCCGGAGATCCGCAATATGGTGCAAGCCCAACCGCAGGTATGTCAGGATTTCGGAGCCCATGCGCGCGGTGCCCTACGGGGGTGTCGGGGGGTGGTTTCGTGGCCTGTGAGGCGGGACACGGGAGCGGTGTGCCCCGTGACGCAAAGCTGGACGACCGGGCTTCCTCTGCTTGCGCCATGCCTCGGCGCAGTATACGGTTAAGCCGGCACTCCCGTTGATCATCCGACGCCCCACCCTGGGGCCTGGCACGCGCCGCGCCGGTGCCTGCCAGTGATCCGCCCGGCACGCCCAAGGGACTCCGCGCCCGCCCCACCGGGCGTGAGCCCCGTTCCCCAACCCGGACCTCGCATGCGCCGTCTCAAGATCGGCATCCTCGACCTCGTCGCCAAGCGCCCTCAGCCCGGTCTGTACGGGCGCATCATGAACGCCAACCTGGCGAGCATCATGCCCCAGGTCCTCGGCGTCTGGTGTGAACAGGCGGGGCACGAGGTCCGGTACGTCTGCTACACCGGGGTGGAAGACCTCCTGAGCGAGTTCCCGACCGACCTCGACGTGCTGTTCATCGGGGCCTTCACGGAAGCCGCGATGGTCGCCTACGCCTTCAGCAACATGTTCCGGCAGCGGGGCGCGGTGACGGTGCTGGGCGGGCCCCATGCCCGCTGCTATCCCGAGGACGCCCGGAAGTACTTCGACTACGTCCTGGGCTTCACCGACCGCGCGCTGGTCGACGAGGTCCTCCTCGAGTGCGGCCAGCACCGTCCCCTGGGCCGCATGCTGCAGGCCGCGCAGCAGCCGCGGGAACTGCCGGGCCTCGAGGAGCGGTGGAAGTTCGTCGCCGCCACCCTCAAGAAGGCCCCGACCGTCAAGTTCGTGCCGATGATCGGGAGCCTGGGCTGTCCCTACACCTGCAGCTTCTGCATCGACTCCACGGTCGACTACCAGCCGCTGAGCTTCCCGGCACTCCAGGCGGACCTGCGCTTCCTCCTGACCAAGATGAACAACCCGATCGTCGGCTGGCATGACCCCAACTTCGGGGTCCGGTTCGACGATTACATGGACGCGATCGAGGCCGCGGTGCCCCGCGGGAAGATGCGGCACATCGCCGAGAGCAGCCTGGCGCTCCTGTCGGAACCGCACCTCAAGCGGCTCCGGCAGAACGGCTTCCAGGCCATCCTCCCGGGTATCGAGTCGTGGTACTCGCTGGGCAACAAGGCGAAGACCCGCGAGACCGGCATGGAGAAGGTCCGGAAGGTCTCGGATCACATCAACATGATCCTGCGGTACGTGCCCTACGTGCAGACGAACTTCGTGCTGGGGCTCGACTGCGACTCGGGGCCGGAGCCGTTCGAGCTGACGAAGCGCTTCCTCGACATGACCCCGGGGGCCTTCCCGGCGTACTCGCTCAACACTGCCTTCGGGCGGGCCGCGCCGATCAACCTCGATTACCAGCGCGCGGGCCGGGTCCTGCCCTTCCCGTTCCATTTCCTCAACAACAACCACGCCATGAACATCCGGCCGCTCAACTACACCTGGCCGGAGCTCTACGACGGGTTGCTGGACGTCACCAAGTACTCGTTCACCTGGAAGATGATCGGGCGCCGGTTCGCGGCCACGCCGGCGGCGATTCCGCGCTGGATGAACTTCGTGCGGGCGGTGTCGTCGGAGGGATTCGGCCGCATCAAGTACCACACGATGCTGCGCGGGCTGCTGGACACCGATCGCGACGTCCGGGCGTTCATGGAGGGCGAGACGACCGAACTGCCGGCCTTCTACCACAACCGCATCAAGCGCGACCTCGGCGCGCTCTACCAGTGGCTCCCCGAGGGCGCGATCATGCACGACCCCCTGGCCTACCTCAAGAGCACCGAGACCCCGGCCCCGGCCGCCCCGGTCCCGCTGGGCCGGGCCCGCGACAACGCGGGCGCCGCGACGCTGCAGAGCTCGGTGGCATCGCCCGGCGTTCGGCCGGTCGCCTAGGGGAGTCGCGCGGCCGGGGGTCGGGGGTCGGGGGCGCATCCCCCGACCCCCGACTCATTCCTACAACCCGATCTCCACCCCGATCCGGACCCGCCGTCCCGGCCCCGTGAAGTTCTGCAGGCCGCCGCTCACGAGGGGCGGGGGACGCCCGGTGCCGTACAAGCTGGTGGAATTTGTCAGGAAAAGGAAAGGGACCGGAAATCGGGGCGCCGGGATTCGAACCCGGGACCTCCTGCTCCCAAAGCAGGCGCGCTACCGGACTGCGCCACACCCCGTACTCGGGACCGGCTGGGCGGGACGGGACCCGCGCCGGACGCCGGCTACGACAATAACCTCGCCATGCGGGAACCTCCACTCCCGAGGGCTACTCCCGCCGGATGCTCCTCCACTCGAGCGCGCTCAGGATGGTGATGATCGTGATCGCCACCGCGGAGATCGCGCACCAGGGGCAGAAGGTCCTGAGGACGAGAAACTCGCCGTACTTGAGGCGGAGGGTGAAGACGAAGCCGACGAGGGCGAGGACCAGCAGGAGTCCCACCGGCCAGCGGGCGGCCTGCCACCGCGGCTGGATGCTGACGAGACTCGTGACGAGGAGCAGGGTGTAGCCGATCACCCCGATCAGCGCGACGTCGACGCCGAGGAACCATCCCCAGCGGCTGAACATGGCGCGCTCGCAGCCACCGGTGGTGCACTGCAGGTTGCCGACGACCCCGAGCTTGTACAGGTGGAGATAGAGCGCCACCAGGCCGGTGACGAGGCTCAGGACCGCGATCGACATCCGGCGCATCATGATCCGGGTTTCCGTACGTTGGGGTCCTCCCCCGCCCGCTGCTGCAGCCAGCGGACGTAGGGGATGATCTCGCGGACCTCGGCCGGCCCGACCCGCGCGATCCTGGGCATGGCGCCGTAGCGCCAGTGGGTCTGCGGCACGCCGTTCGCGACCGCGCCCTCGATCGACGCGTCGGGAAGGCGGGGGGCCAGGTAGAGCGTGTCGAGGAGCGCCGGCCCCAGTCCCTCACCCCTGCCGTAGTAGCCGTGGCACGAGGCGCAGTAGGTGTTGAACAACCGCTCCCCCTGGGCCATCTCCGCCGGGGGCTTGCCCGGGTTGAAGCGGCGATAGGCCTCCGGGCCGCCCTGGTTCCCGCCGTCGCAGGCCGCGAGGAGGACGGCGGAGAGCAGGAGCACCCACCTCATGGGTGGTTGAGCCTCGGCAGCAGCTTCTCGAGCGCCTGGCCCCGGTGACTCACCCGGTCCTTCTCCTCTCCGCTCGCCTCGCCGAAGGTCTTGCCCAGCGCGTCGCAGAGGAAGAGCGGATCGTAGCCGAATCCCCCGGTACCACGCGGCTCCTCGAGGATTGTTCCGCCACAGACCCCCTCGAAGACCTCGGGCAGCGCGAAGGGCGAACGGAGCAGCACCAGGACACAGCGGTACCGGGCGCGGCGGCGGGCTTCAGGCGCCCCGGCCAGCCGCCGGAGCAGCTCGGCGTTGTTCGCCTGATCGACCTGGAGCGGGGTGCCCGAGGCGCCGGCCCAGCGCTTGGAGCGCACCCCGGGGAGGCCACCCAGGCTGAAGACCTCGAGGCCCGAATCGTCCGCCACGGTGGGAAGACCGGTCTTCTTGAGGAAGTATTCCGCCTTCTCGCGGGCGTTGGTCTCGAAGCTCTCGGCGACCTCCAGGGTCTCCTCGATGGGCGACTCGGGAACCCCGGCCTCGTCGGGAAAGACCACCTGGTGACCCGCGGCCTCGAGCACCCGCCGGACCTCGACCTGCTTGCCCCTGCTCCGGGTGGCGAAGAGGAGCTTCACTGCGCCAGCACCGCCTGCTGGCGCTCGAAGAGCTGGCGGATGCCGTCGCCGGCGAGCTCCAGGAGCCGGTCGAGCTCGGCCCGGGCGAAGGTCCCGTGTTCGCCAGTGCCCTGGACCTCGACGAACTGGTCGGGGTGGACCATGACGATGTTGGCGTCCACCCCGGCGTCCTTGTCCTCGAGATAGGCGAGGTCGAGGCGGGGTTCACCCTCGATGATCCCGACCGACACCGCCGCCACCAGCCGGCCGAAGGGGCTCTCGATGCCGGTCCTGCGGGCGAGCCACTCGCAGGCGTCGGCGAGCGCCACGCATCCGCCAGTGATACTCGCGGTCCGGGTGCCACCGTCGGCCTGGAGCACGTCGCAGTCGACCTTGATGGTCCACTCGCCGAAGGCCATCGTGCGCATCGCCGCCCGGAGCGAGCGGCCGACCAGCCGCTGGATCTCCTGGGTCCGGCCCCCCGGCCCGCGCCGCTCGCGGTCGGTGCGCTCGAGGGTGGCGCGCGGCAGCATCGCGTATTCGGCCGTCACCCACCCTTCGCCGGTCCCCTTCTTCCACCCGGGCGCCCCCTGCTCCACCGAGGCGGTACAGTGCACCAGGGTTCCGCCCATGCGGATGAGGCAGGAGCCCTCGGCATAGGGGTTCACCTTGCGCTCCAGCACCACCGGGCGCAGTTCACCGGGCTGGCGCCCGTCAGGTCGTGCCACGCAGTCGCTCCACGATGTTGGTTGTCGAGAACCCGTCGACCAGCTCGACGTGCTTCACCCGCCCGCCCCGCGCCTCCACGATATCGGCGCCGACGGTGGTGGCCCGGGAGTAGTCACCGCCCTTCACCAGCACGTCCGGCTCGAGCGCCTGGATCAGCTCGTAGGGGGTGTCCTCATCGAAGAGGACCACGCAGTCCACCGCCGCGAACCCGGCCACGACGCGGGCGCGGGCCATCTCCGGCATGACGGGGCGCGCCTCGCCCTTCCCGAGGCGACGGACCGAGGCATCCGAATTGATGCCGACGACCAGGACGTCCCCCTCGTTTCGCGCCGCCTCGAAGAGGACCACGTGACCGGGGTGCACCAGGTCGAAGACACCGTTGGTGAAGACGACGATGCCGGGCAGGGCCTCGCGCCAGGCGGCGGCGTCATGCCGCGAGCGGATCTTGGAGGCGGATCGAAAGACCATGGGAGTTCCGGGTTCCGAGTTCCGAGTTCCGAGCTCCGTGTCGGAGTGCCACAGAGCTTGCACCCGGAACCCGGAACTCGGAACCGCTGCTACAGCGGCTCCTCGGTCTCGGGCGCGAAGTGGAAGGTGTAGGTCAGGAGCGGCACCGTCACCGTTTCGCTGTACAGCGTGGTGATGGTGATCCGGCGCGGCTTCCCCGAGCGGGTGATCTGGAACTTCTTGGCATCGGGGGGAAGACCCAGCTCGTCGGCCTTCTGCTCCAGCCGGCGGCGAATGACCCCGTCGCTCAACGTCGGCGCGAGCCGGGCGGAGACCCGCATCTCGTCGAGCAGCTGATAGTACCGGAGCCAGGGCTGGCCCAGGTGAATCCCGTAGTAGATGACGGCCGCGAAGATCACCAGCGAGACGAGGCAGCCCATCGTGCTGGTCCCGCGTCGCGATCCGATCCTGGGCGTCACCATTGGGACTGCGCTCCGTCGACGATGTTGGTGACCAGCTTGCTGAGGGCCCGGCCACGGGCGGTCGCTTCCGTCTCGCTGCCGGGCTGGTAGTCACCTTCCAGCGACATCCCGGCCTGCTTCCAGAGGACCTTCCCGTCCCGGTCCACGATCTCGACACTCACCGACAGCTGGACCAGCCGCCGGGTGACGTTCACCGTGCTGTTCGAGCCGCCGGTGAAGCCCACCGGGAGGTCGGGGTCGTAGCGGCTGATCGCGCCTCGGACGATGGCGTCCGCCGACGCCTCACCGGCCTGCCGGAGGCCCAACCGTCCCTGCACCGCCGCCCGCACCGAGTCGGCCACTTCCTGGGTCAGGGTGGGCTCGGTCGTCAGATTGTCGAACGGCAGGATCGCCACCGTCTTGATCGCCGGGGGAAATCCCCCGCCTGAAAACTTGTAGAGACAGCCGGCCAGGCCCAGAGTGCTAAGGCTGAGGACGAGCCCAGATATCAGGCGGGAACGCAGGAGTCGGGACCGTCGCGGAATACGTGATCTCCAGTTTCGCCGGGACACTCGGCACCAGCAGGGTTGCCTTCACCGGCGTCCCGTCCGGCCGCATCGAGAACCGGGTCCGGCCGACCACCTTGCCGCCGTGACGCACTTCGCTCGACAGCGTGACCGGGTCGCCCGTGACCCGCAGGTACTCCACCGTATCGGCGCCGTCGGCATAGCGCCAGGCGGTGCGCTCCCCGTCGACCAGGCCGGCCAGGCGGTCGCCCGGATGCGGCGGCATGGCCACGCCCAGCAGGGCCCAGAGGAGCGGAAAACTGGGGACCAGGTCCTCGACCGACCGCTCCGGCACCACCCACCGCGCGCTGTCGCCGACGACCATGGCCGAGCCGCGGCCGATGCCGAGCGAGCCGGCGAAATCGAACCGGAGGGTATCCGGCCGGGCGATCCGCGCCGTCCCGCGCCCCCCCTTGTCCGCCTGCTCATCCTGATAGTGCCAGCCGAAGCGGTGCAGCGCTCCGGCGGCCGGCCGTGTCGCCGCCACCCATTCCGCGACCTGCGCCGCATCGACGCTCGCTATGCCGGCCGGAACGAGAACCGGCGGGGCCGAGCGGCATCCGGCCACGACAAGGCCAAGATAGACCACCCCTACCCGCCGGTCAAGGCGAAACCGTTGCGGCATCAGTAGTTATAGCCGAAGAAGAATTGCACGAAGCTCCGTCGCTGCTGCTCGTCGGTCAGGCCATACCCGAAGAAATGATTGTCGCTGAAACGTCGCCCCCAATCGAGGCGGAGCACCAGCCCCGGCACCAGAGGCCACCGGAAGCTAACGCCATAGCTGCCGAGCAGCGCGCGATTCTCTCCCTCGAACCAGGTCTTGCCCGCATCGACGAAGAAGGCGCCCTGGAACTCCGGGAAGCGGACGGCACCGATCGGAAGTCCGAGGGTAAGGTAATCCATCAGCGGGAAGCGGAGCTCGCCGTTGAGCATCCACGCGCGGGACCCGATGATGTAGCCGTAGTTGGGATAGCCGCGAATGCCGAGGGTCCCGCCGATGTTCACCCGCTCGGGCCGGTCGCCTCCGCTGTAGAAGCCGAGCCCCCGCACCGCGAACGCGCTCCGCCGGCCGAGACGGAAGTACTGCCGCGCATCGGCAATCGTGGTATAGCTGTCGAAGCGGGCGTTGCTGAAGTCGGAGCCGATGCCGGTGGTGAGGGAGAGCCGGTGCCCGTCGATCGGCCCGGCGCTGGTCCATAGCGAGTTGTCATGGACGTAGGAGACGTACTGGGAGGCGATCCAGCCTTTCCGCCGGGGATCGGCGACGGGGAGGGTGAAATCGGTGCGGTCGGAGTGCTGGAAGGTCGCCTGCCCTTCCACTCGCGCGAAGCGGGAGAGGGGATAGCGGACCAGTCCGAACACGCCGGCGGTGCTCTCGACGTAGGCGACGTTGAAATCGCCCGCGTACTGGTTGCCCTTGAAGCGGAAGGCGCCGACCCCCCAGTTGAGGCGCCTGGTCTGGTTGAGGTAGAGCCCCAGCACGCTGATGTTCTCGAAGACCGTCCGGAACTGCCGGCCCTGGTAGGTCGTGAAGTTGAAGTAGAAGAGATTGTCGCTCAGGAGGTCGCTCACCAGGAGCGTGGCACCCTGACCGGTCCCGATCCGCGGCGCATAGACGAACTCGCCGGCCGCGAAGTCCACCGTGTACTTCCGGTTGTAGGGCTGCGAACGGGCGACGACGACGTTGCCCCGCTCCCCCTCCGGCCACTGCCACTCGCTGTGCGGGGGCGGCGTGGTCACGAGGTCGAAGGTGTCCTTCCGGGCAAGCGTGTCGCCCGGATAGAGGTAGACCGAGAGCGACAGGTCCTGGAAGCCGCCGACCAGGATGGCATCCCGTCCCGGCACCGGGGCCGCGTCGAACGCCCCGGTCCACGCCGAGGTCTCGCGCCGTCCCTTGCCCAGGGTGTCCACCGAGAAGGCGTTGAGCACGCCATCCCGGCCGGAGCTGAACAGGATCGTGTCGGCCGCCACCCAGCGCGGGGTCTCGTCGACCCAGGCGCCGTAGGTCAGCTGGCGGATCGCGTGGGTCCGCAGGTCCATGATGAACAGGTTGACCGCGTCATCCAGCCCGCCCGCCGTCCGGTCGGAGGCGAACACCACGCGGGTCCCATCGGGGCTCAGGCTCGGATCCAGGTCCTGGTAGCGGTCATCGGTGAGCTTCTCGAGGGTCCCGCCCGGCAGCGTGAGGCGGTAGAGGTCGGAGAGCCCGCTCTCGGCGAGGCCGCTGAAGATGACCGTCGTGCCGTCGGGCCCCCACACCGGAGAGAGGATCGACACGAGGTCGGGAAACTGGTAGCGCCCGACCACCCTGGTCCGCTTCTCGTCGTAGATCACCAGCGCATCCCGCTCCTGGTACTTGGTGCTGAGGAGCAGGAGCCCGGGGCGGGAGGCGTCGACCCGGGAATCGAAGGCGTGGAGATTCTCGAAGCTCGGCGACCGCCCCGCCTTGACCACCGCCTCGGGGCCCCGGGTCCCGTCGAGGGGGCGGCGCGTGAGGGTGACGAAGCCGTTCCCCGCGGCGGCGTAGACCACGTCACCGCCGGTGGAATCGTTGGGCGAATAGACCGGCTTGATGGCGGCGTTGGAGATGAGCTGGGCCGAGGCGGCGAGCGAGCTCCGGTCCTGCACCACCGGGAAATAGGCGCGGCGCATCGCGACCTGGAACTCGTCGTTGAGCCGCTCGATGCTCTTCCCGTAGGTCGCGGCGATGGCCTGGTTGAAGGTGTCGTAGCGCCACAGCTCGTGATAGAACGTGGCGATCCGCCAGTCGCCGTAGGTGTCGGCGAGCCAGCGGTGGATCCGCCCGCCCAGCGGGTAGACGATGCCGCCGCTCACGAACTCGAGATCGGCGAGCCGCGGCAGCCTGCCGCTCAGCACCAGGTCGCGCAGGATCATCTCGTCCCGCGCGTCCTCCCCCGCCGACCAGTACTCCGCGAGTCCCTCGGTGAACCAGAGCGGCAGCGGCACCTGGGCCGACCGGGGCGACTTGAGGTACCGGTCGTACAGGAGGCTGATCTGGAAGACGTGCACCATCTCGTGGCGCAG
>DASZPT010000002.1:0-6982 GCA_035549935.1 Gemmatimonadales bacterium
CTTCAGTGAAGGCCGCGACCCCGAGCTCATCCGGCGCATTACCGACCAGATCGCCGGGGTTGAGGGCGCGGCCCTCCTCCACGTCGATCGCGGGGTGGCGACCAACCGCACCGTGGTGACCTTCGCCGGCGCCCCGGGGCCGGTGCTCGAGGCGGCTTTCCGTGCGATCCGCGCCGCCCAGGAACTGATCGACATGCGGCGCCACACGGGGGAGCATCCCCGGATGGGCGCAACCGACGTCTGTCCCCTGATTCCCCTCGCGGGCATCACCCTCGAGGAAACCGCCCAGCTCTCGCGACAGCTCGCGGAGCGGGTCGGGCGGGAGCTCGCCATCCCGGTGTACCTCTATGAGGCGGCCCAGTCCAACCCCGCGCGCAGGAACCTCGCGGTCATCCGGGCCGGTGAGTACGAGGGACTGGCCGAGAAGATGAAGCGCCCGGAGTGGAAGCCGGACTTCGGCCCCGGGGAATTCGTCCCGCGGAGTGGCGCTACGGTGATCGGCGCGCGGGACTTCCTCATCGCCTACAACATCAACCTCAACACCACCTCGACCCGGCGGGCGAATGCGATCGCCTGCGACGTCCGGGAGATCGGGCGACCGAAGCGGGAAGGCAACCCCATCACCGGCAAGGTGGTGACCGATGCGGCCGGCCAGCCGGTGATGATCCCCGGGACTCTCAAGGCGGTGAAGGCGATCGGCTGGTACATCGAGGAATACGGGATCGCGCAGGTGTCGATGAACCTCACCGACATCCGGACGACCCCGCTCCACGTGGCGTTCGACGAGGTCTGCCGCCGGGCCGACGCCCGCGGGATCCGGGTGACGGGGTCGGAGCTGGTCGGCCTGGTGCCGCTCGCGGCGATGCTGGACGCCGGCCGGTACTTCCTGCGGAAGCAGCAACGCTCGACCGGCGTGTCGGAGGCCGAGCTCATCCGGGTCGCGGTGAAATCGCTCGGCCTCGACGAGCTCGCTCCGTTCAGGCCGGAGGAGCGGATCATCGAGTACCGCCTGCGGAAGGCCGCCGACCGGAGGCTGGCCGCCCTCACCGTGGCAGGCTTCGCGGACGAGACGGCGAGCGAGAGCCCGGCGCCGGGTGGCGGCTCGGTCGCGGCCCTCCTCGGCGCGCTGGGTGCCGCGCTGGGCACGATGGTCGCCAACCTCTCCTCGCACAAACCCGGATGGGATGACCGGTGGGAGGAGTTCTCCCGCTGGGCCGAGCAGGGCCAGCGGCTGAAGGACGAGCTGCTGCGGTTGATGGACGAGGATACGCTCGCGTTCACGCGGGTGATGCAGGCGCTGGGGATGCCGAAGGCCACCACGGAGGAGAAAGCGGCGCGGAAGGCGGCGCTCGACCTGGCCAATCAGGGGGCGATCGCCGTGCCGTTCCGGGTCATGCAGGCGGCCTCGGACGCTTTCCCGCTGCTCGAGGCGATGGCCCGGACCGGCAACCCGGCCTCGGTCTCCGACGCGGGTGTGGGGGTCCTGGCGGTCCGCGCGGCGATCCGCGGCGCCTGGCTCAACGTCCGGATCAACCTCGGCGGACTCGCCGACAAGACTTCCGCTCTGGGCATGGTGCGCACGGGAGAGGAGCTGCTCCGCACCAGCGAGGAGCGGGAGCGGACGATCCTCGCGCTCGTGGACGAGAAGATCGGGTAGCGGTTCGAGGCCCGATGGAGCGCTAGCGGCCGCCCGCGATGCGCGCGACGCCTTCCAGGAGGCGATCCACCTCCGCCGCCGTGGTATAGCAGGCACAGCCCGCGCGGACGACCCCCTCCGCCGAGAGGCCAAGGCGCTCGATGACCGTGGCGGCGTAGAAGTCACCGTTGGAGACGAAGACCCCGTCGTCCACGAGGCGAGTGGCCACCAGTTCCGACGGGGTTCCCTTCACCCGGAAGACGACGGTCGGTGTCCGGGGGCGGCTGGGCGGCGGTCCGAAGCGCTCGACCCCTTTGATCGCGCCCAGACCCTGCCACATGCGCTCGACCAGGGCCTGGCCATGCTGGTGGAGCACCATTCCCGCCTGCCGCAGTCGCTCGGCGCGCGTTCCTTCCTCCCCCAGTGATGCGATGAAGTCGACCGCCGCAGCGGCGCCGACCATCCCCTCGTGATTCTGGGTACCGGTCTCGAGGCGTTCGGGCGCGGTGTCGGGCGCGGGCCGGAGCTTGGGCACGTCGAGCTCCAGGATGCGTTCCCGGCGGCCGTAGAGGATGCCGATGTGCGGGCCGTAGAATTTGTAGGCCGAGCAGGCGAGGAAATCGCACCCGATCCGCCGCACGTCCACCCCCCCATGGGCCGCGAAGTGCACCGCGTCCACGAACGAGAGCGCCCCGACCTGGCGGGCGCGTTCGGCCGCCCGGGCCACGTCGGTGATCGTGCCGAGGGCGTTGGAGGCTGCGCCGATGGCCACGAGCCGGGTGCGGGGGCCGAGCGCGGCGTCGAAGGCGGCCCAGTCGAGCTCGAAGGTCTCGAGGCTGAAGGGAACCACCTTGAGCCGGACCCCCCGCTCGCGGGCGATGGCCTCCCAGGGGGCCACGTTGGCGTGATGATCGAGTTCGGTGATGATGACCTCGTCCTCCGGCCCCCAGCGCCGCGCCAGGGCGCGGGCCAGGTGGAAGGTGAGGGTCGTCATGTTGGCCCCGAAGGCGATCTCGTCGGCCTCGGCGCCGAGGAAGTCGGCGAGCGCCGTGCGGGCACCGAGGATCGCGGCGTCGGTTTCGACGCTCGTCGGGAAGGCCCAGTGGGTGTTGGCGTTGTGGTGGAGGAGGTAGTCGGCGATCGCGTCGGCCACCGATTGCGGGACTTGGGTACCGCCGGGCCCGTCGAAGTAGGCGACAGGATGGGCGTTGTGACGCCGTTTGAGGGCCGGGAACTGCGCCCGGGCCGCGGCGAGAGTATCGAGTGCCGAAGGCGAGAGGGTACCGGTCATGATGCATGCTCCGCCGGCCGTCGTGAGCCGCGCAGTGAGGAGGGTCAGGCAGTTTCCGGCTCAGGCCACCGCCGTATGCCGGTCCCGGCTGCCGACCTGACATTGGACATCACACATAACACATTACCAAACAACCACTTAAACCGATAGCACCGGGCCAATTTCGTGCGGCATGGATGGTGCAATTCTCCGGTCCAGTACCGGGCATCACCTGGCAACTGCGCACCATCCGAGGCGACATGAGGCCGGCCGTTCCGAACGACCCGCAGCGTCACGAGTATCTCCGCTCGCTCTGGAGCCGTGAGGGCTCCCTGGGCCGCGCCTGCTGGCGCTACGCGACGATGACCGGTGACACGGTGTTCGCGGTGCAGGAGATGGTCCGGGGCCAGCTGGGCCGGCCGGTCCCGGGGCTCTGGCAACACATGCCGCACGACCTCGTCGGGCACCCCGGACTCCAGGAACTGATCCACAGCGCGCTCACCACCCAGCGGGACGAGGTGCGGCGGGCGCACTCGCGGCGGTTCACGATGCTGGCGCTGCTGCAGCAGGCGGCGCTCCGCGACCTCACCCTCGCGCAGGAGAAGGGTCCGCGCGGCTACCGTGATGCGGCCGTGGCCGAAGCCCGTTGCCGGGACCTGGCCCTGATGGCGCGCCTGCTGGTCGAGCAGGAAGCGATGCGGGAAGCGGCCCACGAGATGGGCGACGACCATCCCGCCGACCTCACCGCCTGCCGCCTCCTGTACTGGGCGGCGGAAGAGACGCTCGAGGCCTTCGACCGCAAGCTGGACGCGGGTGAGCCGCTGGCAGAGGCGCTGGCAGTGGAGATCCTGCTCGAGTCGGTGCCGAGTTCGGTGACGGAACGGTAGCGGGTGGGCGGGTAGGCGGGAAGTGAAACCTCGAAGGGCGAGATCCGCATCGGATTTCGCCCTTCGTCGTTGCGCTACCCGCCGACCCGCCTACCCGCTCACGGCGTCAGCTGCTCCCGCCGGGGCTCCATCCTGATGATCCAGAGTCCGTTGTTGTCGTCGTTCACGTAGGCCAGGCCATCCCGCACGACCACGCCCCAGGTCATCGCCGAATTCTGCACGTGCCCGGTCATGTCGGCGGTGTTCACGTGGACCATTTCGCGGCCCTGGGCCCGGAGATCGCCGCGCAACTCGCCCGAGATGTCGAAGGCCCGGAAGCCGGCGTTGTACGCCCCCATGTAGAGCGTATCGCCGGCGACCCAGACGTTGTGGACGCCACCATGCTCGGGCTCGTACCAGGCGACGGAGCGGGGGTGGGCGATGTCGCTCACGTCGATCGCCTGCAGGCGCCCGTAGGCCCGGAAGGCCGAGGCATCCTTCGCCCCCTTGACCGCGCCGGCAGGGAAGACCTCATCGGCGATGAAGACGTACTTGCCGTGCCGCCAGGCGGTGTGGGTGCCGCGGATGAAGCCGGGCCCGGCGGTCGCCTCGACGTCGCGATAGAGCTCGTTGAGGTCATACTTGAACTGGCTCACGAGCTGCGGATTGGCAGGACTCCCGCCCCTGATGCCGTTCCCGACGTCCACGATCACCAGGCCCTCGTTCCAGTAGCTCAGGTAGGCGAGGCCGTCCTGGACATCGATATCGTGCAGCGCGTTGCCGATCTGGTCAGGCCGGGTGGTCCAGCGGGAGACTTCCTTCGGGTGATACGGATCGTTGATGTCAATGACGTGCATGTAGCCCGTGCCGTCATTGGTGAGATAGATGTGGGTGCCGTACTTCGGCTGCGAGTAGATGAACGTCGAGTGGACCCCGCCGGTGAGTCCCTCGGTGTACTCGGCGATCTTCTTCGGGTGCGCCGGGTCCTCGAGCGAGGCGATCACGATCCCGTTCTTGCGGTCGGAGGCGCCCTCGCGAGTGTGCACGAGGTACTTCCCGTCCGGGGTGGTCATGATGTCGTTGATGCGCCGGGTATTGGCCATCAGCGAGTCGGTGACGACGGGGTTGGACGGATCGCTGATGTCGATCGCGTACATCCGGTCACCACCGCCCCCGGTCCCGAGGTAGGCGATCTTGCCATTGGGGTGGATCCAGACTTCCTCGGTGCTGAAGAGCGAGCGGCCGAGGCGGCCGACGACGGTGGCCGGCCGCCGGACATTCCGCCAGTCGAGCGAAATCACGGAGGTCGCGGTGCGGTTCCCGACCGTCGCCGTGACGACGTACTTCCCGGCCTCGTAGCCCACGAACGACCCGTCCTGGTCGATCTGCCCCTTCCCCGTCATGCTCCAGGTCGGGGCGATCCCGTCGATCTTCTTCCCGGCCCGGTCGCGGGCGACGACCTTGAGCTGGACCACGTCGCCCTGCCGGGCGGTGAGGGTCCCCGGCGTGACCTCCATCGAGGCGATGGTGTTGGCCGCCACCTCGACAGTGATGCTCTTCTCGGCCCCGTCCACGCGGGCCGTGATCGTCGCGCGGCCCGGGGTGATCCCGGTGACGAGGCCGTCCTGGCTCACGGTCGCGACGCGGGACGCCGAGCTGCGCCAGCGGGGCGCATCGGAGCGGGGATCGCCAACGGCCGAGAAGCTCTGGGCGCTCAGCAGGATGTTCTGGCCGACCACGATGCGGGCCTTGTCGGGATCGATAGTCACCCGGGCGCTCGGCCCGGGGAGCATCCGGATCTCGGTCCGCTCGATGACCGGCCGGGTTCCCGGGACGCTGGCCACGGCCGTGACCCCGAGGGTCCCGGTCGAACCGGCGTAGACCAGACCGGTGGAATCCACCCGCCCCTCGAATCGTCCCCCCGAGCCGAAGAAACGGATCGTCGCCCCCGGCACCTCGCGCCCGTCCGAGTCGACGGCCTGCGCGGAGAGCCGGAGCGTGTCACCGGCGGTGAGACTCCGGATGGCCGGGCTCAGCACGACCTTGGCGATGGGAGAGGGAGCCTGTGGAGCGGGAGGAGCGGACGGCTGTTGCTGCAGGACAAGCGCCAGGCTGAGCAGGAGCATTTGGGGTTCAGGGGTCGGGGGTCGGGGGTCGAGGAGCCGCGCTCTGCGCGCCATAAGGTTTCGCACGACCGGGGCGATGTCAACGCTCCCGAGCCGGCCGGCGGCCGTTCACTCGCCCAGATCCACCATCGCCACGGCCCGGATCTCGGGCAACGCGCGGAGCGACGCGAGCACGCTCGCCGGGAGCGCCGCATCCACACTGATCGCGGCGAGGGCATCGCCGCCGGCGGCGACCCGGGCCTGGTGATAGCCGGCGATGTTGATGCCCGCGTTGCCGACCAGGGTGCCCACCCGGCCGATCACGCCCGGCACGTCGCGGTTCCGGAGGACGACCAGGGGACCGCGGGGTGAGACATCCACCTGGAAGTCGCCGATCCGCACCAGGCGGGGGTGTCCTTCGCCGAGGAGCGTCCCCGCCACCCGGATCGGGGCCGCGCCGGCCTGCACCCGCACCTCGATGAGATTGGTGTAATCGCCCGGGGTATCGACCCGGGTCCGTTCCACCTGGATCCCGCGCTGGCGTGCGAGGTGGAGGGCGTTCACGACGTTCACGGCGGGCGCGCCGATCGCGCCCTCGAGGAGGCCGATCACCGCCCCGGCGGCCAGCGGGCGGAGGAGGTCCTCCCCTTCCCCGGCAAAGCGGATCTCCACGGCACTGATGGGCCCCTCCGCGAGCGCCGCGGCGAGCCGCCCCAGGCGGGTGGCAAGCTCCAGGAGCGGTCGGAGCCGCTTGAGGCGGTCGCCGCCGACGAGCGGGGCGTTGACGGCGCCGGCGAAGTCGCCTTCGAGAAGCGCGGCCTTCACCGCCTCGGCGATCTCGATGGCGACGTTGAGCTGGGCCTCTTCGGTCGAGGCGCCCAGGTGGGGCGTGAGGACGACATTCGGCGCAGAGCGAAGGGGGTGGTCCGCGGGGAGCGGCTCCTGGTCGAAGACGTCGAACGCCGCGCCGGCGAGCTTCCCCTCCGCCAGCCGCCGCAGGAGCGCCGCCTCGTCGACCAGGCCGCCGCGCGCGGCGTTGACGATCACCGCGCCCGGCTTGAGCAGCGCCAGCCGCTCCTCGCCGAGGATGCCGCGGGTGTGCTCG
>DASZPT010000003.1:0-3140 GCA_035549935.1 Gemmatimonadales bacterium
CGTCACCACCAGGATGATCGTACTGATCGCGTTGATGCTCGGCTCGATGTTCTTGCGGACCATGCTGTAGACCACGATCGGCAGGGTGGACGACCCGGTCCCCGAGACGAACGAGGTGATGACGAAGTCGTCGAACGACATGGTGAACGCGAGCAGCGCGCCGGAGATGATCCCCGGGGCGAGGAGCGGCACGGTGATCTTCCAGAAGGTGGTGATCTCGTCGGCGCCGAGGGTCATGGCCGCCTCCTCGAGATTCTGGTCCATCCCCTGCAGCCGGGCGAGGACCACCACCACCACAAACGAGATGCAGAAGGCGATGTGCGCGATGGTGATCGTGGTGAGGCCGAGCGGGATGCCGAGCAGCACGAAGAGGATCAGCAGTGAGATCCCCACCACGATCTCCGGCGTCACCAGCGGCACGTAGAGGAAGGCCTCGATCGCGGTCCGGCCGCGGAAGCGGTGCCGCGCGAGGGCCAGGGCGATGAGCGTGCCGAACAGCGCCGAGATCATCGTCGCGATGACCCCCACGATGAGGCTCGCCCGGAGCCCGTTCAGGATGTCCTCGCGCTCGAGGAGCCGGCGGTACCACCCGAGGGTGAAGCCCACCCAGTTCACCGCATACTTGGAGTCGTTGAACGAGAAGATGACCAGCACGGCGATGGGGAGGTGGAGGAAGACGTAGACCACCGCGCTCACCACCATCACCCAGCGCGGGACTCTCACAGCACACCCCCGCCGCCGGGAGCGCGATCGCGGACCCGGAGGTAGAGCAGGACCGCCATCAGCACCAGCGCCATCACGATGAACGACGCGGCCGATCCGAACGGCCAGTTCCGCGCGGCGGAGAACTGGTTCTGGATCAGGTTACCGATCATCACCTGCTTGGCGCCGCCCAGGAGGTCCGAGGTGAGGAAACTCCCGAGCGAGGGGATGAACACCAGCAGGCAGCCCGCCACCACGCCCGGGAGCGAGAGGGGCAGGGTGACCCGGACGAACCGCGCCATCGGCCGGGCACCCAGGGCCTCGGCCGCCTCGAGGAGGGAGAGGTCGAGCTTCTCCAGCGACGCGTAGATCGGGAGGATCATGAACGGAAGGAAGCCGTAGACCAGCCCGCTCATCACCGCGAACGGGGTGTACAGCATCGGGATCGGCTGGTCGATGACGCCGGCGGAGAGGAGGAGGGTGTTGATGAACCCGGTGTCCCGCATCAGGAAGATCATCGCGAAGGTCCGGACCAGGCAGCTGGTCCAGAACGGCAGCACCACGAAGAAGAGGAGCAGGTTCTTCCACCGGCCGCTCCGCGCGATGAGATATGCCACCGGGTAGCCGAGGACCAGGCAGATCACCGTGGCGAAGAGCGACCAGAGGAAGGTCCGGTTCAGGATCTGCAGGTAGAGCGGGTCGAAGAACCGGCGATAGTGCTCCAGCGTCCACCCCGACTCCACCCCGCCGTAGATCCCGCGGGGCATGAAGCTGTAGGCGAACATGATCAGGATCGGCGCCAGGAAGAACACCAGCAGCCAGACCGTGCCCGGGCCGAGCAGCGCCCAGGCCTTGAGGCCGGGGCGCGGATGCAGGGCCCGGAGCAGCGACTGGCGGATGGTCACCGGTCCGCCTCCAGCACCTGGCAGTCTTCCGGGAGCCACGCCACGGCAGCGCGGTCGCCCGTCTTCCACGGAAGCGGCTTGATGAGCTGGCCCTCGTTCCGGAGCGCCACGGTGCAGTCGCTCCCGTCGGCGAGCGTCACGAGCACGTGCAGCGTCTCGCCGAGGTAGATCACCTCGCGGACGGTGCCCGGCAGGGCGTTCTCTCCCGCCGGGACGGCGTCGGGCCGGAAGAGGTCCATCCACTCCGGCCGCACCGCGATCTGGACCTCGCCGCCCTCGGTCGCCGGCATGGCGCCCGGCAGCTGGAACTCGCCCAGCGGGCCCCGCACGACCCACGGGCCGTCGGGACGCCGCGCCGCCCGGCCCCCGAAGAAGTTCGACTCGCCGATGAATTTCGCGACGAAGGCGGTGCGCGGGTTCTCGTAGATCTCCGCCGGCGTCCCGAGCTGCGCCACCCGCCCGTTGTCCATCACCGCGATGCGGTCGGACATGGTGAGCGCTTCTTCCTGGTCGTGGGTGACGTAGACGAAGGTGATGCCGAGGCGCTTGTTGAGCTGCTTGAGCTCGAGCTGCATCTCCTTCCTGAGCTTGAGGTCGATGGCACCGAGCGGCTCGTCGAGGAGGAGGATGGCGGGGCGCAGCACCAGCGCCCGGGCGAGCGCCACCCGCTGGCGCTGGCCACCGGAGAGCTGGTGGGGCATCCGCCGGGCGAACGTCCCGGGGTCGAGGCGCACCATCTCGAGGGCCTTCGTGACCCGATCGGGGATCTCGGCCCCGGGCACCCGGTGCTGCTCCAGCCCGAAGGCGACGTTCCGCTCGACCGAGAGATGTGGGAAGATGGCGTAGTTCTGAAACACCATGCCGATCTGCCGCTCGTACGGCCGCTTCCGGTTCACGACCTCCCCGGCGATGCGGACCTCGCCCCCATCGGTGTCGGGGGCCTCGAAGCCCGCGAGCAGGCGCAGCGTCGTGGTCTTGCCGCACCCCGACGGGCCCAGCAGCGAGAA
This sequence comes from Gemmatimonadales bacterium, assembly GCA_035549935.1. Classification (GTDB taxonomy): domain Bacteria; phylum Gemmatimonadota; class Gemmatimonadetes; order Gemmatimonadales; family GWC2-71-9; genus JADJOM01. Next base: position 2,615 of record DASZPT010000003.1, read on the forward strand.
GAACTCGCCCCGGCCGATGGTGAAGCTGACGGTGTCGACCGCTTTCACATCTCCGAACGACTTGCTGACGCGCGTGAACTGGACGATCGGCGGATCGCCGGCGGGTGGAAGGGTCACGATGGGCCGGCGGCGAGCAGCGTCGCGACGGCCTCGCGGAAGACCGCGGTGTGGCGGTCGATGTCCGCCTCGGTCGTGTCGGGGGCGATCAGCGCCATGTTGTGGAAGGGGGTGAGCAGGATGCCGCGGTTGAGCGCGAAGAGGTGCATGTAGCGGTCGAGATCGAAATCGGCGGCCGCGGCGGCCTCACCCCCGTTGCGCGGCGCGTCGGGACGGAACCAGTACTCGGCCCGGCACCCCAGCCGCTTCACGATCCAGGGCAGCCGGTACTCGGCGATGACGCCCTCGACGCCCGCCTGGAATCGCTCGGCGAGCGGAATGGTCCGGGCGTAGCTCGCGTCGGTCAGTACCTGTTCGAGCGTGGCGCGCATCGCGGCAACGGCAAAGGCGTTCCCCGCGAGGGTCCCGC
>DASZPT010000004.1:0-8594 GCA_035549935.1 Gemmatimonadales bacterium
CCGGCGCCCCTGACGCGCACGGTGAGCCGCGGCCCGGTGGAGGCGCTGTCGTTGCGGATCGGCTGGCCGATGCGCGCGGCCATGCGGGTCAGGGCCCGCGCGAGGGCCCGCTCGAGGCGCGGGTCCCGGAATCCCTCGATCGAGGCCGAGACGGTCGAGTCGAGCCGCTGCCGTGCGGGCCCCAGGGACAGTTCCGCGGGGAGCGGCATCAGGGTGACCGCGCTCTGGGCGGGGAGCGGCGCCGGGGTGGCCAGCAGGGCGGCGGCGAGCGTCGCGTGATGGAATCGCATGCGATCGAAGGCAGGGAAGAGGTGCGGGAAGTGTAGGGGCGGACCGCCGATCTCGACAGAGGGACGCTCCCGTCCCACTTTGCAGGTCGTGCCGCGATACCGCCAGGTCCTCGGACCCACCACCTACACGTTCGCCGATCTCCGGACGCTGCTCGCGCGCGCCTCGCCGCTCCGCTCGGGCGACCAGCTCGCGGAGGTAGCGGCGGGCTCCGCGGAGGAGCGGGTGGCGGCCCAACTCACCCTGGCGGACCTGCCGCTCACCACCTTCCTCGACGAGGCGGTCGTCCCCTACGAGACCGACGATGTCACCCGGCTCATCATCGACAGCCACGACTCCCGCGCCTTCGAGCCGGTGCGGCACCTCACCGTCGGCGGGTTTCGCGACTGGCTCCTCGCGCTCGAGACCACGCCCGAGGTGCTTGCGCGGCTCGCGCCGGGCCTCACCCCGGAAATGGTCGCGGCGGTCTCCAAGCTGATGCGGGTGCAGGACCTGATCCTGGTGGCGAGCCGGTGTCGGGTCGTGACCCGGTTCCGCAATACCCTTGGCCTCCCGGGCCGGATGGCCACGCGGCTCCAGCCCAATCACCCCACCGACGACCCGAAGGGGATCGCGGCGAGCATCGTCGACGGGCTCCTCTACGGGAATGGCGACGCGGTGATCGGCATCAATCCCGCGACCGACAACCCCGCCGCGGTCCGGACCCTGCTCGAGCTGGTGGATGAGCTCCGTCTCCGGCTCGAGATCCCGACCCAGTCCTGTGTGCTGGCCCACGTCACCACCACCCTCGGCCTGATGCGGCAGGGGGCGCCGGTGGACCTGGTCTTCCAGTCGATCGCGGGAACCGAGGCGGCCAACCGGAGCTTCGGTGTCACGCTGGGGCTGCTTCGGGAGGCCCGCGAGGCCGCGCTCGCGCTGGGCCGTGGCACGCTTGGCACCAACGTGATGTACTTCGAGACGGGCCAGGGGAGCGCGCTCTCCGCGGGGGCGCACCATGGCGTGGACCAGCAGACCTGCGAGGCGCGGGCCTATGCGGTGGCGCGGGCGTTCGACCCGCTGCTGGTGAACACCGTGGTCGGGTTCATCGGGCCGGAATACCTCTATGATGGAAAGCAGATCACCCGCGCGGGGCTCGAGGACCACTTCGCCGGGAAGCTCCTCGGCCTCCCGATGGGGTGCGATGTCTGCTACACCAACCACGCCGAGGCCGACCAGGACGACATGGACGCGCTGCTGACGCTGCTGGGCGTGGCCGGATGCAACTACATCATGGGGGTCCCGGGGGCGGACGACGTGATGCTCAACTACCAGAGCACCAGTTTTCACGATGCGCTCTATGTGCGGCAGGTACTCGGCAAGCGACCCGCGCCGGAGTTCGAGGCCTGGCTCGCCCGGGTGGGCGTGACCGATGGCGAGGGCAGGCTCGCGGCGCGGAATGCGCCGCTCCTCCTCGAGCGCGCAGGGCTCGGCGGCCACGATGCTGCCTGATGCGTGGCGGGGGCTCCGCAGCCTCACGCCGGCCCGCATCGCGCTGGGTCGCGCGGGGATGTCGCTCCCGACCAGCGAGGTCCTCGCCTTCCAGCTGGCTCACGCCCGCGCGCGGGACGCGGTGACCCATCGCCCCGACCTCGCGCTCGTCGCCTCGCAACTCGCGGCCGCCGGCCTTCCCTCCGTCCCGGTCCAGAGCCGGGTAAGCGATGCGACCGAGTATCTCACCCGGCCCGATCTCGGCCGTCGGCTCCGGGCGGAGGATGGGGAACGGCTGGGCGCGGTCGCGGTGCCGGGCGGCGTCGACCTCGGGTTCGTGATCGCGGATGGTCTCTCGGGTCTCGCCGTCGAGCGGCACGCCGCGGCGCTCGCGATCGACGCGGGCGCGCGACTCCGCGCCCTGGGGTGGCGCAGCGCGCCGGTGGTGATCGCGCGCTTCGGGCGGGTTGCGCTGGGCGACGAGATCGGCGAGCGCCTCGGCGCGCGGCTGGTGGCCGTGCTGATCGGCGAACGCCCGGGCCTCTCTTCGCCGGACAGCCTCGGGGTCTATCTCACCTGGGCGCCGCGCCTCGGCCGGACCGACGCGGAACGGAACTGCATCTCCAACATCCGGCCGGAGGGGCTGCCGGTGGCGGCGGCCGCGGAGCGGCTGGCCTGGCTCGCCGCCGAGGCGCGCCGGAGGGAGTCGAGCGGGGTGGACCTCAAGGAGGAAGCGGATGGGACGCTTCTTCGCTGACGCCCGCGCGTGGGCGGCGGGGCGGTGGTGGCCGTGGCGGCTGGCCCTCCTCCTCTTCCTCGCGTGGGACGGACTCAGGCATCTCCAGGATCCCGACGCCGGCGGGCTCTTCGCCGGGGTGACCTTCGGCGTGCACGAGTTCGGGCACCTGCTCTTCGCCTTCTTCGGCGAGTTCATGACCGCGCTCGGCGGGAGCCTCAACCAGCTCCTGATTCCGGTCGCGACCGCAGGGCTGCTCCTCCATTATCGCGATTACTTCGGCATCGCGGTGGCGGGGACCTGGCTCGGGAGCAGCATGCTCGACCTGGCGCGCTACATCGGCGATGCCCGGGCCCAGGAGCTCGACCTGGTGGGGTTCGGCGAGGATCCGCAGCATGACTGGGCCTACATCCTCTCGCAGCTGCATGGCCTGCCGTACGACACCCGGATCGCCGGGGGGATGCGGGCGCTGGCCTTCGTGGTGCTCCTCGTCTCGCTGGGGTTCGGGGCGTGGGTGCTGCTGCAGATGACGGGGGAGCGGGGGGCGGAGGGGAGGTCGTGATCCGTCAGGCCCTCCTGACAACACCGGCTGTCAATCCGCGTCGGGCCTCTTGACCGACTCCGCGGAGGCTGTAGACCTAGGGCGGTTCCCGCGATGCGTCCCGCCGGTCTCGCCTTCATCCAGGAGTCCCGTCCATGGTCGCTCTGTCTCAGCTCCTCTGGCCGATCCTGCTCAGCGCCGTCCTGGTGTTCATCGCCAGCAGCCTGATCCACATGGTGCTCAAGTGGCACAACAAGGATTACGGCAGGCTCGCGAACGAGGACGAGGTGCGGGCCGCGATCAACCGTGGCACACCGGCCCCGGGCCAGTACATCATGCCGTGGGCCATGGACCCCGGCGCGTTCAAGGACGAGGCGTTCCAGAAGAAGTTCGCGGAGGGACCGGTGGCGGTGATGTACCTCAAGGCGCCGGGGATGCCGAAGATGGGGCCGCAGCTGGGCCAGTGGTTCGTCTTCAACCTCGTCGTCTCGGTCTTCGTGGCCTACCTCGCCTCGCGCACCCTGCCGGCGGGGACCGAGTACCTGCGGGTCTTCCAGGTGGCGGGCACCGCGGGCTTCCTCTCCTACGCGATGGGCGAGGTGCCGATGGCCATCTGGATGGGGAAGCCCTGGTCGGTCGCGATGAAGGATGTGGTGGACGGCCTGATCTACGGGCTGGTGATCGGCGGGTCGTTCGGGTGGTTGTGGCCGCGTTGACGCTGGGGTGACGCGCGCTGGTGCCTGCAGCAGCAGGACGGGGGAGTGGTGCGTCTGCACCACTCCCCCGTCCACGTTCCACTCGAGGTGGTGGCGCCCCCGGCCCGCCCCCTACCGCCCCTCATCCCGCAGCGCCCGCACCGGATCCATGGTCGCCGCCCGTCGGGCCGGGAGCAGCGACGCCAGCGCCGACACCAGGAGCAGCACGATCGGCACGCCCACGAACGTGATCGGATCGGTCGCGCTCACCCCCACCAGGTAGCTCTTCACCACCCGGGTCAATGCCACCGAGGCGCCGAGCCCCAGGACGATTCCCACGCCGGCGACGGTCAATCCATGGCCCAGGATCAGTCGACGCACATCCTGTTCGGTGGCCCCCAGCGCCACCCGCACGCCGATCTCCCGGGTGCGCTGCCGCGCCGAGTATGAGATGACGCCGTAGAGCCCCAGGGCCGCGAGGATCAGCGCCAGGACGGCGAACGTGCCGGTCAGCGCGACCAGGAACCGGGTCTGGGCCATCGCCTCCGTGACCCAGGACTGCAGGGTGTTCAGGTCGGCGACGGGGATGTCCTTGTCGAGCGCGGAGACCGCTTCCCGAATCCGGGGCATCAGGCTGGCCGGGTCGGTCACGGTCCGCACCACGAAGGTGAGTGGCAGGAACGACTGGAAGACGTAGGGGTGATAGATGGTCTCGCGCCCCTCGGTGGCGAGCGAGGCCGACCGCACGTTTCCCACCACACCGACGATGGTGACCGGGAGCCGCTCGATCGCGAAGGTCTTCTCGTTGAAGTGATCCACCAGGATCTGGGCCCCCAGCGGATTCTCCCGGCCGAACACCCGGTCGGCGAACTTCCGGTCTACCACCACGACATCCTGGGCCTGCTCCTCGTTGTCCGAGCGGAGGAAGGTCCGGCCGGAGATCAGCTTGATCTTCATCGCCTCGAAGTACCCCGGCAGGACCGCCTTGTAGTCGGCCTTGTTGGTCCGGTAGACGTCGTCGGACTCGCCGACCTTGCCGTAGGATCCGACCGAGTACTGCTCGCCCCCGGCCAGCGGCAGCGGCGTCACCCCACCCACGGTTTCCACCCCCGGCACGGCCGCCAGCGCATCGCCCAGCTGATTGACGAAGGTGGCTCGGGACTGGGAGGTGAGATACTTGATGAACGGCAGCGGCGCGGTGAAGGTCACGGCGTTGGTCGGGTCGAATCCGGGGTCGACTCTCTGGATCGCGGCGAAACTGCGCACCATGAGCCCGGCGCCGATGAGCAGCACCAGCGAGAGGGTCATTTCGCTGACAACCAGGACGGTACGGAGCTTGTTCCCCCTGGCCCCGCCGGTATCGGTGCCCCGATCCCGCAGACCGTCGGCCAGGTTGCCGCTGACGGCCCGGAGCGCCGGCGCGAGTCCGAAGAGGAGTGCGGCAACCAGGGCCACTCCGCCTGCGAAGAGGAAGGTCCCCGCATCGAGCGAGACGGCGTCGATCCGTGGCAGGTTCGCGGGACTCAGGGCCTTGATCACCCGGATGCCCGACCAGGCCAGGCCCAGGCCGAGCACCAGGCCGCCGGCGGCCAGCACCAGGCTCTCGACGAGCATCTGCCCGACGATGCGGCCCCGCCCGCTCCCGATCGCGGCCCGCACCGCGATTTCCCGTCCCCGCTCGGACGCCCGCACCAGGAGGAGGTTGGCGATGTTGGCGCAGGCGATGAGCAGCACGAACCCGACCGCACCGAGCAGCGCCAGCAGTGCGGAGCGGGTGTGCTCCACAACTTCCTGGTGCATGCCGCCCACCACGATCTGCATCTTCTGGGTGGCGTGAAACTGGTGGGTCTCCCGCAGATGCGCCGCCAGGCGGTCCATGTCGCTCTGGGCCTGCGCCACCGTGACGCCTCGCTTGAGCCGAGCCACCACCGTCAGCCAGGCGGCTTCCCGCTCGAAGTCGCCGATGTTGCTCGGCAGCACGCCCCAGGCGTCGATATTGGTCGGCATGGCGGCGTCGGCCGGGAGGTAGAAATGGAAGTCCCTCGGCAGCACTCCTACCACCTGCGAAGCCCAGCCGTCCATCATGATGGTTCGGCCGAGGACCGATGGATCGCCCCCGAACCGGCGCTGCCAGAGGCCGTAGCTCAACACCACCTTGCCAGGCGGAAGCTTGGGATCGGGATTGCCGAATTGCCTGGGATCGATCGGGAAGGCGTCCTCGGAGACGTGGGTCCGGCCCAGCGCCGGCTGGACCCCGAGGAGGCTCAGGAGATTCCAGGTGACGTAGGCGTTGGTGATCCGCTCCGGCGGCCCATCGCCGGTGAGGGTCCCCGGAAGGGCGACCGCCCCGGCGAATCCCTCGAACTGGGTCGCCTGGGCCTGGTAGTCCTGGAAATCCGGCCCCGAGACCAGGGAACGCGCCACGTTGGTCGAGGGCAGCCGGTTCCAGACGAACGCCAGCTGGTCGGGGTCCTTGAAGGGCAGCGGCCGGAACAGTACGGCATTGGCCACACTGAAGATCGCAACGTTGCTCCCGATGCCGAGCCCGAGCGTGAGCAGGATGACCGCCGTGAACAGCGGCCGCCGGGCAAAGGATCGGATCGCATACCGCGCATCCTGAAGGGCATCCCGAATCATAGGGTGACGAGAAGCTCGTCCAGCTGCGTGAAGGTCTCGAGCATCGCATCCGCCGCCCCGGTGCCGGCAGCGTCGAGCGCTTCCTTCGAGGGATGCAGCTCGTGGACGACCAGCAGCGTCCGGCCGCCCTGTTCCTCGAACGTCACCGTGGTGACAGGCCCGCCCTCACCACCTTCCTCATTGGTCCACACGAGGCGGGAGTGCGGTGTCACCTCGAGGTAGGTGCCGAAGAACGCCATACCATCGGGTTCGAACACGAGGCGATACGTGCCTCCGACGCGAACATCCATCTCACAGGAACGCAAGGACATGCCCATCGACTTCGGCAGCCACCACTGCTTGACCAGCTCTGGCCTGGTCCATGCCTCGAACACGATGCGCGCCGGAGCGTCAAAGGTTCGCGTGACGACGAGCTCACGCCCGGACTTCCGTTCCACCGTCGTGCGGTGCTTCATCGATGTGGCCTCACTCTCGCGGCGTGCGTCCATCGGGCCTCTCCTTCCGTTTCAATTCCTCGACCACCCGGTCCAACGCGTCGAAGCGGGCGTCCCAGAGCCGGCGATACCGCTCGATCCAGGCCGTCTCCTCCTCCAGCCGGCGCGGGCCGATCCTGCAGGTCCGCACCCGCCCGACCTTCTCCGTGGTGACCAGCCCGACCTGCTCCAGGATGCCGATGTGCTTCTTCATGCCCGTGAGGGTCATGTGGAACTTCTCGGCGAGATCCGTGATCGACGCGTCGGCCCGTCCGAGCTGCTGGAGCACGCCACGCCGGGTGGCGTCCGAGAGGGCGGCGAACGAGGCGTCGAGGCTGGGGCCTGAATACTGAACCATAGTGTTCAGTATTCTAGCGAACGGATTGGTGGGGTGCAAGAGGCGGCGAGCGGTCGTCGTCGCTCACATGTACCCATCCCGCCGCAACGTCTCCAGCCCCCCGCCGTCGTCCTTGTCCTGCGCCCGGCCGGCCCGCTCCGCGATGTTGGCGAACTTGCCGGTCCGGAGTTCGGCGATGATCTCCGCCACGTTGCGCGACTCGGACTCGACCGCCTTCGTGCAGGGCCCGCAGCCCAGTGAGCGGTACCGGATCCCATCGCCCTGGTTGTAGTAGAGCGAGACGGTGGGGATGTTCTCGCGCTCGATGTACTCCCAGATGTTGAGCTCGGTCCAGTCGAGGAGCGGGTGGATCCGGACGTGGGTGCCGGGCGCGAACTCGGTCTTGTACTGGTTCCAGAATTCCGGGGGCTGATCACCCACGTCCCAGGTGGACTCGCGGTTGCGGGGCGAGAAGTAGCGCTCCTTCGAGCGGCTTCCCTCTTCGTCCGCCCGGGCTCCGACGATGACCCCGGTGTAGGGTTCGGTGTTCCGGTCCCTCTCGTAGGCCTTCTTCGCGTGGTTGAAGCGGTAGCGGGTCCACTCCCCCGAGAGGGTCTTCTTGAGCGCCTCGGTCTTGAGCAGGCTGCAGCAGGTGATCCGGTCCACTGTGCCATCGGGGAAGGTCCGCTTCTCCCGCAGCGCCTCCTCGTGCTGGCCGTAGATCAGATTGAGGTTCCACTCCGCCGCCAGCCGGTCGCGGTAGCGGATCATCTCCGGGATCTTGAACGAGGTGTCGATGTGCACCAGCGGGAAGGGCACGTGTCCGAAGAAGGCCTTCCGCGCGAGCCACAGCAGGACCGTGCTGTCCTTCCCGATCGACCACAGCATGCAGAGACTCTTGAAGTTGGCGTACGCCTCGCGGAAGAGGTGCACGCTCCGGTCTTCGAGCTGGTCGAGGTAGTCCATGGGGGGGCGGGGGTCGAGGGTCGGGGGTCGGCGGTCAGGAGTCGGGGGTCGGGGGTCGGGGGCGAGTGGGGTGTTCTACCTGGCCCCTGACCCCTGACCCCCGACCATCTCCATCACTTTCGTTACGGCCATGTCTATCCCCATCTCCGTCGTGTCCAGCACCAGTTCCGCCCGCTCCGGCGGCTCATAGGGATCGTCGAGTCCCGTGAAGCGCTTGATCTCGCCGGCCTTCGCCTTGGCGTACAGTCCCTTCACGTCCCGGCGGGCGCATTCCTCGAACGGCGTGGAGATCCAGCTCTCGCGGAAATCGCGGCAGACGCCGCGCACGAAGTCGCGTGACTCGCGATAGGGTGACACCAGCGAAGCGACCACCACCACCCCGTGGTGCTCGAGCCGGCTCGCGAGCCAGCCAACCCGCCGGATATGGGCATCGCGCTCCGGCCGGGTGAAGCCG
>DASZPT010000005.1:0-4071 GCA_035549935.1 Gemmatimonadales bacterium
CACCCGAGGCGTACACCTATCTCGCCGGACTCGCGGCGCGACTCATCGCCGGGTGCGAGGCGGCGATCACGAAGTACGGCATCCCGGCCCACACGGTGAACCTCGATGCCAAGGGCTGCGTCTCCTACCGGCCCACCCCGATGAAGAGCTACCGTGACTTCCTCGACACCCGGCCCGAGCTCTTCTCGGCGTCGTATCCCTGGCTCCTCAACCGCGGGATCTTCATGACGCCCGGGGACGAGGAACAGTGGACCCTCTCGGTGCAGCATACCACCGAGGACATCGATCGGTATGTGGGGGTGTTCACGGAGTTCTGCGCGGAGCTGACAAAGTAGAGGGCTGGAGGCCGGAGGCCGGCGGAGGCGGGGGTGTCGATTGATACTCCCGCCTCCCGCCTCCGGCCTAGTGATTCGGCAGACGCCTGTCCCGGTAGGGATACCAGTAACTCTTCCGCTCCATCACATAGTCCATGTGGACGTGTTTGGGCTCGCGGAAGGCGTCGAGGCCCTCTTCCCCCAGCTCCCGGCCCACGCCGCTCCAGCGCATCCCGCCGAAGGGCCCGGCATCGTTGTCGGTCAGCGGGTCGTTGATCCAGAAGGTCCCCGCCTTGATGTTCTCCATCGCGCGCATGGCGAGTTCGAGGTCCTTCGTGTAGATCGACGCGCCGAGCCCGTAGCGCGAGTCGTTGGCCATGGCGATCGCCTCGTCGGGGGTCTTCGCGACGATGAGGGACAGGACCGGGCCGAAGATTTCCTCCGTCGTGGGAAGCGAGCCGTGGCGGACGTTGGTGAGAACGGTGGGCTCGAAGAAATGACCGGCCAGTCCCTTCGGCTGGGCCCGCTTCCCGCCCCGGTGGAGTGTCGCCCCTTCCTGGACGGCCCGGGCAACCTGCTCTTCCACCAGGTCCACCGCCTCGGCGGAGATCAGCGGCCCGATGTCGGTGGCGGGGTCGAGCGGGTCACCGAGGGTCAGGGTGGGGAGGTAGGCGTCGAGGCGGCGGAGAAATTCCTCGGCGATCGGTTCGAGGAGATAGATCCGCTTCGAGGAGGTGCAGACCTGGCCGGCGTTGAGCAGGCGGGCCCAGGCCACGCCCGGCACGGCGACGTCGAGATCGGCGTCGGCGAAGACGATGAACGGATCGACGCTCCCGAGCTCCAGGTTCACCTTCTTGAGCTCCTGGCCCGCGATCGACGCGATCCGCCGCCCTGCCGCGACCGAGCCGGTGAAGGCGATCAGGTCCACCTTCGGGTGGCGCACCAGCGCCTCGCCGGTCGGGGGACCGCCGGTGACGACGTTGACCACCCCGGGAGGGAGGACCTCGTAGCACTCCGCCATCAGGAGATTGCAGAGCGGATTCTGGTGGGGCGGCTTGCAGACCAGCGTGTTTCCCGCGGCAAGCGCCGGCGCCACCTTCCACGCCATGAGCAGGAGCGGGAAGTTGAACGGCACGATCGCCGCGACGACGCCGAACGGTTCCTTGATGGTGAAGTTGATCTGGTGGGGCGCCACCGGCGGGATCGAATTTCCATAACTCCGCCGCCCCACTTCGGCGTAGTAGTCGAACGCGGCCGCCACCCAGTCGATGCAGTCGACCGCCTCGATGAGCGGCTTGCCGGTCTCCTTCGCCATCAGGGTCGAGAGCTCGCGCTCTCGAGCGCGGATCCGGGAGGCCACCTCGCGGAGGAGCCTGGCCTTCTCGACGCCCGGTGTTTTCCACCATCCATGCTGGGCGCGGCTCGCCGCCTCGACCGCGGCATCGACGTCGTCGGCATTGCACTCGGGAACCGTCCCCACGAGCTCGAGGGTGGCGGGGTTCCGGATGAAACGGGTGTCACGGCTTCGGGCGGCGATCCAGCGGCCGTCACACAGGATCCTGGCGACCTGGCTCATGCGATCGGGGGGCGAGGAGTGAAGACGGGAGAGACCGATCCGCCAGTATGCACCGGACGGGTGCCGGTGGGAAGGACGCACGCCCCCGGGAGCCGGGGGCGATGCGTGGTCATCGTGCGACGCGCGGCGCCCGAAGGAGGGAATCGGGGGCGGCGATCGGCCCGGTGAGGGTTCCGAGGAAGGCGATCAGCTGCCGCCGCTCCCCGGGGGTCAGGGGGACCGGCTCGAGCTCGCTGCGGCCCAGCTCCGCGGCCGGGGCCCGCTCGTAGTGGTCGACCACCTCCGCCAGCGTGGCGAAGCGTCCATCGTGCATGTAGGGCGCCCGGCCGGCCACATTGCGGAGCGACGGCGTCTTGAACGCCCCGACCTGCTCGGGGGTGGCGGTCGGGGCGAACCGGAGCTCGGCGCAGCCCGCCGGCGCGTCGCTGTAGCGGCCGGCGCAGTTGAATTCATCGGCCAGGGCCCGGCGGACACCGCTCGCGCGGCCCGAGTCGGGTGCTGCAGCCCGCCCCGGCAAACCGATATTATGGAATTGGCCGTCACTCAGAAGCGGGCCGCTGTGGCAGCTGCTGCAGCGACCCTTCCCGATGAACAGGCGCAGGCCCGCCTCCTCGTCCGCCGTCAGCACCCCGCGCGGCGGCACGCCGGTGGTCCGCAGGCCCGCGGCGTAGCGGTCGAAACGGCTCGGGCCATATTCCAGCCTCCGCTCGTAGGCGGCGACGGCCTTGCCGAGATTGGCGAAGATCCGGTTCACCGCGTCCCGGTCGGCGGGGGGCATCCGGTCCCAGGCCGCGCGTGCCCCGGCGTCCGGCACCGGCCCGGCCCGACCGGGGACGCGGGCCAGGGATGGTATCAGACCGAAGAGGGCCTCATACTCCCGCCGGTATTCCCGGGCGACGAAGTGCGCATACTGCGCCCGCGTTCCGCCATGTTCGACGGGACTCTCCCAGGGGCCGAGGGCCTGGGCCCAGGGACTGTCCTTGCGGCCATCCCAGAAGAGCCAGGGACCCCGCGAGACGGCGACGACGTTCATGGTCCGGCGACCGGTCTGGCCTGCGCCGTGGCCGAGCGGCGTCCCGTCCTGGAAGCCTTTCGCCGGGTCGTGGCAGGTGGCGCAGGCGACGGCGCCGTTGGCGCTCAGCCGGGTATCGAAGAAGAGGCGCTGGCCCAGGGCCACCGCCCGGGGATCATCGGCGACGCGATTGGTCGAGTCGGGCGGCGGCGGTCCCTGGCGCGCCAGGTCGAGGCTCCCGACCTCGGCGCGCTCGGCGGCGGTCCACCGCACCGGGCGCGGTGCCAGCGCCGCACCGAGCGTGAGGGCGACGACGCCGGTGCCGAGCGCGAGATGACGAAGGGTCGTCATGGGAGCTACACCTCGAGGCCGAAATACACGCTGTCACGGCCGGCGGGCCCATCGAGCTGGAACTCCAGCTTCCACCAGCCGCGCATGCTGAACTTGAGTCCCTCGATCTGGTAGAGGCCGGGGCCGGCGCTGCCGGTGACGCGCGGGGCCGTCGGCAGGCCATGATGGTGCGCCGGCATCCCGCCCCGGATCGCGATCGAGACGCCCTCCACCGGTGTCCCGGTCGTATCGGTGAGCCGCAGCCTGACCGTCTGGATGGGGCCCACCGCCAGCGGCGCGGCGGACTCGAGGCTCGCCACATAGTGCCCCCGTGGGAGCGCCGGGGGCCGGTGCCGAACTCGCTCACGAGCGGACGGCTCCGGTGCCCTTCGCTGGCCCGCGCCATGGCCGAGAGACTCAGGATGGCCAGGCTGGTGCCGGCCGCGATCATCCTCCAGTTGCGTGGCATGTCTACCTCCCGTGGTGTGATGTGGCGTCGCCCGTTGACGGAGCCAATCTGCGGAAGGCGCGCGGGGCCGGCTTGCAGATACCGGCTGAGGTCCTTGAATAAACCGGCTGACCTGAACGGCTCGAGGATGCGTGAGCGCGACTGAACGAGGGACGGCCCCGCCCGGGCCGGGGCAGCCATCCGGCTGGGCGGGCCTGGTCTATTTCTGGGATGGCGGGTGGATCGGCGTCGGCAGCGGCGGGGTCGCGGCGCCCCACGCGCACCACGCCATCCAGGTCACCCTGGGCCTCGACGGCCCGATCCGCTTCCGGGAGGGGGAGGGCGACTGGGCCGATTACACCGTGGCCCTGGTGCAGCCCGACGTGCTCCA
>DASZPT010000006.1:0-4386 GCA_035549935.1 Gemmatimonadales bacterium
GTGGGATAGAGGCGGACCGATTCGCTGCGGGCGGCGGGGGCGGTGCGGGCAGCGGCGCGAGACGCGCGCGGGGAAGCCAGGGTGCGGGTCATGGTGGACTCCTGCGGAAAATGGACGATGTCGCCTGCCTTCGAGCGAAAGGATAACACCGTCACCTGTACCCCGCCCGCCGGTCATCGTGAAGCGGTGTTACGTTATGGCCTGCGCCACGAGACAATTCGTCCGTCCCCTGCTGGAGCCGAGACCATGGTGGATGTGCAGCTTCGGGAGCCCCCCAGCCCAGCCGGTGATCCGCCCGAGACCACGGATCTGGGCTTCGGCCGGGTCGTGACCGAGCGGGCCCGCGGGCGCTTTCTCAACAAGGACGGTACCGCCAACAGCCGGAAGTACGGAATGGGCCGCCAGGCCTGGGCCCGGCTCTATCTCCGGGCGCTCGCGGCTTCCTGGCCGGCTTTCCTGGTGTGGCTCGTGGGCCTCGCGCTCCTGATCGCCGGCATCTTCGCCATCGGGTACCGGAGCCTCGGGCCCGGTGCGCTCGATGGCACCGACCGGCTCGGCCTCAGCGATCCGTTCTTTGCCGCCTTCACCTACAGCGTGGGTATCCTGACGGGGGTGGGCGTCGGCGGCGTGGTGCCGGTGGGATCGACGGCGCACTGGCTCACCATCTTCGAATCGATCGGCGGACTGGTCGGGCTCGCGGTGGGCGGCGGGCTCACCCTCGCGCGCCTGTCGCGCCCGCGGCCGCACATCCGCTTCTCCGCACGCGCGGTGGTGGCGCCGTACAACGGGGGCCGCGGACTGATGTTCCGCCTGGTCAACGCCGAGCCGGGCGAGTTGAGCGACGTCGAGGTGCGGATCAGCATGGCCTGGTACGAAACCACCCCGACCGGCCGGGTCCGGCGGTTCCATCCCCTGAGCCTCGAGCGGCAGCGGGTCGAGTTCTTCACGCTCCACTGGACCGTGGTCCACCCGATCGACCGGACCAGCCCGCTCGCCCGGGTGACGCCCGAGAGCCTGCGCGAGAGCAAAGCCGAGTTCCTGGTCCTGGCGACGGCGCACGAGGAGACCTTCTCGACCCGCGTCACCGCCCGGACCTCCTACCTCTATGACGAGGTGACCTGGGACGCGAAGTTCGCCGACATGTTCGTCGACTCCCCTGACGGCATCATCACGGTGGACCTGGAACGCCTCGATCGGGTCGACCGGCTCCCGGAGGGCGCCACGGCGCGGCCCGCGACCGCGGAGTAAGTCCGCTTCACCCACCCTTCAACTTCGTTTCGGGGGCTGCTCGCCATCTTCGACACGGACCACGCCCAGGGGCACTCCGCATGTCGATGATCGTCCATCCCGGTACTTCCAACGTCATCATTCCGACCGAGACAGTCGTCCTCGACGGCGAGTTGTCTCTCCCCGACCACCCGCAGGGCATCGTGCTCTTCGTCAACGGGAGCGGCGGCGGCGGGATAAGCACCCGCAACCGCCGCCTCGCCGCCGATCTCAATCAGGCGGGATACGCGACCCTCCTCTTCGGCCTTCGCTCTCACGAGGAACGCCACCGCCTCACCGGCCCGCATTCCGCCACCGAGCTGGCTGACCGGCTGCTGGCGGTGACCGAATGGGTGGAGCTGGAACCGGAAGTGGGGGACTTGCCCCAGGGATATTTCGCGGCGGGGGTGGGCGCGGGTGCCGCTCTCCTGGCCGCGGCCCGCGCCGGGCAGAAGATTCACGCGCTCGTCTGTCGCGGGGGCCGGCCCGACCTGGCCCACGACTGGCTCTCGGAGGTCCTGGCCCCCACCCTCCTCCTCGTGGGCGAGCACGACCTCACCGTCCGCAATCTCAACCGCGAGGCGGAGACACACCTGCGCTGCCCCCACCGGATGGTGGTCGTTCCCGGCGCCGGGCACAATTTCGAGGAGCCGGGTTCGCTCGAGTCCGTGAGCCGGGAGGCGACCGCCTGGTTCAGCTGTCACCTCGCCGGCGCGCGGATCTCCGGCTGAGCGGGGCCGCCTACCCTTCCGGGGCGAGCCGGTGGATGACGACCGTGCTCGCCTGAGGCCCCTCGGCCCCCTCCACCTCGACGAACCGCACCTCCGAACCCTCGGTCAGCCGGTCGAACGCCTCATCGGCGACCGCGTTCCGGTGGAAGTAGATCTCCTCGCCGTCCTCCGTGGTGATGAAGCCATATCCCTCGTAGGCGAGCAACCGGGTCACCGTCCCGGTACGCTGCTCGGCCCGGCGCTTCACGTCCCCCCGGATCGTGCGGCCGTAGTCCTGCAGCTGGCGGCGGGCCGCGTCGAAGACGGCGTCGACCGCCTGCCGGAAGCTCGGCTCGGCCTCGCGGTTCACCGTCACGTCGCCTCCCGGAACCGTCACGCCGAGGCGCACCGCCCATGTCACCGGCTCGCCACTCACGGCATAGCGGTTGGGCACCTCGACCGCGACCCGGCAGGCCACGATGCGGGGAAAGAACTTCTCCAGCCGGTCGACCGACTGCTGGAGGTACTGCTCCTGCTCCGGAGCGAGTTCCGCTCCACGGGCACTCACCTGGACTGGGGTCTGCATTGATCCTCTCCTATCCCTTGATCACTCCGACCGGCCGGAGCCGCAGAGCGCTCGCGGAGCTGGCTGCTATCCCGCGACCGTCAGTCCATCCTCGACCGCCACCACACCGGCCGCGTTCCATGCGGCGTTGATGGCGTCGTCATGTTCCCGCCACGACCGGACCACGCCCCGCAGAGTCACCCGGTTGCCGGCCACCGCCACGTTCACCATCTGCGCATCCAGTTCGGCCCGGCGCCGGAGCGCGTCCTCGATCCGCTGTTTGACTGGCTCTCCGTGGCCTTCGGGCGGAGCGCGATGTTGTTGATGCACCCCCGGAGCCCGCGCAGGTGCCGCACCGCCCGCTCCGCCGCGGTGCGCTGGTAGTCGTGCTCGACCTCGCCCTCGAGGGTGAGCCAGCCCTGGCTCACCGATACCGTTACCCGATCGGCCGGGATCATCACGTCCCAGCCCAGCGCCCGGAGGGCGGCGTCCAGCAGCTCGGGGTCACCCCGGCGGGAGAACTCGGGCAGGTGCACCTCGAGATCGTTCGCCACGCCGTGCACGCCGGCGACCCGCTTCACCGCCCGCTCTGCCGCCACCTTTTCCGCGTAGCTCGGCACGCTCCCGGTCAGCGTCACCGCGCCGCCGCTCACTGCCACTCCCACCTTGCTGGCGTCCACCCGGGGTTCCCATTCGAGCTCCGCCAGGACCGCCTTCTGCAACTCCGTGTTCGCGCGCATACCCGCCTCCCGCGTCGGCCCCGGGCCGTCATCCGTTCGGACCCGGTTCCACGGATGCAAGTCTGGCTCCGCAGTACGCAAGCGAGGGTGAAAGCCGGCACAAAGGCGGCTCAGGCGCCGCCGGCTATCGGGACCGCCGCTGCAGCCGAGCGAGCCGGAGAATCTCCGCCTCGGTGGTCGCATCTTCGGCGCGCTTGTCGGTCCGCTCCTGGAGGATCCGCGGAAATCGGAGGGCATAGCCGGCCTGGGTGTCGTCGCGGCCGGTGGTGTGGGAGGGAGAGCGGGTGATCTCGTCGGCCAGGACCTCGACCACGATCCGCGGGGTCACCCACACATCGGGCACGATGGCGGCATCCACCCGGGACGGCCGGGTGCGCACCGCGTCCCGGTCCAGCCGGCGGCGCAGGGAGCGCCACCCCTCCTCGGTGAGCCCGGAGCCGATCCGCGCGAGCGTCCGGTAGCGATCGTGCTTCGGGTCGTAGGTGGCCCCCAGGAGTGAGCCGATGCCGGTGCTCGCCCGCCGCCCGCGGCCGCGGAAGTACCCCACGAGGACCAGGTCGACGGTGTCCCGGAGGCGCGACTGGTAGGCGCGCTTGAGCTTGACCCAGTCGTAGCCTCGCGCCCCCGCGCGATACGGCGCGTCGACCCGCTTGGCGACGATCCCCTCGAGGCCCCGGCCTACCATTTCGTCGAAGTAGTCCTCCACCGCCTTCGCCTTGTCCGTGGTGAGCGACGGGGTGACCTGGATCGGCGCCTCGGCCCCGCCTCTGAGGAGCCGCGCCAGCGCCTCGCTCCGCCGTTTCTGTGGCCAGCCGAGACAGCTTTCCCGCCCCGCGAGGAGGAGGTCGAAGGCGAACAGGCGGAGCGGCGACCTCTCGCGGGCCTCGTCGACGGCGTGCTTCCGCTTCCGCGTCATGGTCACCTGGAACGGGAAGAATTCGCCGGTCTCCGGGTCATAGCTCACCGCCTCCCCCTCCAGGATCGCGCGCCGGGCCGTGAGCTGACGCCGGCAGGCCGTCACCAGCTCGGGGAACATCGCGGTGACGTTCTCGAGCCGGCGGCTGAAGGCCCAGACCCTCGCCCCGTCGCGGTGGAGCTGGAGCCG
>DASZPT010000007.1:0-1970 GCA_035549935.1 Gemmatimonadales bacterium
TGGAGCGCGAGAAGGTAGGCCACCAGCGCCTTCGCCTCCGGCCGGGCGACCACCACGCCCCGCGCCGGCGCGACGCTCGCCGGGATCGGGACCGTCATGTCGGTGGGGCCAGCCGAGTCCCGCACGTCGAACAGCCAGGGAAACGCCGGCATGATGGAGCCGGCCGTCACGGCGCGCGGCTGGTACAGATGGATGTAGTGCCACACCGCGCTGGGCTGCCGTGCCCCGACGTTGCTCAGGTCCGGCCCGGTCCGCTCGCTCCCCAGCACCCGGGGCGTCTGGCGCCAGACATCGGTCGGCGCCAGCCGGGCGAAGTCGGCCGCGACCGACGCGCGGCCGTAGCGCAGGGTGTCCTGCGGGAGCGCCCGCACCTGCTGGGTATGGCAGTAGACGCAGCCCTCGGCGAGGTAGATCTCCAGGCCCTGCTGCTCCAATGCATTCAGGGAGCGCGAGCCGGGAAGCGGCGTGTTGCTGGCCTGGACCGAGATCGCCGGCCCGATGGCGACGAGGTAACTGAGTCCGAGGAACCCGAACGCCACCACGGTGAAGAGCAGGCGGTGGTTCTTGTGGAAGTCGAGTCTCATGCCGCCGCCTCCGCCGCCCTGTCCGGCCGCATCTGCCACAGATTGCGGGCAAAGACGAGATGGGAGAGGAACATGAGGGTCCCCCCCACGGCCCGGCCGACCCAGAACGACTCCATCGCCCGCACCGAGTCCATGAACGGGGCGCCCGACAACCAGCTCAGCCCCTTGAGAGTGCCTCCGATCGAGAGCGCCCCGACGTATGCTGCCATCCCGACCAGCGCCAGCCAGAAGTGCACCCCCACCGCCAGGTGAGGCGGCTCCCGCCCGGTGAGCCGGGGCAGCAGCGCGTATACCCCGCCCCAGATGAGGAAGTTCACGAAGCCGTACATGGTGAGGTGGGAGTGCCCGACGGTGAAGTCGGTGAAGTGCCAGACCTGATTGAGCGACCGGAAGGCCTCGAGGGTGCCCTGGGCCGATCCGAGGAAATAGCAGACGACTCCGACCAGGATAAATGGCAGCGAGTAGCTGACCCCGATGGTCCGGGAGCTCCCCCGCATGGTCAGCAGGAAGTTCCCCGTGCCCGCCACGACCGGAACCAGCATCCCAACGCTGAATACGATGGCCACCGTCTGCAGCAGCCAGGGGGTGGGGCTGTAGATGAAGTGGTGGGCCCCGATCATGGTGTAGAACACCATCTGGGTCCAGAAGGCGAGCACGCCGAGCGAATAGGAGTAGATCGGCTTGTTGAGGAGCTTGGGCAGGAAGTAATACGTGAGCCCGAGCACCATGGGGGTGAACCACATCCCCACACCCTGGTGCATGTAGTAGCCCTGGATCACCGTGTCCGCGAGTCCCCGCTGGATCCCCGGCGCGTAGCCGATGGAGACCAGCACCAGGGTCCACAGGAGCGCGGCCAGGATGTACCAGTTGGAGATGTAGATCTCCTCCGTCCCCCTGCGAGCGATGGTCCGGTAGAGGTCGAAGGCCAGCACCGCAAGGCCCGCGGCGAAGAGCCCCATCACCGGCCAGATGAACTCGCGGAACTCCCCGGCTCCGTTGGTCACTCCCGAGACCAGTGACCAGACCCCCGCCACCACGGCCGTATTGATCAGCCAGAGACTGACTCTCGCGAGTCGAAGGCTGTAGATCGGCGCCTGCGAGGTCCGCGGCACGACCCACAGCGCCAGCCCCAGCATCGCCAGGGAGGTCCACCCCCAGAAGACCACGTTGGTATGGACCGGTCGGAGCCGGCCGAAGCTGAGCCACGGCGCGACCCCCAGGTCGGGCGCGGTGAACTTGAGCCCGAGGTACTCTCCGATGAGGGTCCCGAAGACCAGCCATGCGGTGGCGCTGGCGAGGTACCACCAGACGAGCCGAGTCAGACCGGGGTCGGCCCCCATCACTTCGGTAATTGGATTCTTGGAGACCGTCAGCGGGCGGTGCATG
>DASZPT010000008.1:0-11979 GCA_035549935.1 Gemmatimonadales bacterium
GCGAGGAGGTCGGCCACCTTGTACCCCTCGACCGCGTGATGGAACGAGCGGATCCTGAAGCCGAATTCCTTCGCGAGGTCGAGCATCTGGGCCATCTCGTCGGCCCGGTAGCAGTGGTTGTGCACCAGGATCTTCCCCCGGAGCACGTCGGCCAGCGTCTCGAGCTGGAGGTCACGGTCGGGCGGCGTCCCTTTGCGGTCCTTGAGCCAGGCATCCCACTTCTCGCGGTACTGTTCCGCCCGGATGAAGGCCTCGCGGTAGCCCGCCATGTTGCCCATGCGGGTAGACGGGCCCCGGTTCTGGTAGACCCGCTTCGGGTTCTCCCCGCAGGCCATCTTCATGCCGTAGGGCGCACCGGGGAATTTCATCTCCTGCAC
Source organism: Gemmatimonadales bacterium (assembly GCA_035549935.1). GTDB lineage: Bacteria > Gemmatimonadota > Gemmatimonadetes > Gemmatimonadales > GWC2-71-9 > JADJOM01. The sequence goes on from DASZPT010000008.1 coordinate 378, forward strand.
CGTGCGCGCGGGCACCAGCCGGAGCGTGGCGGACCGGCCGCCGATGAGATTGGCGGAGCCGGGGAGCGCCTGCAGCACCGTCACCCCGCCGGCAATGGCGAGCGGGATCTGCGGATCCTGGGGCCAGAAGCTGTGCTCGGCCCACACCTGCGCGGTCACCGGGTTGGTGGCCTCGTTCCCATCACTCTCCGCAAAGGTCCCCGGCGCCGAGTACACCCCGATGTGACTGTGGGTATCGATCAGGCCGGGAGTCACGAACTTGCCGGTCCCGTCGATCACGGTCGCATCGGCGGGGGCGGTCAGGTTGGTTCCCACGGCGACGATCTTCCCGTCCCGGAACAGGATCGACGCGCCCGCGAGCTCGGGGCCGGCGGCCGTCATGATCGTCGCGTTCCGGATGAGCACCGGCGGATTGGGATGGCGCCGGTAGGTCGAGGGATACTGGGCCCGGCTCCAGCTCCGGTCGGAGCTCGGCGCCTGGGCCGTCCCAGCGGCCGCTCCGGCGGCCGCGGGGGCGGGCGCGGGGGCGGGGGCGGGCGAGGGCTCGCCGATCGGCTGCGGCCGCTGCGCCGCGCAGGCCGGCAGGGCCGCCAGCAGGACCAGGGACCAGCGGAGTTGTCGCATGCAGTGCAATCCTCGATGAAGGGAGGGATGGGGTTGGGCCGGCCGTGGGTTACCGCCGGTTGATCACCAGGAATTCGATGGGGGAGCCGATCAGGCTGATCCGCACGAGCCGGTGCGGCGCCTGGGTCGTGACGTAGAAGGACACCGCCTGGGTCGACCCCGAGAGGTCGGCCCGGTAGGCCTCGAAGGTGCCCGCCGGCGTCGTGACCTGCTCGATGTCCGCCACCGTCAGCTGGATGGTGCGGATCCGGTTCTCGCCGGACCCGAACACCGGGATCGTCCAGCGGGTGTTGAGCGCCCACGGGAGCGTGGGGAGCAGGGCAACGAGCCCGTTGTCATCGACGATCGCGGCGCTCACCGCGGTGTCGACCGCGAAGGACTTCGGCTTTCCGAGGGAGTCGAGGACCTGGGCCTGGCCCTTCACCCGGCCGCCGCCGTAGCCGAGCGTGATCTTCGTGTCCTGGCCGCGCACCTTGCCCGTCTGGTCGAGGCGGCGCATGCGGCCGGTGGTGTCCATGACCAGCCTGGTGGTCTGGTTGAGCTGGGGGCCGAGGACGGTCCGCTCGGTGTACACCACGCTGTCACCGGCTCGGCCGATCTCCGCGACCTGGATGCCGACCGGCTGCCCCTGGGCCATGATGACGAGGGAGTCCAGCCGCGGCGCAAGCTGGCTCATGTCGAATGCCACCACCCCGGTGGCCGGGGTGATGTCCGCCTCGGTGAGCGGGCGGCCGTTGGCGGCAAAGAGGCGCACCGTCCCGAGGGCCTTGAGCGGCTGGTAGAGCCGGGCCGCATCGCCCGCGACGACCATCGTGAGGCGGGACGGGTCGAACACCCGGCGCGCGAGGGCGCGCACCGTGGCGGCGCTGACCTTTTCGACCCGGGTGCGGTAGTTCGTGATGTAGGTGGCCGGCACCCCGAAGGCGCGGGCCTGCGCCACCGCGGCGGCGAGCTGCGACATCGTCTGGAGCCGGAGCGGAAACTCCCCCGAAATCGCCCCGCGGGCATACTCGAGCTCGCGCGCCGGGACCAGGTCGGTGCGGAGGCGCTCGAGCTGGAGCAGGATCTCCTTGAGCGTCGAATCGGCGACCTGCACCGGGACCTCGGCGCTCGCCTGGAAGAGACCGAGCCCCGCGGGACGCTGGAACGCCGAGCCCGCCACGAGACTCCAGCCCCGGAGCAGGTTGAGGTCGCGATTGAGGCGCGAGCCTTCCCCTTCGCCGAGGATGCGGTTCAGGACCGCGGCGGCGAAGTAGGAGGTATCGGTCCCCGCGAAGGTGGTGTTCCCGACGATGATGTCGGCGGTCTGCGCGCCACCGCGGTGCACGAGGTAGATCGTCGGGGGGACCGCCACGGGGGGCGCCGCGGCGAGCGGGGCGGGGCGGAGCCCCTTCCACGCGCCGAGGGATTTCGTGACCAGGCGCCGGGCCTCGGCGAGGGTGATGTCACCCGCGATGACCAGCACCGACCCCGCGGGGCGCATCCGCGCCAGGCGGAAGCTCTCGAGATCGGCACGGGTGAGCCGGCTCACGCTGGCGGGGAGCGGCCGTCGGGCGTACGGATGGGTCCGGTAGGTCCCCGCGAGGAAGACCCGGGTCGCGAGCGCCGCGCCGTCGCCCGGCTCGGTGGTGATCGTGGCGAGCATGACCTGCTGGGCCACGCGAAGTTCGGCGGTGTCGAGGGCGGGCTTGAGGACCATGTCGCCGATCAGGTCCAGCACCGTGCCGGCGTAGCGCGAGAGCACGTCGGCCTGGATGCTGAGGCCGTCGGGATCGGAGACCGCGCCGAGGCTTCCACCGATCGACTCGATCGCCGCGGCGAAGCCGGCGGCGTCCCGCGTTCCCGCGCCGCGGGTGAGGAGGCGGGCGAGGAGGTCGGAGGCGCCTTCCTTGTCCTTCGGATCGTAGGCCGACCCGGCCGGGGTCATCAGGGTGATCGAGACCACTGCCTGGCGCGGCTCTTCCAGCACCAGGAGCCGGAGCCCGTTCGGGAGCAGGGCCTCCTTGGGAGCCGCGAGCGGGAACGGAGCGGTGGGTCCCGGCGCCGGGGGCTCGGTGGGGTACTGGGCGCCAAGCGGCGCGGCGGCCGTGCCGCCGAGCAGGGCGGCGATGAGGAGGCTCCTCACGACGCACCTCCCGTCGCGATCACCACCGTGACTGCCTTGGCCGGCGCGAGCCAGGTCCCGGCGACCCGCCTGAGATCGGCGAGTGTCACCGCGAGCACCCGGCCGGCCTCGGTATTGACCGCGTCGGGCGAGCCGTGGTAGAACGCCGCGTGCTGGAGCGCGTCCGCCACATCCTGGGGACGCTCCCGCCGGCTCACCGCGCTGGCGAGGTACACGGTCCGTGCGCGCTCGAGGTCCTGCTGGGTGAGGCCGTCGCCGGCAGCCCACGCCGCCTCGCCGGCGAGGAGGGTCGCCAGCGAATCGGCCGTCACGCCCGGCGCGGCCACGGCAAACAGCGCGAACGCGCCGGGACCCTGCCGGATCCCGAGGCCTCCGGCCTGGATCGCGGAGGCGGCGCCGAGGTCGCGCATGAGATGGGCGTTGAGCCGCGCCTGGGTGCCTTGGCCGAGGATCACGCCCAGGAGGTCGAGGGCCGGGGCATCGGCATGGTCATGCGCCGGCATGCGGAAGAAGAGGCCCGCAGCCGGGCGCGAGGCGAAGCGGTCGGTCACGGTGCGCCGCGCCGGTCCGGCGCCGGGCTCGCCGTTGCAGGTGGGTGCCGCCGGCGGCTGGCCCCGGCCGATCGGGCCGAAGTACGCGGTGATCGTCTGGCGGATCGCGGCCGGGTCGAAATCACCGGCCACGACGAGCCGTGCCGCGTTCGGCCGGTAGTGCTGGTTCAGGAAATCCGCCGCGTCCCCGGTGGTGATCGTGGCGAGCGTCGCCGCGCGGCCGAGCGGCGGATGGCTGTAGCCGGGACAGCCGGCCGAATCGTAGAGCGAGGCCACCGTCGCGACCACCGTCGGCGTGTAGGGCTCGCTGGTGCGGTCCTGCAGGTCGGAGAGCGCCGCGCCCCGCGCCCGGCCGACAGTCGTATCGTTGATCACGATGCCGCGCATCCGGTCGGCTTCCAGCCAGAGCGCCTGGTTGAGCCGGTTGGATGGCACCGCCTCCGCGTAGCGGGAGATGTCTTCCTCGACCGAGGTCTCCAGGCGGCCACCCCCCTGGGTGACGAGGGCGGCGTGCGCCCCCGCCGGCACGTTGGCGCTCCCGCTGAACATGAGTTGCTCGAACAGTTGCGCGAGGCCGGCGCGCCCGGGCGGCTCGTCCCGCGAGCCGGTGAAGTACCAGACATTGACCGCCACCACCTGGGTGGTGTGATCGGGGGCCAGGAGCACCTCGAGGCCGTTCGGGAGGGTGAAGCGCTCGAAGGCGATCGGGCCCGTGTCCTGGGCGCGAAGCAGGCTCGTGGCCGAGAGGCACGCGACAGCCAGCGCGCCGATGGCCGGACGGAACGGCAGATTCATAGAGCGGAGCTGATCCGGTCGGGATAGTTGCCGCAGATGCCATCGACTCCGAGGTGAATCAGGCGACGGATCTCGGTGTCGTCGTTGGCGGTCCAGGCGATGAGCCTGCCGCCGGCGGCGTGCACCAGGTTCACCAGCGGCTGGTCGATGAGATGGGTTTCCATCCAGAGGGTGTCGGCGCCGGCGGAGCGCATCACGGAGAGGGTATCGAGGAGGTACGACGCGAGCAACACACCCCGCCGCAGGCCCGGCCGGCGCTCCCCCAGCCGTTCCACAATGCGATGGTCGAACCCGTGCACCGCGTAACGGTCGGGGGTCGGTCCCCCGTCGAGCGTCCGGAGCAGGGCCGCGTCGTGCTCCGGCGGCAGGGTCTTCACCTCGACCCATACGTCGAGGCCGGCGAGCAGTGCCAGCGCCTCCGCCAGGGTCGGGATCGCCTCGCCGTTGGGGAGCCGGTGATGGGCCAGCACGCCGCGCGGCAGGGCCCCGATCCGCCCCAGGCCGCGTACCTCGGGGTCGTGGTGGACCAGCAGCGCGCCGTCGCTGGTCGCATGCACGTCGAGCTCGACTCCATCGGCGCCGAGCTCCACCGCGCGCCGGAAGGCGGTGGGGGAGTTCTCGAAGGCGTGCCCGGAGGCGCCGCGATGCGCGATGATGGCGGGTCGCATGCTGGTGTCCGGCTACTGATCGACCCGTTCCACGATCATCGCGATGCCCTGACCCACGCCGATGCACATCGTGGCGAGCCCGTAGCGGCCGCCGGTGCGCCGGAGGGCGTGCACCAATGTCGTCACGATCCTCGCGCCGCTCGCGCCGAGGGGATGGCCCAGCGCGATGGCCCCGCCGTAAATGTTCACCCTGGACGACTCGAGCCCGAGGTCGCGCACACAGGCGATCGACTGCGCGGCGAAGGCCTCGTTCAGCTCGATCAGGTCGAGGTCCTTCACGGTGAGGCCCGCGCGGCTCAGGGCCTTCCGCGTCGCCGGGACCGGGCCGAGCCCCATGACGGACGGGTCGACCCCGGCGACGGCGCTCGCCACGACCCGGGCCAGCGGGCGTGCGCCGAGGCGGGAGGCCGCCGCGCGGCTCATGACCGCCAGGGCGGCGGAACCGTCGTTGATCCCGCTCGAGCTTCCCGCGGTGACCGTGCCATCCTTGAGGAAGGCGGGCTTCATCTTCGCGAGCGATTCGAGCGTGACGCCGGCCCGCGGATGCTCGTCGATGCTGAACTCGGCCTGCCCGCCCTTGCCGTCGGGCACCGCCACGCTGATGAGCTCGTCGGCGAAGACCTTCTTCGCCAGCGCCTCCTGCGCCCGGCGCTGACTCTCCACCGAGAACTCGTCCTGCTCCCGCCGGGAGATGCCGTACTGCTGGGCCACCTTCTCGGCGGTCTCGCCGAGGGAGATGGTCCAGTCCTTCCGCATCGCCGGATTGGTGAAGCGCCAGCCCACCGTCGTGTCGGCCATCGGGGGCGGTGTGCGGTTCCAGGCGCTTCCGCTCTTGAGCATGACGTACGGCGCCCGGGTCATGCTCTCCACCCCGCCGGCGATGAACACCTCGCCCTCGCCGGCGCGGATTGCCTGGCTCGCGCTGGCGATCGCCTGGAGGCCCGAACCACAGAGCCGGTTCACCGTCTGTCCGGGGACCTCGACGGGCAGGCCGGCGAGGAGGGCCGCCATCCGGGCCACGTTGCGGTTGTCTTCCCCGGCCTGGTTGGCGCAGCCCAGGCTCACGTCCTCGACCTGGTCGGCCGGGAGGCCGGCGCGGGCCAGGACTCCCCGGATGGCCACCGCGGCGAGGTCATCAGGGCGCATGTCGGCCAGGGCGCCTGTGGCCCGGGCGATCGGGGTGCGTACCGCGGCGGTAATCACGACGTCGGACACGGGGTTGGTCTTTGCTGTTGGGGGGAAGGAAGATAGCCCACCCGGGGATGGCTGGCTTGCGGCCCCGGCGGGACCCGGCCATCCTCCACCGGGCAGCCAACTTAACAACCTCCGGGCCCCTCCGTCTCCTTCCTGTCCATGACCGGGCCGGCAGCCACTCCCCCTTCCGCTCCGGCGGATATCGAGCTCGTCCGCGCCTACCGGGCGGGGGACGAGCGGGCGGCGACGACCCTGGTGACCAGGCACGCGGCGGGGATCGCGCGGTTCCTCAACGGCGCGGGGGCCGACGGCGCCGATCTGGACGACCTGGTCCAGGAGACGTTCATTCGGGCGTTCCGGGCCATCGACGGGTGGCGGGGCGAGGCGGCGTTCCGGAGCTGGCTGCTCTCGATCGCGAGCAACCTCCTCAAGGATCAGTTCCGGAAGCAGCGGGGCCGGACCCTGGTCGCGATCGAGGAGACCGAGCTGGCGGCGCACGAGGACCCGGCGTCGGCGCTCGACGCGACGGAGGCGGAACGGCGCCTGGCCGAGGGGCTCGCCACGCTGCCGCGCCTGCAGCGTGAGGTCTTCCTCCTCCGGGCACAGCAGGGGCTCGACTACGAGGAGATCGCGCGGACGCTCGACACGACGGCGGGATCGGCGCGGGTGCACTACCACCACGCGGTGAAACGGTTGAAGGAGCTGGTCGCATGAACGACGATCACTGCGGTACTATCGCCGAGAAGATGCCCCTGGTGCTGCACAGCCAGGGGGTGTGGACGGCCGACGAGGCCGCCCACCTTGCGGCGTGCGCCGACTGCGCCGCCGAGTGGACGCTGCTCCGGACCACGGCGGGGCTCGGCGCCGCGGCCGCCGCCCGGCTCGATCCCATGAAAGTCGCTGCCGGCGTGACCCGGGAGGTGAAGCGCCGGCGCCGCCAGGATCGATGGACCCGCGGTGGCTGGATGACCGGCCTGGCGGCCGCGGCGGCGCTGGTGCTCTTCGTCGCGACCAGCGGTCCGCAGGGCCGCCGGGTGGTGGCGGGGCACGATTCGGTGGCGGAGCCGGGGGCGGAGATGGGCATGTCGCTCCCGCTCGCCGAACTCGAGTCGCTCGACCCGAGCCAGCTCGAGGCGGTGCTCGACGGGCTCGATGCCCCGCTCGGCGATGTCACACCGGGACCGGCGCCGTCGTTCGGCGACCTCGACGATTCACAACTCGAACGCGTGCTGCGTTCGCTGGAGGGATGACGATGCGGGCCACCACTCTTCTGCTCCTGGGCCTCTGCCTCGGCGCGGGCGCGCCGCTCGCGGCGCAGGACGACGACAGCGGCCGGGCGGGGCGGCTCCGCCAGCTGATCGAGGACCGCTTCACCGCCCGGGTCCAGGAGGAGCTGGGGCTCACCGAGCAGCAGTCGCTCAAGCTGCGGGAGACGGTGGGGACCTACTTCGTGAAGCGCCGGACGCTGGAGGCCGAAGAACGCCGGCTCCGGCAGGCGCTCGCGGCCGAGCTCCGCCCCGGCATCGCGGCCAACAAGGACAATGTCGCGCGGCTCACCGACCAGCTGCTCGACAACAAGGTGCGCTACGTCGAGACCTATCGCGCCGAAATCCGCGATCTGTCGACCTTCCTGGATCCGGTACAGCGGGCCCAGTTCCTGATCCTCCGGGAGCGGCTGCTCGACCGGGTGCGCGAGGCGCAGGAGGGCGCGCCACGCCTGCGTCGGGGGCTCCGCAACCCGGCGCCGTAGCGCGAGGCATACCCCCCCGGCCCGGCCTCCGCTAAGTTCCCGCCATCCTCCAGAAGGCGCTGACAATGCGGATCGTCGGACGGATGCTGGTCGGTCTCGTCCTTGCCGGTGCCGGGTCTCTCGGCGCACAGTCGCCGGCGGTGGTCTACCGGCTGGACGTGCAGGGCACGATCGAGAACGGCCTCGCCCCTTATATCGCGCGCGGGATCCGGGACGCCAACGCCCGGGGCGCCGCCGCCATCTATCTCGATATCGATACCCCGGGCGGCCGGGTCGACGCGGCGGAGCGCATCGCCGACGCCATCCGCGCGTCCAAGGTTCCCGTGTACGCCTTCGTCAATCCACGGGCGTACAGCGCCGGGGCGATGATCGCCCTTGCTACCAACGGGATCTACATGCGGGAAGGCGCGGTGCTCGGCGCCGCGACCCCGGTGGACGGCCAGGGCACCAAGGCACCCGAGAAGTACGTGAGCGCGATGCGGGCGGAGTTCCGCGCGCTCGCGGAGGCCCGGGGGCTCGATCCCCGGATTGCCGAGGCGATGGTGGACGAGAGTCTCGGGGCCCCGGGGCTGGCCGAGCCGGGCCGGCTGGTCACGCTCAGCACCAGCGAGGCGCTCCGGGTGGGGTACGCCAGGGCCCAGGTGGAGACCGAAGCGGACCTGCTCGCGCGGATCGGTCACCCCGGCGCCACGGTACAGGCGGTCGACATCAACTGGGCCGAGACGCTGGTGCGCTTTCTCACCAGCCCGGTGGTCTCGCCGCTGCTCCTCTCGCTCGGCATCCTCGCCCTGCTCGCCGAGATCAAAGCCGGCGCGCATGGCATCGGCCTCCTGATCGGTCTCGGTTCCCTGGGCCTCTTCTTCGGGTCGAGCCTGATCCTGGGTCTCGCCGGGATGGAAGAAGTGATCCTCCTCGGTCTCGGCTTCCTCGCGGTGGCGATCGAGGTGTTTCTCCTCCCCGGCTTCGGGATCGCGGGGATCCTCGGCGCGTTCCTCATCGGCGCGGCGGTGGTCCTGGCGATGCTCGGCAACTTCCCGACCGGCGCCGATGTGGTGCAGGCCCTGGCGGTGCTGGGGGCCAGCGTCTTCATCACCCTCGCGGTCGCGTTCGCCTGGTTCCGCCACCTCCCCAACAGCCGGCGATTCAGCGGGCTCATCCACCAGGAGGCCGCGCACAGCGCGGAAGGGTACGTCTCGGCGCTCCCCCGCGGAGAGCTGGTCGGGAAGCAGGGCGTCGCGGTGACCGATCTCCGGCCGGCCGGCGTGGCGTCGGTCGACGGAGAACGGATCGATGTGGTGACGGAAGGGGAGTACATCCACGCCAGCAGCCGGATCGAGATCGTGCGGGCCGAAGGGTACCGCCACGTGGTCCGCGCGGCGAAGCAGTCCTAACGCCAACACCAGGGGAGCCATTCCGTGGACGATCTCGCGAACATCGCACCCGGGCTCTTGATCGCACTGCTGTTCATCGGGTTCATCTTCCTGGCCATCGTTGTCCGCTTCATCCCCCTCGGGCTGTGGATCCAGGCCTGGACCAGCGGCGTGCGGGTCTCGTTCCTCACGCTCTTCGGGATGCGGTTCCGGAAGGTGAATCCCTCCGACATCGTCCTGCCGCTCATCAACGCCCACAAGGCCGGCCTGGCTCAGGTCGGGCTGCAGGAACTCGAGTCCCACTATCTGTCCGGCGGGAACGTGAGCCGGGTAGTGAACTCGCTCATCTCGGCCGACAAGGCCAACATCGCGCTCAACTTCAAGCAGGCGGCGGCCATCGACCTCGCGGGCCGGGACGTCTTCGAGGCGGTGCAGGTGAGCGTGAACCCCAAGGTCATCACCACGCCGAAGGTGGCGGCGATGGCCAAGGACGGCATTCAGCTGCTGGCGCTGGCGCGGGTGACGGTCCGCGCCAACATCAACCGGCTGGTCGGTGGCGCCGGCGAGGAGACCATCCTGGCCCGGGTCGGCGAGGGGATCGTGAGCACGATCGGCTCCGCCGCGAGCCACAAGGCGGTGCTCGAGAATCCCGACATGATCTCCAAGACGGTGCTCGCGAAGGGGCTCGATGCCGGGACCGCGTTCGAGATCCTCTCGATCGACATCGCCGACGTCGACGTGGGCAAGAACATCGGCGCCGAGCTCCAGACCGACCAGGCCGAGGCCGACAAGCGGATCGCGCAGGCCAAGGCGGAGGAGCGGCGGGCGCTGGCCGTGGCCATGGAGCAGGAGTTCAAGGCCGAGGCGCAGAAGCAGCGGGCGATGGTGATCGCGGCCGAGGCGCAGGTGCCGCTCGCCATCGCCGACGCGTTCCGGAGCGGCAACCTCGGCGTCATGGACTTCCAGCGCTACCGGAATCTCCAGGCCGACACGGGCATGCGGCAGGCGATCGCCGGCCAGACCGAGACCTCGACCGGCCAGGCCGGCTCGTGATCGCAGAGGTGCGTTCGGCGGCCAGTTTCGAAGGGCTGATCATCCTCGCGGTCCTGTACTGGATCCTGAGCGCGATCGGCAAGGCGGGGAAGCGGAGGACCGGAGCCTCGCGTCCGCTCCCACCGCCGGGCCCTGAGGAGCACCCGACCGGCACCCAGCAGGAGGGGTTCTCGCTCGAGGCGGTGCTGCGCGAGATCGAGCGGGTGAAACGGGAGGCGGAGCAGCGCGAGCGTCCCGCGCCCCCGGCCGAGCGTCCCCGCACGAGCGTGGCGTCGAAGCCGAAGCCCACCGGGAAGCGGCCCCGGCAGCTCTCCAACGCCGACCGTCCCGGGCGTCTCAAGGACGTCCAGGACGAGCGGGGCCCCTTGGGCCGCCTCAGTCGGACGCGCCTGCCATCCGCCGAGGAGATGGAGGACCGGGATACCCTCGAGAGCGAGTCGCTGGAGGTTCCGGGACGGCTGGAGAATCTCGACGAGGCCCGGGTACGGCCCCGCGACGTCGTGGATCAGGATGAGGGGGCGGAGGAGGTGGTCGAGCGGCGGATCCGCGAGGCGGAGGCGAGGAACCGCCCGTTCTCCGCGAAGGACCACCTGAGGTTCCACGAGCAGGTGGAGGCGGGAGAACCCGCGCCCCCCGCGCGGCGCACTTTCCCGACGAAACAGCTGCGGCAGGCCTTCGTGTGGCGCGAAATCCTGGGGCCACCCAAATCCCTGGAGTGACCCCGACGGGGTCAGCGCTTCTTCTTTCCGAACTTCTTCCGGTACAACTGCATTGCGTGGGTAATCGCCTCCCGCGCCTCCGCCGCGCCCTCGAAGCCGCGGGTGCGCGTCGTCACGCCCTCCAGGTCCTTGTAGACCTGGAAGAAGTGCTCGATTTCCTTGAGGGTGTGCTGCGGTACGTCGGCCAGCTCGTGGATCTCCTCGGAGTACGGGTCGCCCAGCGGTACCGCGAGCACCTTCTCGTCCGCCTTGCCCCGGTCGATCAGGTGGAAGAGCCCGATCGGGCGGCACTCCACCAGGCACCCGGGAAAGACCGGGATCGTCATCAGCACGAGGACGTCGAGCGGGTCGCCGTCGTCGCCCAGGGTCTGGGGCAGGAAGCCGTAGTCGCCGGGATAGTGCACGGCGCTGTGGAGGACCCGGTCGAGGCGGAAGATCCCGAGGTCCTTGTCGAGCTCGAACTTGTTCCGTTCGTTGGTGGGGATCTCGACGATGGCGTTGACCACCGAGGGTGGTTCGCGGCCGGTAGGGATGTCGTGCCAGGGGTGGAGCCCGGTGGCGCGTGAGCGGATCGGCATGGCACAAACTTAAGCGCCTTCGTCCGCCCCGGGAATGAAGGCCACCGTCAGGTCACCCATCGAACGCCGGAAGGCGGACGGGGTGAGGCCGGCGAACCGGGTGAAGTCGCGGCTGAAGTGGGCCTGGTCGGCGAACCCGCTCGCGTGGGCCACCCAGGTGAGCGTCCGGCCGGGG
>DASZPT010000009.1:0-8755 GCA_035549935.1 Gemmatimonadales bacterium
ACCCCGAAGTGCATCGCCTCGAGCCGCTTCGAGCTCTGGGCAATGGCCTCGACGTTGGCCATGCCGAGGGCCGTCTCGATCAGGACGTCGATGCCGATCCGGTGGGTGATGCCCTTCGCTGCCTCGATCTGGGTGAGCAGCGCGTCGGTGAGGTAGACGTCGCCCGGCACGCCGACCTTGGGGACCAGCACCACGTCGAGGCGGTCGCCCGCCTGCTCCACCACGTCCACCATGTCGCGGTAGTAGTAGTGGGTGTCGATGCCGTTGACCCGGACGCAGATCGTCTTCCCGTGTCCGCGCCAGTCGTACTGCCTGAGGGCCTGGATCACGTTGATCCGGGCCTGCTCCTTGTCCGCCGGGGCGACGGCATCCTCGAGGTCGAGAAAGACATAGTCCGCGGCGCTGGTCAGCGCCTTCTCGAACATCGCCGGATTGGACCCCGGGACGGCCAGCTCGCTCCGCTGCAGGCGCGGCCGAGCCGGCTCGTAGCGGGTATGGCTCACGCGACCCCCGCCGGCTTCTTCGCCACCGCGGCCTCGGCGGGACCCGCCGCCCGCTTCGCGGGGAGCGGCTGCTGGGTCTCGATCCAGTACTGCTGGGCCGCGGCCACGCCACGCCCGAGCTCGATCTTGATCCCCACGTCGCGCATCGCCAGCTCGCTCCCGGCGATGCCGGCGAGCAGCGTGATCTCGTTGAGGTCGCCGAGGTGGCCGATGCGGAACACCTTCCCGGCCACCTTATTGAGCCCGGCGCCGAGCGCGAAGTTGTAGCGGCGGTAGGCGACGTCGATCACGTCGGCACCGTTGAAGCCCGGCGGCACCACGATCGCGCTCACGGTATCCGAGTACCACTTGGGCGCCCTGGCGCAGAGCCCGAGTCCCCACGCGGCCACGGCGCGACGGCATCCCTCGGCGAGCCGGTGGTGCCGGGCGAAGACGTTCTCCATCCCCTCCTCGAGCAGCATCGTGAGCGCCTCGCGGAGCCCGTAGAGCATCGGGATCGAGGGGGTGTAGGGGAAGTAGCCGGTGGCGTTCGCCTTCACCATGTCCTCGTAGCTCCAGTAGCAGCGCGGGAGCTTCGCGGACTTGCCGGCGTCGAGGGCCCGCTTGCTCACGCACACGATGCCGGCGCCCGCCGGGAGCATGAAGCCCTTCTGCGAACCGGTCACCGCGATGTCGACCTTCCACTCGTCCATCCGGAAGTCGATGCTGGCGAGCCCCGACACGCTGTCCACGAAGAGGAGCGCCGGGTGCTTCGCGGCGTCGATCGCCTTGCGCACCGCGCCGATGTCGCTGGTGACCCCGGTGGCGGTCTCGTTGTGGACCACGCAGACGGCCTTGTAGCTGTGGGCGGTATCCCTGCTCAGGAGCTCGTGGACCTGGTCCGGCGGCGCCCCCTCGCCCCACTCCACGTCGACCGCGGTCACGTCGAGGCCGAGGCGCTGCATCATGTCGATCCAGAGATGGCTGAACTGCCCGTAGCGGAAGGAGAGGACCTTGTCCCCCGGCGACAGGGTGTTCACCAGGGCGGACTCCCAGCCGCCGGTGCCGGTGCCCGGGAAGACGAACGGGGTGCCGCTCTCGGTCTTGAAGACCTTCCGGAGGTCCCGGAAGATCGGGAGGGTCAGCTCCGGAAAGGACGACGACCGGTGATCCTCCATCGGCACGTGCATCGCGCGGAGGATACGGTCGGGGGAGTTCGTGGGTCCGGGGACGAACAGGAAGTTGCGGCCGGGCATGGCACCATCCTCTGCTGGAGAGTCAGTCTGCGGGAGCTCCGGGCTCCCGCGCGAATGCTTGCGGCGGGCTGTATGTTCATACCGCGCCAGCCGCGAACCTCTACCGGTACTGCGATGACTTCTGCTGCCGGGGCACCCGCGCCCCGGGACCTGCTCACGGACCTCTACTGGACCGCCGTCACCGCGGCGGCACCGGGTCCCGCCCTCATCCGTGCGCTCGACGCCCGCACGGTTCCTTCGTCTCGACCGGTGCATCTCCTTGCCCTGGGCAAGGCGGCGCTGCCGATGGCCACGGCGGCGGTCGAGGTCCTCGCGACCCGTCGGCTGGTGCCGGCCGGTGGCCTGCTGGTGGTGCCCGAACCGTCCGCCTCCCCGCATCCCGCGCTCGCGGTGGCGGTGGGCGACCATCCCCAGCCGGGCCCCAACTCCTTCGCGGCCTCGGAACACCTGGCCCAGGCCGTGGCGCGGGTGCGCCCCGGCGACGAGGTCTGGGTGCTCCTGTCAGGAGGCACGACCAGCCTGATCGGAGCGCCGATTCCGGGCATCGCCCCGACCGACCTGGGTGAACTCTATCGGTTGTTACTGGGATCCGGTCTCGATATTACCGCGATGAACCGGATCCGCAAACGCTACGCTCGCTGGGCCGGGGGCCGGCTGGCCGCCGCGCTGGCCCCCGCACACGTGAAAAATTTCACAATCTCGGACGTCATCGGCGACGATCTGGGCTCCATCGGGTCGGGTCCCTGCGTGCCGGATGCGTCCAGCGCGGCGGATGTGCGAGCCCTGCTCGTGACCGCCGGCCTGTGGATGAAGATCCCGGCCCCGCTCCGGGATCACCTCGAGGCCGTGCAACGGGGAACTGCGGCCGAAACACCGAAGCCCGGCGATCCCGCCTTCCAGACCACGGAGGTCCACCTGGTGGCGAGCAACCGGTTGGCCCTCGAGGCGGTCTGTGCCAAGGCACGGGCCCTCGGACTCGAACCCCGCCTGCTCGACGACGCCATGGCAGGCGAAGCGGCCGAAGTGGGCCGCCGCCTGGCGTCGGCCCTGCTGGCGTATGATGGCACACAATTGTCGGGAGCGCAAGGCAACCCGACGAATAAACATGCAGTCCTTGTATGGGGCGGCGAGACCACCGTCACCCTGGGGCCCAGCCCCGGCCTGGGGGGCCGATCCCAGGAACTGGCGCTCGCCGCGGGCGGGGTGCTGGCCCGGGAGCGCCGCCCCGACGGCCGGTCGGTCCACCTGCTCGCCGCCGGCACCGACGGGCGCGACGGCCCGACCGACGCCGCCGGGGGGTTTGCCGACGCCGGCACCTGGGACGCCATCCGCGCCGCCGGCCGGGACCCCGAGCAGGATCTTGCCCGCCACGAGAGCCACGCCGCCCTGCGGGCCGGCGGCGCCCTCTTCGTCACCGGCATGACCGGCACCAACGTGATGGACCTGGTGCTGGGCCTGGTGTCGTGATTCCGGCCAGCACTTTACTTCCCCGCCTAACAAACCGATCCTAGGAGAGATCGGGTCGTTCCGCGGCGCTCTCCCCCCGCGCGCCGCCGTTCCCTGCCCGCCTGCCACCCGGGGGCGAGAGGGTCCATGACACTCGTGGTTGTAGCGGCAGTCGCACTGCTGGGACTCGGCGCGGCGTGGCGGGCCAGGGCCCACCCGCGCCGCCCGGTACATTCCCCCGCCCCGTCCGCGGGTCGGCACGAGCACCTCGTCGACGCCGGGACGGGTGAGTGGCAGCGGATCCAGGCGACCCTCCAGCAGACCGAGGCACGCTACCGTGCCCTCATCGAACTCACCCACACCGGATACCTCATCCTCGACGGCGCCGGCCGGGTGCTCGACGCGAACGACGAGTACGTGCGCCTCACTGGCCGGGGATCCCTGGCCGCGATCCTCGGGCGGCCGGTCATGGAATGGACCGCGCCGTGGGACGCCGATCGCAACGCCGTCGAGGTGCGCGCGGCGCTGGATTCCGGCGGCCGGACCAACCTGGAGGTCGACTACCTCCACCCCGACGGGACCATCGTACCGGTCGAGATCAACGCGGCGGTGATCGCCCCGGACCGGATCCTCTCCCTGTGCCGCGACATCACCACCCGGCGCCAGGCCGAACTCAGGCTCCGCGCGAGCGAGGCGGAGGCCCGCGCCCGTTCCGAGGAGCTCGCCCGCGTGCTGGACACCGTGCCCGCCGTGGTCTGGATCGCACGGGATCGCGAGTGCCGCGAGATCACCGGGAACGTCGCGGCCTACCAGGCGCTCCGGGTCGACCCGGGGAAGAACCTCTCCCAGACCGCGCCGGCGTCCGACCGCCCGACCCACTTCCGGGTGTTGCACGATGGCCGGGAGATCCCTCCGGAACGGCTGCCGGTACAGGTCGCCGCCGCGCAGGGGATCGCGCTCGAGGGCACCGAGGTGAGCGTGGTCTTCGAGGACGGGGAGACGACCCACCTGTTCGGGAATGTGCGACCGCTCTGGGACGATGACGGCACGCCGCGGGGCGCCGTCGCCGCCTTCGTGGACATCAGCGCCCGCAAGGCGGCCGAGGCGAACATCCGCGACGTCCTCGAGAGTTCACCCCTCCCCATCGTGCAGATCGCGGCCGATGGCCGCGTCACCGGGTGGAATGCCGCCGCCGAGCGGACCTTCGGCTACACCCGCGCCGAGGCGATGGACCGGTACTTCCCGCTGGTGGACGGGACCCTCGACGCGGAGCACCGCGCCTGGCGGGCCGAAGTCTTCGCGGGCAGGGCGTTCAGTGGCCGGGTGACACGCCGCCGGCACCGCGACGGGCGGCCCCTCGACGTGAGCGTCTCGACTGCTCCGATCCGCGGATCGGACGGCCGGATCACCGGCCTGGTCGCGATCTACGAGGATATCACCGAGCGCCGGGAGCTCGAGCGGGTGCGGCAGCGGCTGCAGGAACGGGCCGAGGATGCGCGGCGCCTGGAGCGCCTCGGCGTGATGGCGGGTGGCATCGCGCATGACTTCAACAACCTGCTCACCACCATGATGGGGAACATCCAGATCGCGCGGGACGAGATCCCGACCTCCTCCGGGGCCCACGAGTGGTTGCGCTACACCGAGGAGTCGATCCGCCGGGCGGTGGACCTCGTCGCCCAGATGCTCTCCTACGCCGGGCAGGGACCGTTCGCGATGGCGCCGCTCGACCTGAGCGCGCTGCTCGCCGACATGACGCCGGTGATCCGGGCCGAGTTGCCGGCCGCGGCCCGCCTCACGATCGACCCGGCCGACGCCGCCCCGCCGGTGCTGGGCGACGCGGCCCAGCTGCAGAAGCTGGTGCTCCAGCTGGTCCGCAACGCCGCGGAGGCACTGCCGGAGCGCGGCGGCTACATCACGATCCGGACGGGGGCGCTGGTGGCCGACGGGGAGTACCTGCTGGGGACAGTGCTGCCGGAGGCCTTCGCGCCGGGGCCGTGCGCCTGGCTCGAGGTGAGCGATACCGGAGAGGGAATCCCGCCCGAGGTGATGGGCAGGATCTTCGATCCCTTCTTCAGCACCCGCTTCGCGGGCCGCGGCCTCGGACTGGCCGCGGTGCTGGGGATCGCGCGGCGCCATCGCGGCACGGTGCGAGTCGAGAGTGCCGTCGGCGAGGGTACCCGCATCCGGGTCCTCTTCCCCGCCGCTACGGACGCCCTTCCTCGTCCGGCTGATAGTCCCGGCCCAGAATCACGCTGACGTCCACCCGCCGGAGCGTGTCCTGCTCCAGCCCGACCTGCCCCACCCCCAGCGCCTCGCGAACCGCTTCGGCCTGCTTCCGGTTGCCCCGGCGGGCGATCACCATGGTGCTGTCGACCCGCGACTCGATGGTGCCGAAGAAGACCACGTCGATCCCCATGCGGCGGAGGCGCCGGGTGCCGAGTCGGCCCAGCCCGGTGCGGCCACTCCCGTTCAGGACCTCGACCACGATCCGGTCCTCGGTGGAGGGGATGTCGTAGGCATGGCCCTCGACCCGGTCGCGCCGGAAGGCGCGGCCCGCGAGCACCAGCAGTGCCAGACCGAGGAGGATGCCGCCGGCGATCAGCCAGCGGCGGGAGGGAGCAGTGAGTTCCAAAACCGGACCGTCGGATCGGGGAGGGCCCAGCCGGCCAGGACCGCGTGACTGATGCGGTAGCGGGCGACATCGCGAAGCACCGTGCGCGAGTCGCGCGGGAACTGGCGGGCAAGCTCGGTGAGTTCGGCGCGGTGGTAGGGACGCCCGGGCTCGAGGAAGTCGGCGCAGTAGAGCACCCGGCCGACCAGATCCCACTCCGCGAGTCCCATGCTGTGATAGCGCACGGCGTCGAGAACACCGCGGTCGGTCTCGCCATCGGCCTTGGCGCGGGCCGCGCTCGCGGGGCCGTGCCGGAACTCGGCGGGCCCCGGCGCCGACGGCGCCCACTGCTCCAGCTCGGCCGCGGGGGCGTCCCGCAGCGCATCGTGCAGCCACACCGCGCGGAGCCAGCGGTTCCGCTCGTTGTCGGGGACGCCCATCTCTTCGGCCCAGCGGGCCGCCAGCTCCGCCACGCGCACGATGTGCTCGAGCCGCTCCTGGCTCACGACCGCCCAGGGGGGCAGCGTGGGACGGAGCCCCGAGGGAGGGGTGGTGCGGGCGTCGCCGGTGGGGCTCATGCGAACACTCGGCCGAGAATGTGATTGTCGATGAGGCGGGTCGCCCCCACCCGCCCAGCGAGCGTGAGGATGGTCCCGGCCTCCGCCTGCGTAACCGGCAGCAGCCGCTCCGGGTCCACCGCCGCGATGTAGTCGGGCGCGAGCCCGGGGAACCGCTCGCACTCGGCTTCCATCACGCGCACCAGCGCGGCGCCGTCCCGCTCGCCGTCGCGCCAGGCTCGGTCCGCCGCGCGAAGCGCGGCCGAGAGGCCGAGCCCCTGGGCACGCTCGGCGGCGCTCAGGTAGGCGTTCCGGCTGCTCAGCGCGAGCCCATCCGGATCGCGGACCGTCTGCGCGACCACGACGTCGATGGGGAAGTCGAGGTCACGGACCAGCTGCCGGATCAGGGTGGCCTGCTGGATATCCTTCTGGCCGAAAATGGCGACGTCGGGCTCCACCAGGTGGAAGAGCTTGGTCACCACGGTGAGCACCCCGGCGAAGTGGCCCGGCCGGACCGCGCCCTCGAGGCGCTCCGCGGTCGGGCCCGGCGTGACCCGGATCTCGGCACCCGGCGGGTACATCGCCTCGACCGGCGGAGCGAAGAGTACATCGGTCCCGCGCGCCGCGGCGAGCCCCGCGTCCCGGGCGAGGTCCCGCGGGTAGCGGGTGAAGTCCTCGTTCGGCCCGAACTGGAGCGGATTGACGAAGACGCTGAGGACCACGGCCTCGGCCCGGCGCCGGGCCTCGTCGATCAGCGAGAGGTGCCCCTCGTGGAGGGCGCCCATCGTCGGCACCAGGGCGACCCGCTGGCCGGTGAACCGGGCCTCCGCGAGCCAGCCCCGGAGCTCGGGGATCGTCACAAGTTCATGCATGGTCGATGTCGCCGGCAACGAACGGACGGAGCTGCAGGAGGAGGGTCACTCGAAGCTGTGCTCCGGACCGGGGTAGCGCCCCGCCTTCACATCAGTGGCGAAGGCGCCGGCGGCGGCACGCACCGTCGCCGCGAGATCGGCATAGGTCTTGAGGAATTTCGGGTTGAATCCCTCGTTGAGCCCGAGCATGTCGTGGAGCACCAGCACCTGGCCGTCACAGCCCGGCCCCGCGCCGATGCCGATGGTGGGAATACCGATCGACTTGCTCACCGCCTCGGCGAGCGGCGCCGGGATCAGCTCGAGGACGATCGACGACGCGCCGGCCTCCTCCAGGAACCTCGCATCCGACTTGAGCCGGTCCGCCGCCGCCCGCTCGCGTCCCTGCACCCTGGGACCGCCGAGCTGGTTGATGGCCTGCGGCGTCAGCCCCAGGTGGCCCATGACCGGGATCCCCACGCGCACCAGGGCCCGCACCGTCTCGGCCATGTACTCGCCCCCCTCGAGCTTCACCCCGTGGGCCCCGGTCTCCTGCATCACCCGGCCGGCGTTGCGGAGCGCGTCCTCGACCGACACCTGGTAGGTCAGGAACGGCAGGTCGACGAAGACCAGCGACCGGCTGGTGCCGCGCACGACCGAGGCCGCGTGGTAGATCATCTGGTCGAGCGTCGCGCTCAGGGTGCTCGACCGGCCGGCCAGCACCTGGTTGGCCGAGTCGCCCACGAGGAGCACGTCCACCACCCCGTCGAGCAGGCGGGCGAAGAGCGCGTCGTAGCAGGTGAGGACGGCGATCCGCTCGCCGGCGCGCTTCTTCTCGCGCAGGTCGGGGATGGAGAGCGGCTTGGGGTCGTCAGGCATTCCGTTCCTCATTCCGCGTTCCGCGTTCCGCGTTGTTGCTTTTCCAGGTCTTCCTGCACTCCGCCACCGACCGCGCACGGCCCGCCATGCGGAACGAGGAACGCGGAACGCGGAACTCACTCATCGTCATTGTCGACTTTCACCGGGAACTTCCCGTCCAGCTCCTCCATCTCCCGGTGCCACCAGTCGCGGTTGGGCAGCTCGGGATGGGGAACCTTGAGATCGGGGTCCCGCAGGCGGCGGGTCCCGAACCGAACAATATCGAGGTCGAGGGTCCGGGGTCCCCACTTCTCGCCCCGGGTGCGCCCGTTCTCGTCCTCGATCTTCTGGAGCAGCCGCAGGAACCGGCCCGGGTCGAGCGAGGTCTCGAGCACCGCCATCTGGTTGAGATACCGGCCCTGGCCGGGGGGCCCCACCGGGTCGGTCTCCTCCACCGCGGACACTCCGAGGAGGGTCGTGAGCGGGAGCTTGCCGAGGGCGGCCCGGGCCCGCGCGAGATAGCCCTCGCGGTCGCCCAGGTTGGTGCCGAGCGCGACGTAGACCCGCTCACGCGGATTCATAGATCGTGGGAGAAGTGCTTCGCGATGGCTTCGAGCCGGTCGGCGATGCCGGCCAGCTCGCGGAGCGCCCGTTCCAGCTCGGCGTGGCTTCGCGCGGCCTCGGAGGCGCGACGGGC
>DASZPT010000010.1:0-9922 GCA_035549935.1 Gemmatimonadales bacterium
TGCCCGGCCCCGCGGCTCCCGCCTCCCGCTTCCCGCCTCCGGCCTCGATGCTCGTCGACACCCACTGCCACCTCGCCTCCGACCAGTTCGCCCAGGACCTGCCCCAGGTGCTGGCGCGGACCTGGGCCGCCGGGGTGGCGCACGTGGTGGTGATCGGGGAGTCCCGGCCGGCCGCGGAGCGGGCCCTCGCGCTGGCCGCGGACGAGCCGCGGCTCTCCGTGGTGGCGGGGGTGCATCCTCACGATGCCTCGGGGTGGAACGGGGAGATCGAGGCCTGGCTGGTGGCCACACTCCGTGATCCCCGGGTCGTGGCGATGGGCGAGATGGGCCTCGACTATCACTACGATCATTCCCCCCGCGACACGCAGCAGCGGGTCTTCCACCGGCAGCTCGAGATCGCCCGCGAGGCCGGCAAGCCGGTCGTCATCCACGCCCGTGAGGCGGACGAGGACGTCGGCGCCATCCTTGAACAACATCCCGGGGTCACCGCGATCCTGCATTCCTTTTCCAGTGGCCCGGGCCTCTTGCGGGCGGGGCTGGATGCGGGTCACTATGTGTCGTTCAGCGGGATGGTCACCTTCAAGAACTGGCGGGACGACGACGCGGTGCGGCTGGTACCCGCGGATCGCCTGCTGGTGGAGACCGACGCGCCCTACCTGGCCCCCGTGCCGTTCCGGGGCAAGCGCAACGAGCCGGGGTACGTGGCCGAAACGGCCGCCCGCCTCGCCGCGGTCCGGAGGGTACCGGTCGCGCAGCTGATCGCCGAGACCGGGGCGAACGCGCGGCGCGTGTTCGGCCCTCGTCTTCCGATATAGCGTTCCGAGTTCCGAGTTCCGCGTTCCGGGTACTGCGGTTCGGGTTCCGTGGTTCTTCAGGGAGAACTCACGGTCGGGCCCTAATGTGGGGCGCATCCGAGGACCCCTCGGAACCCGGAACTCGGAACGCCCAGGCCCGGTCGTTTGTCTCACCCGGCCGACCCGTGGCCCAGAGCCCGGGCGGCCGTCGTTCATCCCCGCACACTTCTCCCAGGAGAAGCTCCCGTCATGACCACTGTCCCTTCCGATATCGCAATTGCCCAGGCCGCGAAGATGCGGCCGATCGCCGACGTGGCCGCCGAGATCGGCCTCGGCCCGGACGAAATCCTACCCTACGGCCGCTACAAGGCGAAGATCGCCCCGGAGGCGATCGCCAGGCGGTCGCCCAAGGGCCGGCTCGTGCTGGTCACCGGCATCAACCCCACCCCGGCAGGCGAGGGGAAGTCGACCTGCACGATCGGCGTGGGTCAGGCCCTCCGGAAGCTGGGCAAGAAGGTGGTGATCGCCATCCGGGAGCCCTCACTGGGCCCGGTCTTCGGGGTGAAGGGTGGCGCGGCGGGGGGCGGCTATGCCCAAGTGGTGCCGATGGACGAGATCAACCTCCACTTCACCGGGGATTTTCACGCCATCACCTCGGCCCACAACCTCCTCTCGGCCATGCTGGACAACCACATCCATCATGGCAACGCGCTCGGCCTCGACTCCCGCCGAATCACCTGGCCCCGCACCATCGACATGAACGACCGGGCGCTCCGGTCGATCATCGTGGGGCTCGGTGGCTTGAACGGCGGGCCCACCCGGGAGGAACGGTTCGTTATCGTGCCGGGGAGCGAGATCATGGCGCTCCTCTGCCTCGCCACCGACCTCCAGGACCTGGAGCAGCGGCTCGGCCGGATCATCGTGGGGCTCACCCGGGACAGGAAGCCGGTCCGCGCGAGCGACCTCAAGGCGAGCGGGGCGATGACCCTGCTGCTCAAGGATGCGATGCTGCCGAACCTGGTGCAGACGCTCGAGGGTGGGCCGGTGCTGGTGCACGGCGGGCCGTTCGGGAACATCGCCCACGGCTGCAACTCGGTCGTCGCCACGAAGCTCGGCCTCTCGCTGGGCGACATCGTGCTCACCGAAGCGGGCTTCGGCGCCGACCTCGGCGCGGAGAAGTTCTTCAACATCAAGTGCCGCTTCGGTGGGCTCAAGCCGGAGGCCGCGGTGGTCGTGGCCACGGTGCGGGCGCTCAAGATGCACGGCGGCGTCAAGAAGGAGAACCTCGGGACGCCCGACGTGGCGGCGTTACAGCGTGGAATGGTGAACCTCGAGGCCCACGTGAAGAACGTCCAGAAGTTCGGGGTACCCGCGATCGTGGCGCTCAACCGTTTCCTCTCTGACACAAAAGAGGAGCAGGAGGCCGTACTGTCCGCGGCCCGGAGCTGGGGCGCCCGGGTGGCGCTCTCCGACGTGTGGGCCCGGGGCGGGGACGGGGGGATCGAGGTGGCCAACGAGATCCTGGCCGTCCTGGACGAGGGGAAGGCGAACTTCAAGCCGCTCTACGACGCGGCCCTCCCCATCAAGCAGAAGATCGAGACCATCGCCACCCAGGTCTACGGCGCCGACGGGGTGAACTTCTCGGCCACGGCGGAGAAGGCGATCACCCAGTGCGAGGAGATGGGGCTGGGGAACACCCCGGTCTGCATGGCCAAGACCCAGTACTCCTTCAGCGACGATGCCACCAGGCTCGGGCGGCCGAAGGGATTCAGGATCAGTGTGCGGGACGTCTACCCGTCGGCCGGGGCGGGCTTCATCGTGGCCCTGGCGGGGGAGATCATGACGATGCCGGGGCTCTCGAAGACGCCGAGCGCCGAGGCGATCCGGGTGTACCCGGACGGAAAGATCGAGGGGCTGTTCTAGGTGTTCCGCGTACACACTCTCACCACCACCATGGACCTATGAAGATCATTGCCACCGAGGACGCCCCCAAGGCGATCGGCCCCTACAGCCAGGCCGTCATCGCGAACGGATTCCTCTACAGCGCCGGCCAGATCGCGATCAACCCGGCGACCGGGGAAATCGTCCACGGCGGAATCAAGGAGCAGACCGAGCGGGTGCTCCAGAACCTGCGCGCGGTGCTCCAGGCCGCGGGCTCCGACCTGTCCAAGGTGGTGAAGACCACGGTCTTCCTGGTGGACATGGCGGACTTCACCGCGATGAACGAGGTGTACGCCGCCGCATTCGGGGCGCACAAGCCGGCCCGCTCCACGGTCGCGGTGGCGGGCCTGCCGCGGAACGTGCGGGTCGAGATCGACGTCGTCGCGGCGGTCGGGTAGCGCTCGTCGCACAATCCCGGGGGTGGATCGGGCCTGGTGGCTCGGCCGGTCTTCAAAACCGCGATGGAGGCGCCATCGGCGGCTCCGGTGGGTTCGATTCCCACACGCTCCCGCCAGGCGGCGGACACGACGGCCCCACGGGCCTACCGTTCGCCGCCTGGCCTTGGGTATGATCCCCTCGCCATGCGCCTGACGCTCCGCGTCCTTCCTTGACCACAGTCCTGATCGTCAATCCCACCGCCGGCAACGGTCACGCCGGCCGGGTGGCGGCGGCGGCATTCGACGCGGCCCGGCAGGCCTGGGGCGCCGTCGAGCGGATCGACACCACCGGCCCCGGCGACGCGGTGGGCATCGCCACCCGGGCGGCGGAGGCAGGGACGGAGCGGATCGTGGTTCTGGGAGGTGACGGGACGCTGCACGAGGCGGCCAACGGCCTGCTCCGCGCCCGCGTGGCCGACCGGCCCCCCATCGCCGTCCTCCCCGCCGGCACCGGCAACGACTACGCGAAGATGGCGGGGACGGTGGGTCGCTCGCCCCACCGCGCGGTCGAGCGGCTGCGCACCGCGGCGATCCGGCGGTTCGACGTCGGCGAAGCCTGGGGCGAGTACTTCATCAACTCGGTGGGGATCGGCTTCGATGCCGAAGTCGCCCGGGCGGTGAACGGGGGGGACCTGGGCCGGGGTCTGCCGGCCTATCTCCGGGCGGTCGCGCGGGTGGTCCGCCGCTTCGATGCCCCGGAGCTCGAGGTCGCCGGAGACCATCACCGGTTCCGGGACCGGCTCCTGCTCCTCGAGATCGGGATCGGCCCCTGCGTGGGCGGGGGGTTCCGCCTCACCCCGCGCGCCCGGCCCGATGACGGCCTCTTCGACGTCTGCGCCATTCAGCACTCCTCGGTCCCGGGCATCCTCCTCAAGCTCCCCCTCGTGATGGTGGGCCAGCACGTCCGTCTCCGCCACGTCCGGAGCTTCCAGGCGACCCGGCTCTCGGTGGTCTCCGCCAATGGCCCGCTCCACGCGCAGTTCGACGGCGAGATCCGCGAGGTCTCGGGCCGGATGGACATCCGCATCGTTCCCGCCGCGCTTCCCGTCCTGGTGGCGTCATGACACAGAAACGGCATTTCGCCAGCGACAACTACGCCGGGGTGCACCCGGAGGTCCTGGACGCCCTGCGCGAGGCCAACGTCGGCCACGCGCCCTCCTACGGCCACGACCTCTGGACCGAGCGGGCCGGCGCGATCTTCCGGCAGCATTTCGGAGCGGCGGCCCGCGCCTTTCCGGTCTTCAACGGCACTGCCGCCAACGTGCTCGGCATCCAGGCGGTGACCCGGCCGCATCACGCCGTCATCACCAGCGAGGGCGCCCACATCCAGGTGGACGAATGCGGGGCGCCGGAGCGATTCACCGGCTGCAAGCTGGTGCTGTGTCCCTCGCCGGACGGAAAGATCCGGCCGGCGGACGTGATCAGCCGGCTCACCGGGATCGGCGACGAGCACCGGGTTCAGCCCAGGGTCGTCTCGATCACCCAGGCCACCGAGCTCGGCACGGTCTACACCCCGGAGGAGGTGCGGGAACTGGCCGAGACGGCGCACGCCAACGGGCTACTCCTGCACATGGATGGTGCCCGGATCGCCAACGCCGCCGTGGGCCTCGGTGTCGAGCTCCGGGCGATCACGACGGATGCCGGCGTGGACATTCTCTCGTTTGGCGGGACCAAGAACGGGCTGATGGGGGCGGAGGCGGTGGTGTTCCTCCGGGAGCTGGAGGTGGCCGACTTCCCCTTCATCCGCAAGCAGGGGATGCAGCTCGCCAGCAAGATGCGGTTTCTCGCGGCCCAGTTCGTAGCACTCCTCGGCGGGGACCTCTGGCGCCGCAATGCCGCCCATGCCAACCGGATGGCCCGGCTCCTTGCCGAGCGGCTGGAGGGTATCCCGGGGGTGCGGCTGACCCAGCCGGTGCAGGCCAACGGGGTGTTTGCACGGGTTCCGCCCGCCCATATTCCTGCGCTGCAGGAGCGGGCGTTCTTCTACGTCTGGAACCCGGTGCTGTCGGAGGTTCGCTGGATGATGTCGTGGGATACGACCGCGGAGGACGTCGAGCAGTTCGCCCAGGCGGCGCGGGAGATCGTGCGGTGAGGGTCCGGCATCGCGGACGGCTGGCGGTGTGGTGCCTGGGGCTCCTGCTGTGCCTGTGCGGTCCGGGTCACGGGACCCTCTGGGCCCAGGACAGCGCCTCCGCAGGACGGGACTCGGCCCGGGTGGTCCCGCCGGTGGCAATCCCTGCGACGCCCACCCCTCCCGGCGCCGACTCCGCCGGCGGCTCCAAGCCCCCGGTGAGCCCGATGGGCGCGATGTGGCGGTCGATCCTGATTCCCGGCTGGGGACAGGCCCGCCTCAACCGGAAGCTCACCGGGGCGCTGTTCGTGGCGTGGGAAGGCGTGACGATCGGGATGAGTATCAAGACCGCCCAGGAACTGCGCTACATGGAGCGCACCAGCTCCGCGGGCCAGAGCGCCAAGCGGAAGGAACGGCAGGACTGGCTGGTCCTCCTCGGTTTCAATCACCTTTTCTCGGCGGTCGAGGCGTATGTATCCGCCCACCTCTGGGACTTCCCGCGGGACCTCGACATCCGGGCGGTACCGATTCCCGGGGGCGTCGGCGCGAGTGTCCAGGTTCCGGTGAGGTTCCCGTGAACCCGGCGCCGATCGGCATCTTCGACAGCGGCATCGGCGGGCTCACGGTGGCGCGGGCGATCTATGACCGGCTGCCGGGCGAGTCCACCATCTACTTCGGCGACACGGCGCGGGTGCCGTACGGGCCCAAGAGTCCCGAGACGGTGCGGCGCTACAGCCGGGAGATCCTGCACTGGCTGCTGCAGCAGGGGGTGAAGATGGTCGTCATCGCCTGCAACACGAGCACGGCCCACGCCCTCGGCACTCTGCAGGCGGAGTCTCCCGTGCCGGTGATCGGGGTGATCGAGCCCGGGGCGCGGGCGGCGGTGGCGGCGACCCATGGCGGTCCGGTCGGCGTGATCGGCACGGCGGGTACCATCGCGAGCAACGCCTATGCACGGGCGATCCAGGCGCTCGCGCCCGGGCTCCGGGTGGAGCAGCGGGCCTGCCCCCTCCTCGTGCCGCTGGTGGAGGAGGGGTGGTTCGATCACCGGGCGGCGGAGCTCATCGCGCAGGAATACCTGGCGCCGCTCCGCGATTCTCATGTCGATGTGCTGGTGCTGGGGTGCACCCACTACCCGCTGCTCAAGCCGCTGCTGTCGCGGGTGATGGGGCCGGAGGTGACGCTGATCGACAGCGCCGAGGAGACCGCCCGGGCTGTGGCGGCGACGCTCGAGGCCAGGGACCTCGCCGCTCCGCCTGGAGCACCGGTGTACCATCGCTTTGCCGTGAGTGACGACGAGCCCCGGTTCCGGCAGGTCGGATCCCGCTTCATCGGCAATCGGCTGGGGTCGGCGGAGGTGGTGGCACTCGGCTAGGGGGGAGGTGGCGCGGTGCTTGAGGCCCCAGGCCCCAGGCCACCTCACCCCTCGACGTACCCATCCCGCATCGTCGCGAGTAACGCCCGGCCCTCCTCGTCCACCTCCGGGGCCAGCCCGTCGAGGAATGCCGTCCAGTCGCTCTCCGGCTTGCCCATCGCCCGGTAGTAATCCCGCGTCGTTTCCAGCACCGCCTCGAACGGCGGCACCCGGCGGATCCCCCAGAAGCTCGCGTCGGTGATGTGATTGGTGGTGAAGAACCCCATGAGTTGCCGGGCGACGAGGTCGAGTCCCCGCGCGTCACAGGCCCCCGCGTCCCGGAGCGCCCGCGCGAACATCAGTTTCTTCTCGAAGAACGATGAGGTCTCCGGCGCATCCTGGTGGGCGTAGCTCAGGTCGAACACCTGCTGCCAGGCCGAATGGGCCTCCTCGATCCGGTCGAGCCGGATGAGACACATCGCCACGTTGAAGTGGTCTTCGGGAACCTCCGAGTCGGCGGCGGCCTGCTCGAAGTAGCCCAGCGCGTCGGCCCACCGCTCGGCGAAATAGCAGGCCAGGCCGGCGTAGCTCAGGGCTCGCTGGTGCTCCTCGGCCGGGAGGTCGGGCACCGCCGTGAGCAGCAGGTTGACGGCCTGATCGGTCTGGCCGGCCCGGATCAGGGCGACGGCATCGGCGAAGACGCCGGGTGTGTCCATGGGATGCTCGGCAGGGGAGAATTAAGCGCCCCAGAAGAATCGCGAGACCGGGTCTCACTGGCTAGGGCGACCGAATTCGGTCATCATTCGCCGTCGCTGGCGGCGTGCCAGTCGCCCTCCACCTCCCGACGGAACCGCATGGAAGAGCTGAAGGCGCTCCAGACCCTCGCCCGGACGCTGGGCGTGCACACGGAGTACACCGACGGGCTGGGCCAGCACGTCATCGCCGGCCCGGAGACGCTGCTCCGGGTCGCCGCGGCGCTCGGTGCCCCGGTCGCTGGGATCGGCGATGCCCCGGCCGCGGTCCGCGCCATCCGCGCCCTCCGGAAGACCGAGCTGCTGCCGCCGGTGTTCGTGGCCTGGCGGGGCGCGCTGGCGCTCCCGGCCAGCCACCTCGGCACGGCGCTTCACGCCTCGATCCACCTCGAGGACGGCGCGCACCTCGGTCTCATCCGGTCCGGCGAGGAGCTCCGTCCCGAGGGGCTCCTGCCACCCGGCTACCATCGGCTGGTGGTGGAGACCGGCGGGCGCACCGAGACCTGTACCATCATCGCGGCGCCGGTGGAGAGCTGGCGACGGCCCGGCTCACCCAGGAGCTGGGGAGTGGGGGCGCAGGTCGCGGCCCTCCGTTCGGTCCGGAGCCGCGCCCTCGGCGACCTCCACGACCTCGAGACGCTGTGTCGCTGGATCCGGCGGCAGGGCGGGGACCTCGTGACCGTGCTGCCGCTCCTCCCCACCTTCAATAGCCCGCCGGCGGAGCCGAGTCCCTACTCCGCGGTGAGTCGGCTGTTCTGGTCGGAACTCCTGCTCGACCTGGGGGAGTCGCACCGTCCCACCGCGGCGCCGCCCAGGCTGGACGTGACCGCGGCGGACGCCGAGGTCCGGGCGGCGCTGGCCGGGGCGGCGGTGCCGGACCTCGCGGAGCTGGACGAGGAGCTGATCCACTACGCCCGCTTCCGGGGCGCCCAGGCGCGGCTGGGCCGCAACTGGCGCGACTGGCCCGAGGGGGCGCGGTCGGGCCGGCCGGCCCAGGAGCAGGTGGACGTGGAGGAGGAACGGTTCCATCTCGTTGCCCAGGTGCGGCTCCGCCGCCAGCTGCACGCGCTCCGCGGCCGGCTGGAGCAGGAGGGGATGCGGCTCGGGCTCGATCTCGCGGTGGGGGTCCACCCCGACGGGTTCGATCCCTGGTCCCGCCAGGGGCTCTTCGCCGGCGGCATGTCGGTCGGGGCGCCTCCCGACGCCGGCTTCCCGAGCGGGCAGGACTGGGGCTTTTCGCCGGTCCTGCCCGACCGCTCGCGGCAGGAGGGGCACCGCTACATCGCGGCGGCGATTGCGCACCAGGCGAGCCTCGCCGGCGTGCTCCGCATCGACCACATCATGGCCTGGTCCCGGCTCTACTGGATCCCGCACGGGCTCCCGCTCGACCAGGGCACCTATGTCGACTATCCCGCGGAGGAGCTGTTCGCGATCCTCGCGCTCGAGTCGCACCGGCACCGCTGCGAGATCGTGGGGGAAAACCTGGGCACGGTGCCGCGGGAGATCGACGAGGCGCTGCCGCGCCACCGGATCTGGGGGATGTACCTGGCCCAGTTCCATGCGTCCGACACGCGGGGCATCACGCCGCCGCGGGAGTCGGAGATCGCCCTGGTGGGGAGCCACGACACGCCGCCCTTCGCCGGATGGCTCAGCGGCACCGACATCGAGGACCGGGTGCGCTACGGCCTCCTGCGGAAGGATCTCGTCGGGGTCGTGGCCGACGAGCGGGTCGCCGCGGGACAGCGGCTGGCCGCGCTGCTCGGCGGACGGGTGGACCAGCCCTGGGATCTGCTCGCGAGCCTCCTCGAATGGCTGGGGCGCTCCGACGCGCCGCTGGTCCTCCCGTGGCTCGAGGATCTGTGGCTCGAGTCCCAGGGCGTGAACCTGCCGGGGACCGCGTCCTCGGTCCGGCCCAACTGGCAGCGGCCGATGCGGCTCCTGCTCGACGATCTCATGGCGGAGCCGGGCGTCCTGCACCTGCTGCACCGGCTGAACCTGGCCCGCACCGGAGGCGCATGAGCGACGAGGCCACCACCGCGATCGCGAAGGTCACGCGGCGTCTCATCCCGTTTCTCTTCCTGCTCTACGCCCTCAACTTCCTCGACCGGGTCAACGTCGGCTTCGCCGCGCTCAGCATGAACGAGGACCTCGGCTTCGGGCCCGGCGTCTATGGGCTGGGCGCGGGGATCTTCTTCCTGGGCTATTGCCTCTTCGAGGTGCCGAGCAATCTCATCCTGTACCGCACTGGCGCCCGGATCTGGATCGCGCGGATCATGGTGAGCTGGGGCCTCGTCGCCTCCGCCATGATGTTCGTCCGGACCCCCGCGACCTTCTACGGGTTCCGTGCGCTTCTCGGCGTCGCGGAAGCGGGCTTCTTCCCGGGGATCATCTACTACCTCACGCACTGGTACCCGGAGCGGGCCCGGGCGCGGGCCTACGCCTGGTTCCTGGCCGCGATCCCGATCTGCGGAATCATCGGGGGGCCGATCTCGGCCGCGCTCCTCTCTCTCGATGGCTGGCTGGGACTCCGCGGCTGGCAGTGGCTCTTCCTGCTCGAGGGGATCCCGTCCGTA
>DASZPT010000011.1:0-1963 GCA_035549935.1 Gemmatimonadales bacterium
GGCCTGTTGTGAAGCGGTCGCTCCGAGCGCTGGATGCGGCGGCCCTCGACGGCCGCCGCGCCCTCGTCCGGGTCGACTTCAACTGTCCCGTGAAGGACGGGGTCGTCACCGACAACACCCGCATCCGCGCTTCCCTGCCGACCATCCGGTACCTGCGCGACAAGGGCGCCCGGGTGGTGCTGCTCTCGCACCTCGGACGCCCGAAGGGGCCCGATCCGAAGCAGAGCCTCAGGCCCTGTGCCGCGGAACTCGAGAAGCTGATGGGGGCGCCGGTGACCTTCATCGACGACCCGCTCTCGCCGGAGGCCGCGACCGTCACCCGGCGCCTCGCCCGGGGCGGTGTGGCCGTGGTCGAGAACACCCGGTTCCACGCCGGTGAGGAGAAGAACGACGCCGCTCTGGCCGGTGCCTTCGCCGCGCTGGGCGACTTCTACGTGAACGATGCCTTCGGTTCCGCCCACCGGGCGCACTCCAGCACCGAGGCGGTGGCGAGGCTCCTCAAGCCGGCGGTCTCCGGCTTCCTGATGGAGAAGGAACTGCAGTACTTGGGGGGCGCGCTCGACAATCCCAGGCGCCCCTTCGTCGCGGTGCTCGGCGGCGCCAAGGTCTCGGGCAAGATCGACCTGATCGAGAACCTGCTCCCCCGCTGCGACGAGATCCTCATCGGCGGCGCCATGGCCTGCACCTTCTTCAAGGCGATGGGCCTCGAGACCGGCACCAGCCTGGTGGAGGCGGATCGGGTCGAGATGGCGAAGGCGCTGCTCGCCAAGGCGGGGGCAAAGCTGGTGCTGCCGTCGGGCGCGGTCATCGGGGAGAAGCTCGAGAGCGGGACGCCGACCCGGTCGGTCCCGCGGGACCAGATCCCGCCGGGCTGGGCGATGTTCGACATCGACGCCGCGACCGAGCGGGACTTCGCCGCGCGCATCACGCGGGCCAAGACCGTCGTCTGGAACGGCCCGATGGGTGTCTTCGAGACGCCGCCCTTCGACCACGGCACGCTCGCGATCGCCCGCGCCATGGCCGACGCGACCGCCACCGGGACGATCACGGTGGTCGGTGGGGGCGACTCGGCGGCGGCCGTGGCCCAGGCCGGGCTCGAGGACAGGATGAGCCACGTCTCCACCGGGGGCGGGGCCTCGCTCGAATTCCTCGAGGGGAAGGCCCTGCCGGGCGTTGCCGCGCTGGACGACGCCTGATGCGGAATCTCGTCTTCGCCGCCAACTGGAAGATGCACATCGCTCCGTCGGAGGCCCGGGCCTTCGCGGAGCGGTTTCTTGCCCTCACCCAGCCGGTCGAGGGGCGGACCCTCTGGTTCTTCCCGCCGGCGGTCTCGCTCCTGGCGACGGCCGAGGCCCTCCGGGGACGACCCGATATCCGGGTCGGAGCCCAGGATGTCCACTGGGAGCCCAAGGGAGCCTTCACCGGCGCGACCTCGGTGGCTCTCGCGAAGGGCGCGGGGGCGGCGGGGGCCCTGGTGGGGCACTCCGAGCGGCGTCACGTGTTCGGGGAGACCGATGCCGAGACAGGGAAGAAGGTGCGGGCGATCCTTGCCGCCGGCCTCACGCCGATGCTGTGTGTCGGGGAGAAGCTCGCCGAGCGGGAGGCCGGTCAGACCGAGGCGGTGGTGCTTCGTCAGCTCCGCGCCGGCCTCGAGGGAGTAGCGGCGTCCGATCTCGCAAGCGTTCTGATCGCCTACGAGCCGGTCTGGGCCATCGGCACGGGGCGGAACGCGACCCCACAGGATGCGTCGACAGTGCACCAGGCCATCCGCCGGGAACTCGGCCGGCTCGGGGCTACCGCTCGCATCCCGGTGCTCTACGGTGGAAGCGTCAACCTGGGCAACGTCGCCTCACTCGTGGCGGAGGCGGAGATCGACGGCGTCCTCGTGGGCGGCGCGAGCCTCGAGGCGGAGGGCTGGGTCCGGCTGGTGGACACGAAGCCGCCATCATCCTTGTCCTAACCC
>DASZPT010000012.1:0-11135 GCA_035549935.1 Gemmatimonadales bacterium
GGCGATCCGGAGCGCCACGATCAACCACGGCTTCGTGCCGGTGCTGTGCGGGGCGTCGTTCAAGAACAAGGGTGTGCAGGCGCTGCTCGACTGTGTCATCGATTTCCTCCCCTGTCCGACGGACATCGAGGCGATCCAGGGGCACGTCCCGCAGCACGACACCGACCACATCAGCCGGAAGCCCAGCGACAACGAGCCGTTCGCGGCGCTGGCGTTCAAGATCATGACCGACCCCTTCGTGGGCCGGCTGACCTACTTCCGGGTGTACTCGGGCAAGCTCGAGAGTGGCAGCTACGTCTACAACGCCACGAAGGACAAGAAGGAGCGGGTGGCGCGGCTGCTCCAGATGCACGCGAACAAGCGGGACGAGATCCAGGAAGTGCTGGCGGGTGACATCGCCGCCGCGATCGGCCTCAAGGACACCCGCACCGGCGACACGCTGTGCGACGAGGACAAGCCGATCATCCTGGAGGCGATGAAGTTCCCCAACCCGGTAATCGACGTCGCCATCGAGCCGAAGACCAAGGCCGACCAGGACAAGCTGGCGATCGCGCTGCAGAAGCTCCAGGAGGAGGACCCGACCTTCCGGGTGCGGACCGATCAGGAGACGTCGCAGACGATCATCGCCGGGATGGGCGAGCTCCATCTCGAGATCCTGGTGGACCGGATGAAGCGGGAGTTCAAGGTCGAGGCGAACGTGGGCGCGCCGCAGGTGGCGTTCCGCGAGACGATCACCCGCAAGGTCGAGAACGTCGAGGGGAAGTTCATCCGGCAGTCGGGCGGCAAGGGCCAGTACGGCCACGTGGTGATCCACCTCGAGCCGACCAAGCCGGGCGAGGGCTTCGTGTTCGAGGACAAGATCGTGGGCGGCGTGATCCCGCGCGAGTTCATCAAGCCGGTGGAAGCCGGCATCCGGGAGGCGCTGGAGAACGGCATCCAGGCGGGCTACCCGGTGGTGGACGTGAAGGCCACCCTGGTGTACGGCAGCTACCACGACGTCGACTCGAGCGAAATGGCGTTCAAGATCGCCGGCTCGATGGCGTTCAAGCAGGCGGCGCAGCAGGCCAAGCCGATCATCCTGGAGCCGGTGATGGAGGTGGAGGTGGTCACCCCCGCCGACTTCCTCGGCAACGTGGTGGGCGACCTCTCGGGCCGGCGCGGCCGGGTGGGCGGGATGACGCAGCGGGGCGAGGCGCAGGTGGTGGCGGCGCACGTGCCGCTCAAGGAGATGTTCGGGTACTCCACCCAGCTCCGCAGCATGACCCAGGGGCGCGCGGTGTACTCGATGGAGTTCGAGCATTACGAGGAAGTGCCCAAGACGATCGCGGAAGCGATCATCGCGAAGAAGAAGTCCTGAGAACCGGTTTTTCCCTTTTTTACGCTGTAGACAGCCAGTCACCTCGAGGATCGTATGGCCAAGGCCAAATTCGAGCGCACGAAGCCCCACGTGAACGTCGGCACCATCGGCCACGTTGACCATGGGAAGACCACCACGACGGCCGCGCTCACCAAGGTGACGGCCGACAAGGGCCTTTCGGCCTACGTCCCGTACGACACCGTCGCCAAGGCGTCGGAGTCGCAGGGCCGCCGCGACGCGACCAAGATCCTGACCATCGCGACGAGCCACGTGGAGTACAGCACCGACAAGCGCCACTACGCGCACGTCGACTGCCCGGGCCACGCGGACTACGTGAAGAACATGATCACCGGCGCCGCGCAGATGGACGGGGCGATCCTGGTGGTGAGCGCGGTGGACGGCCCGATGCCGCAGACCCGCGAGCACATCCTCCTGGCCCGCCAGGTGAACGTGCCGTACATCGTCGTGTTCCTGAACAAGTGCGACCTGGTGGACGACCCCGAGCTCCTCGACCTGGTCGAGCTCGAGGTGCGTGAGCTCCTCAGCAAGTACGAGTTCCCGGGCGACGACGTCCCGGTGATCCGGGGCTCGGCGATGGGCGCCATCAAGGGCGAGGAGCAGTGGGTCAAGAAGATGTGGGAGCTCCTCGACGCGCTCGACAGCTCGATCCCGGAGCCCAAGCGCGAGGTGGACAAGCCCTTCCTGATGCCGGTGGAGGACGTCTTCTCGATCACCGGCCGCGGCACCGTGGCCACCGGCCGCGTGGAGCGTGGCAAGGTGAAGGTGGGCGAGGAAGTCCAGCTGGTGGGCTTCAACGCCGAG
Organism: Gemmatimonadales bacterium; assembly: GCA_035549935.1. GTDB lineage: Bacteria > Gemmatimonadota > Gemmatimonadetes > Gemmatimonadales > GWC2-71-9 > JADJOM01. The sequence goes on from DASZPT010000012.1 coordinate 2,180, forward strand.
AAGAAGACCACGGTCACCGGCGTCGAGATGTTCCGCAAGCTGCTGGACGAGGGCCAGGCCGGTGACAACGTCGGTCTCCTCCTCCGCGGCATCGAGAAGCACGAGATCGAGCGCGGCATGGTGCTGGCGAAGCCCGGCAGCATCACCCCGCACACCGAGTTCAATGCCGAGGTGTACGTCCTCACGAAGGAGGAGGGTGGCCGTCACACCCCGTTCTTCAAGGGCTACCGGCCGCAGTTCTACTTCCGCACCACGGACGTGACCGGGTCGGTGGAGCTGCCCGAGGGCGTCGAGATGGTGATGCCGGGCGACAACATCCAGATGCGGATCACCCTGATCATCCCGATCGCGATGGAGGAAGGCCTCCGTTTCGCGATCCGTGAGGGTGGCCGCACCGTGGGCGCCGGCGTGGTGACCAAGATCCTGAAGTAAGGCGGACGGGCCGGCGGACGGTCAGGGACCGTGCGCCGGCCGCTCCTTCCGAGGAACGGGCGACGAGTATGGCACAGAGAATTCGCATTCGACTGAAGGCGTTCGACCACGGCGTGCTGGACCAGGCCGCGGCGGACATCGTGCGCACCGCCGAGAAGACGGGGGCGCAGGTGTCGGGGCCGATTCCGCTGCCGGTGAAGATCGAACGGTGGACCGTGCTCCGCAGCCCGCACATCGACAAGAAGAGCCGGGAGCAGTTCGAGCTCCGGACCCACAAGCGGCTCCTCGACATCAACGACTCCCGCCCGCAGACCATGGACGCGCTGACCAAGCTCGACCTGCCGGCCGGGGTGGACGTGGAGATCAAGGTCGAATAGCCATGGCCAACGGACTGATCGGCAAGAAGCTCGGCATGACCCGCGTGTTCGCGGAGGATGGCACCTCGGTCCCGGTGACGGTGATCGAGGCGGGCCCCTGCCGCGTGCTGCAGGTGAAGTCGGGCGCGGTGCAGCTGGGCTTCGGCGCCAAGGCGCCGATCCGCAGCACCAAGGCGGAGCTGGGGCATGCCAAGGCGGCGACGCTCGAGGCGGCGCCCCGGATCCTCAAGGAATTCGAGACGGGTGACGCGAGCTACAAGCCGGGCGACACGGTGACCGTCGGGATCTTCGCGGCGGGCGAGCTGGTGAAGGTCACCGGCACCACCAAGGGCCGCGGCTTCCAGGGCATGGTGCACCGGTACGGCGCCGGCGGCGGTCCCGCCACCCACGGCAACACCCGGCACCGCAAGCCGGGCTCGATCTCGCCGGGCACCGACCCGTCCCGTGTCATCAAGGGCAAGCGGATGCCGGGCCACATGGGCGCCGAGCGGCACACGGAGCTCGGTCTCCGGGTGGTGAAGATCGACGCCGAGCGGAACCTGCTCTTCGTGCGCGGGGCGGTGCCCGGCGCCAAGCACGGGATCCTGCTCGTGAACAAGCAGCACGGACGGAGCCGCCATGATTGAGGCCCCGCACTACTCGCCGGCCGGCGCCAGGAAGGGCGCCGCCTACGCGCTGCCGGAGACGTTCTTCGACGGCACCGTGAACGGCCCGGTCCTGCACGAGGCCGTGAAGGTCTTCCTGGCCAACCAGCGCCAGGGCACCCATGCCACCAAGACGCGCAGCTTCGTCTCGGGCGGCAACCAGAAGCCGTGGAAGCAGAAGGGCACCGGCCGCGCCCGGCAGGGCTCGACCCGGTCGCCGCTGTGGCCCGGCGGCGGCAAGGTGTTCGGCCCCCAGCCGCGGGACTACCGGCTGGACATGCCGCGCAAGGTCAAGCAGCTCGCCCGCAAGAGCGCGCTCAATGCGCGCGCCGCCGAGGGGAGCCTGATCGTGGTGGAGCGCTTCGAGCAGCAGAGCCCGAAGACCCGCGAGCTGGTGGGGCTGCTCGAGAAGCTGGGCGTCGCCGACCGGAAGGTGCTGGTGCTGACCCACGGGGTGAGCGAGGCGCTGTACCTGAGTGCCCGGAACCTCCCGACGGTCGACGTGCTGCCGTACACCGAGGCCAGCGCCTACGACGTGCTCTGGGCCCAGGTGGTGGTGGTCGAGGAGCCGGCGCTGGCCGGCGAGCCGGCCGCGCCGTTCGTGCGTCCGTTCACCCCGTCGCCCAAGGCGGCGCCGGTGGTGCGGGAGCCGAAGGCCGCCAAGCCGAAGGCCGAGAAGAAGGCGGCGGCCCCCAGGGCCGAGAAGCCGAAGGCGGAGAAGCCGGCCGCCAAGGCGAAGGCCGCGCCCAAGGCGAAGACCGCCAAGGCCGCCAAGCCCAAGGCCGAGAAGGCCGCACCCAAGGCGAAGGCCGCCAAGAAGGCCGCGCCCAAGAAGAAGGGGGGCAAGTAAATGCCCGCGCTGCACGAGACCATCGTGCGCCCGGTGGTGACCGAGAAGTCCTCGGCCGCCTACCAGCTGCGCAAGGAGTACACGTTCGAGGTGCACCCCCAGGCGACCAAGTTCGAGATCAAGGACGCCCTCAAGCAGCTCTTCGGGGTGACGGCAACCAGCGTTCGCACCATGCAGGTGCGGCGCGACCTGGTGATCCGCGGGCGGACCAAGGGTCTCACGTCCCGGTGGAAGAAGGCCATCGTGACCCTGAAGGACGGGGAGACGCTCCCCGTGTTCGAGGGCTGATATGGGCATCCGTGAATTCCGGCCGGTCACGCCCGGCACCCGGTTCAAGTCGGTCTCCGATTTCGCGGAGATCACGACCGACCGGCCCGAGAAGAGCCTGCTCGAGCCGCTCCGCAAGACCGGCGGGCGGAACAACCAGGGGCACGTCACCATGCGCTGGATCGGTGGCGGGCACAAGCGGATGTACCGCAAGATCGACTGGAAGCGGAACAAGTTCGGCATTCCGGGGAAGGTCGCGACGATCGAGTACGATCCGAACCGGAGCGCCCGCATCGCGCTGATCCACTACGCGGACGGCGAGAAGCGCTACATCCTGCACCCCAAGGGGCTGCAGGTCGGGGACACGGTGCTCTCGGGGCCGGGTGTCGACCCGCGGGTGGGCAACGCGATCCCGCTGGGCGAGGTGCCGCTGGGTGAGACGGTGCACTGCGTGGAGCTCAAGATCGGCAAGGGCGGCCAGCTGGCGCGCTCGGCCGGCACCGGGGTCCAGGTCGTCGCGAAGGAAGGGGACTACGTCACGGTGCGGCTCCGCTCGACGGAGATGCGCCGGGTGCACGCGAAGTGCCTCGCGACGATCGGCGAGGTGGGGAATGCCGAGCACGAGCTGCTCTCGGTGGGCAAGGCCGGGAAGAGCCGCTGGCTGGGCCGCAATCCCCGGGTCCGCGGCGTGGCGATGAACCCGGTGGACCACCCGCTGGGCGGCGGCGAGGGCAAGACCTCGGGCGGCCGTCCCCCGGTGACGCCGTGGGGCAAGCCGGAGGGCCGCAAGACCCGGCACCCGAAGAAGGGGTCGAACCAGTACATCGTCCGCGGCCGCAAGCGCGGCAAGGCCACGCAGTAAGAGGATAGATCATGTCGCGGAGCATCAAGAAGGGCCCGTTCGTGCAGGCAGCGCTCCTGGACAAGGTCCAGGGCCTCAACAGCAAGAACGAGAAGCGGGTGGTGAAGACCTGGAGCCGGGCGAGCACGATCCTGCCCGAGTTCGTGGGGCACACCTTCGCGGTGCACAACGGGAACAAGTTCGTCCCGGTGTATGTCACCGAGAACATGGTGGGGCACAAGCTGGGTGAGTTCGCCCCGACCCGGCTGTTCCGGGGCCACAGCGGCAAGCTGGTGGCGGACAAGAAGGCCAAGGCGGAGTGACCATGGAAGCCCATGCGATCCAGCGGTGGGTGCGGCAGTCGCCTCGGAAGATGCGGCTGGTCGTGGACCTGATCCGCGGGAAGAACGTCAACGAGGCGTACGCCATCCTCAAGTTCAGCAAGAAGCTGGCGGCCAAGCAGATCGAGAAGACCCTGCGGTCGGCCGTGGCGAATGCGGAGCAGGCGGCGCTCAAGGCCAACACCTCGCTGGATGTGGACGACCTGGTGGTGACCAAGGCGGTCATCGACATGGGCCGCCCGCTCAAGCGGTTCCATGCGGCGGCGCAGGGCCGGGGGGTGCCCGTCCGGAAGCCCACGAGCCACGTGGAGATTCACGTGGCGACCAAGGAGAGCGAGTAATGGGGCAGAAAACCCATCCGATCGGCTTCCGCCTCGGGATCGTCAAGCAGTGGACGTCCCGGTGGTACGCCACCAAGGAGATGCCGGCCCTCCTCAAGGAGGACGAGCTCATCCGGAAGTACCTGAAGGCGCGGCTGGGGCACGCGGCGATCGCGCAGATCGACATCGACCGCCGGCCGGGCAAGGTGACGGTGACGGTGCATACCGGCCGTCCGGGCGTCGTGATCGGCAAGCGGGGCGCCGAGGTGGACAAGCTCCGGGACGAGCTGGCGCAGCTCACCGGGAAGGAAGCGGCGATCAATGTCGAGGAGATCAAGCGGCCGGAGCTGTCGGCCCAGCTGGTCGCCGACAACATCGCGCACCAGCTGGAGCAGCGCATCTCGTTCCGCCGCGCGATGAAGCGGGCGGTGCAGAGCGCGATGCGGATGGGGGCGCAGGGGATCAAGGTGCGGGCCGGCGGCCGCCTGGGCGGCGCCGAGATCGCCCGGACCGAAGGCTACCGCGAGGGGCGGGTGCCCCTCCACACGCTGCGGGCCGACGTCGACTACGCGCACGGCACCGCCAAGACCACGTACGGCACGATCGGGATCAAGGTCTGGATCTTCAAGGGTGAAGTGATCGAAGACCTGTCCGGCCGTACCTACAGCACGGGGAACTGACCGATGCTGGCACCGAAGCGCGTCAAGTTCCGGAAGACGTTCAAGGGCCGGACCAAGGGGATCGCCACGCGGGGGAACTCGGTGGCGTTCGGCGAGTACGGGCTCATGAGCCTGGAGCCGGGCTGGATCAGCAACCGGCAGATCGAGGCGGCCCGCGTGGCGATGACCCGCGAGATGAAGCGGGGCGGCAAGGTCTGGATCCGGATCTTCCCGGACAAGCCGATCACGAAGAAGCCGGCCGAGACCCGCATGGGCAAGGGCAAGGGCAATCCCGAGGGCTGGGTGGCGGTGGTGAAGCCCGGCCGGATGCTGTTCGAGGTCGAGGGCGTGGCCCTGGATCTGGCGAAGCTGTCGCTCGGACTGGCCGCGGCGAAGCTGCCGGTGCGGACCCGGTTCGTGAAGCGGACGGAGGACTGAGATGGCGACGACCAAGACCAACTGGCACGAGCTGTCGGTGGACGACCTCAAGGCCAAGCTGGCGGAGCTCACCGAGGAGCGGTTCCGCCTCCGGTTCCGCTCGGCGACGGAGTCGATCCAGAATCCGATGCAGTTCCGCCATCTGCGCCGGGACATCGCGCGGATCAAGACGATTCTCCGGCAGCGGGAGCTGGCGAAGTAACCGCCGGCGGCGGGGGGCAGGCATGTCCCCGGCGCGAGCCCTTACGAGAGACGAACGATGACTGAGTCGACGACGAAGCCCCGGGCGCAGCGGAAGGTCCGGACCGGTGTGGTGACCAGCGACAAGATGACCAAGACCGTCACGGTCACGCTGACGCGGCGGTTCGCGCACCCGGCCTACGGCAAGCAGGTGACCCGGACCAAGGGGATCAAGGCCCGGGACGAGCACGGCGCCAAGGTGGGCGACACCGTGCGGATCATGGAGACCCGGCCCCTCGCCAAGACGGTCTGCTGGCGGGTGATCGAGATCGTGGAGCGGGCGAAGTAGCGCCAAGGCACGCGTTGGCTACAGCGCCGCGCACAATGAGGATGCCATGATACAGCAAGAATCGATCGTCAAGGTCGCCGACAACTCGGGAGCGCGGAAGGCGCTCGTGATCCGGGTGCTGGGCGGGAGCAAGCGCCGCTACGCCGGCGTGGGCGACAAGGTCGTCGTGACCATCAAGGATGCGATCCCGACCGGTCAGGTGAAGAAGGGCGACGTGGCCAAGGCGGTGATCGTGCGGACCGTGAAGGAGACCCGCCGGAAGGACGGCTCCTACATCCGCTTCGACGAGAACGCGGTGGTGCTGATCAACGACCAGGGCGAACCCCGCGCAACCCGTATCTTCGGGCCGGTGGCCCGTGAGCTGCGCGAGAAGCGGTACATGAAGATCGTCTCGCTCGCGCCGGAGGTGCTCTGACATGAAGCCGCTCGTCTACAAGAAGGCCAAGCGGGTGCGGCATGCGCCGCCGGTGCGCCAGACCCTCCACATCACCTCGGGGGACACGGTGCAGGTGATTTCGGGCGACGACAAGGGCAAGCGGGGCACGGTGCTGCGGGTGAACCCCAAGACCGGGCGGGTGACGGTCCAGGGGGTGAACCTGATCAAGAAGCACCAGCGGCCGACGCCGAACACGCCGGGCCAGATCATCACCCGCGAGGCGCCGATTCACCACTCGAAGGTGATGCTGATCGATCCCAAGACGGGCGAGCCGACCCGGATCCGCCGGCAGAAGGACGCCGACGGGACGCTGGAGCGGATCGCGGTGAAGTCGGGGCAGTCCATTCCGAGGAATCGCTGAGTATGGCCGAGACGAAGGAGAAGGCGCCGAAGGGCGAGGCGAAGGCCGCCGAGAAGCGGCCGGCCGGCGGCGGCAAGGGCAAGGAGAAGGGGGGCTCCGGCCTCCCGGTCGATCCGTCGCCCAAGTCGGTCGACGGGGTGCCCCGGCTCAAGACCTACTACGAGCAGACGATCCGGGCCAACCTGACGAAGCAGTTCGGGCTGACCAACCCGCACCAGGTGCCGCGCCTGGTCAAGATCGTGCTCAACGTGGGCATGGGCGAGGGGGCGAAGAACCCCAAGCTGATCGAGACCGTGGCCGAGGAACTGGCGACGATCACCGGGCAGAAGCCGGTCATCCGGCGGGCCAAGAAGGCGATCGCGAACTTCGGCCTGCGGCAGGGGCTCCCGATCGGCGTGTCGGTCACGCTCCGCAACGCCCGGATGTACGAGTTCCTGGACCGGTTCATCACGCTGGCGGCGCCGCGGGTGCGCGACTTCCGCGGCTTGCCGAACAAGAGCTTCGACGGCCGGGGCAACTACACCCTGGGCATCAAGGAGCAGATGATCTTCCCGGAGATCGACTTCGACAAGGTCGAGAAGATCCACGGGATGGACATCACGGTGGTGACCACGGCGGGCCGGGACGACCTGGCGATGGCGCTGCTGCGCGAGTTCGGGTGGCCTTTCCGGGGCGAGACCCCGCTGGCGGGGGTGGCGTAAGCAGGACGACGTGAGACGTGCGACGTGAGAAGCAGGCGGTCTGCCGGAGCGGAGGGGTGGTGCTGACGGAAACCCCGTGTCCCTTCGCCCTTCTCACTCCACAAAACGGTTGAGGAGACTGGGATGGCGAAGACGTGTTGGATCGAGCGGGCCAAGCGCACGCCGAAGTTCAAGGTCCGGACGGTGCGGCGCTGCCAGCGCTGCGGCCGGAGCCGGGCGGTGCTGCGCAAGTTCGGCCTGTGCCGTATCTGCTTCCGCGAGATGGCCCTCAAGGGCGAGATCCCGGGTGTCCGCAAGGCCAGCTGGTAGGGGAGTGAGACGATGAGCATGACTGATCCGGTCGCGGATATGCTGGCCCGCATCCGCAACGCGTGCGCCGCCGGCCACAAGCGGGTGGACATTCCCGTGAGCAAGCTCAAGAGCGAGCTGGCGCGGCTGCTGCGCGACAACCACTACATCGCGGACTTCAAGATCCTCGATGACGGGGCCCGCGGCGTGTTGCGGCTCTACCTCAAGTACCACAACGACCAGCCGGTCATCCGCGAGCTCAAGCGGGTGTCGACCCCGGGCCTGCGTCGCTACGTGAAGACCCGCGAGATCCCGCGGGTCAAGAACGGCCTCGGCATGGCGATCGTGTCCACGCCCAAGGGCCTCATGTCCGACCGCGACGCGCGGTCGGCCAACCTCGGCGGCGAGCTCGTCGCCGTCGTCTGGTAAACGACCATGTCGCGTATCGGTAAGAAGCCGGTGGCGGTGCCGAAGGGCGTCACCGTGGCCGTCGACGGGCACCACGTCTCCGTCAAGGGCCCCAAGGGTGAGCTCAAGCGCACCTTCCACCCCGAGATCTCGATCGCCCTCGCGGGCGAGCAGGTGACCGTGGGCCGGCCCTCGGACGAGGCCCGGCACAAGGCGCTGCACGGGCTCACCCGCACCCTGATCCAGAACATGGTGGACGGGGTGGCCAAGGGCTACACGCGGACGCTCGAGATCCAGGGCGTCGGCTACAAGGCCGAGGCGAAGGGCAACGGGCTGCAGCTGGCGCTGGGATTCTCGCACCCGGTGCAGTACCCGGCGCCGGCGGGGATCAAGTTCACGGTGGACAACAACACCATCGTGCGGATCGAGGGCCCCGACAAGGAACTGGTGGGCCAGGTGGCGGCGGAGATCCGGAGCCTGCGCAAGCCCGAGCCCTACAAGGGCAAGGGCGTGCGGTACCAGGGCGAGGCCGTCCGCCGCAAGGCCGGCAAGACAGGAGCCAAGTAACCCATGCGTGCAGTCAAGTCTCCTTCGACGCGGCAGGAACTGCGGTATCGCCGGCATCTCCGGGTCCGCAAGACGGTGGTGGGCACGGCCGAGCGGCCGCGGCTCGCCGTGTTCCGGTCGCTCAAGCACATCTACGCCCAGCTGGTGGACGACGACAAGGGCGTGTGCCTGCTCGGTGTCGCGGACAACTCCGAGGGCGTCACCCCCGACGGGGCCGGGAAGATCGGGAAGGCCAAGGGTGTGGGCCAGGCCCTCGCCATCAAGGCGAAGGCAGCCGGCATCACCAGGGTGGTGTTCGACCGGGCGGGCTACCGGTACCATGGACGCGTCAAGGCGGTGGCCGACGGCGCACGCGCAGGCGGACTGGAGTTCTAAATGGCTGACGAACAGGAAGGCACCGGGACCGAGACCCCCGCGGGCACCGAGCGCGGCGGGCGTGGTCGTGGCGGGCGCGGCGGACAGGGCGGCGGCGGCCGGGGTGGCCGGGGCGGCGACCG
>DASZPT010000013.1:0-31004 GCA_035549935.1 Gemmatimonadales bacterium
CGAGGTGGCGGTCCCGCTCGGCATCGTTGCTCCAGCGGTACTCGACCCTGACCGTTCCGATTGTCAGCGTCACCGCGCGCCGCCGGGCCTGCCGGAACACGTACTCGAGCTGGTCCCACCAGAACCAGATCATCCCGTCCAGGAACCCCGTGGTGACGAAGGTCGTCACCGGGGCGTCGAACTCGGCGAAGAGCGGGGCGGCCACCTGGGCGTGGTCGAGGTAGCCATCGTCGATGGTGAACGCGACCGCCCCGCGGAGCGGCGGCCCGTCGCCCGCGAGGCGGCGGAAGACGTCGGCGAGGGTCGTGATCTCGTAGCGCTGGCGCCGGAGGTGCGCGAGCGTCCGCCGGAGCAGGGCCGGGTCGTGCCCCTCCACCCCCAGGTCCGGGGCGTGGAAACGGTGCAGCATGAAGATCGCCGCCTGCCCCCGTCGGAACGGCGACAGCGAGGTCTTGGCCCCGGGGAGGCTGAGGGTCCGAAGCAGCGCCGCCTTGAGTCCGCTCACGACGCGCCCCGTCGATCGCGGGCGATGCCGGTGACGAACTCGCGCAGGGTCTCACCCCGGCGCGCCCAGGTGTTCCGGAACGCGACCGCCTGTCGAGCCGCGCGATCGGCCGGCCCCTCGCCCGCCAGGGCCCGACGGACCTCGGCCACGAAGTCGTCGTTGGTGCGCGCGACGTGCACCGCCTCGCGGTACTTGAGGACTTCGGGCAACTCGGTGCTCACCACCGGGATCCCCGCCGCGAGATACTCGAGGAGCTTGAGCGGGTCGACCGCACGGGTCCAGTCGTTCAGGATGTAGGGGATGATGCCTACGTCGAACCCCTGCACATACGCCGGGAGCTCGGCGTAGGGCCGGTTGCCCAGCAGCACGATGTTGGGGCGCTGCAGCCGGGCCGTGTCGATGCTCACCGGGCCCACCAGCGCCACGGTCCCGGTGGGGTTCGCGTCGCTCAGCGCCAGCAGCAGGTCGATGTCGCACGCGGCGCTGACGCCCCCGGCGAATCCCACGATGGGGCGGGGGAGTGCCGCGAGGTCCGCGGGCACCGGACGGGGCTCGGCGAAGTGTTCATAGTTGACCCCCTGCGGGAGATACTGCACCCGCCCGTTCCGGGGGGCCTTCTTCTCGACCAGGACCCGGGCGGTGGCCACCACGCCATCGACCCGGCCCAGGAGCTTCTCTTCGAGCGGCCGGATCATGTTACCCGTGACACCCGGGAGCTCGGCGTAGTCATCCATGCAGAAATAGACTGCCGCCTGCTCACCGAGCTGGCCCACGATGCCCGGGGTCATCGGCGTGCCGGTCACGAAGTACGGGGCCACGCCGGGGGCGACCCCCGCGAGGGCACGGCGGATGTCCCGCAGCAGCGAGCGCTCGTTGAATGCCTGAACCACCCTGAGATTGTGCCAGGGCAGTGCCTTCGGGTGCACGATGCGGGTGGGGGCCGGCCCCGCCGCCGGGGCGGCCGCCTGCGGGCGCAGCATGCGCTGAATCTTCCGCACCGCCCGGCCCATGTCGTAGAGCGTGAGTTGCGGCAGGCGGTGGCCGTAGCTGTTCACCCACACGATCGTGTCCGTTGCCAGCATCGTGCGGAAGAGATGCTGCATTGTCGAGACGTGCCGTCCCCAGTCATCCCCGAAGACCACCCACGGCGGGCGGACTGCCGGTGTTCCGGCCGCCTCGCCCGCCGCGGGAGACCCCAGGGAACTGGGCGCGACCCGCGTGAGGGTCATGCGCCCGGCTTGTCGAAGATGATCAGGAACTTGTTGGCCTTGCGGGAGGGCGGCAGCCACCCGGTGAGCCCGGTGTACACCCGGCGGATCATCGCCATCAGGCCCACGCCGTCGGCCCAGGCCCGGTGCACGAAGTGGAGGGCGGTGGCGTTGAGCCCCACCGCGGCGAAGGTCTTCTTGAGCGAGTCCGGCCAGAGGGCCCGCTGGTTCTTGGTGGTCGACGACAGGCCCCAGATCGGGTTCACGATGTTGAAGGCGAACCAGCTGAGCGGGTTGAGCGCGTTGGGCTCGAAGGCGATGACCCGGCGCCTGGTGATCCGCGCCAGCTCGCCCGGGAGCTTGTCGAGCCGCGGAAAGTGATGCAGGAGGAGCGATGTCCAGGTCGTGTCCACCGCGCCGTCGCGGAGCGGCAGCCGCTCGGCGTCGGCGACGAAGAAGCGGCCGGTGAAGCCCTCACGGCGGAGCCGCTCGCGCGCACCCTTCACGCCGCCCAGCGTCAGGTCCACCGCGATGACATCGAAACCGCGGCGGGCGAGGTGAATCGCGTGGCCGCCGGTGCCGCAACCCAGGTCGAGCACCGGGCCCTTCGGCTTCTGGGCGAAGGCGAGGTCGTGCAACTCCTCGTAGCCGGCAACGATGTGCTCATTCTCCGGCTTCTCGGCGAACAACTTGTCGTAGAAGTCCCGCTCGGCGACCAGATCCTGCATCGTGGAGATGTCCTGTTATAGGGTGTACTTTGAGTGCATACCGGCTTAGCAAAGCCTATGCCATTTGTGGAGATCCGGCCCCGCGGCACCCCGGCCAAGGATAGAGCACAAACCGTGGCGTCCGCACAAGGGAGACCCCCGGTTCGCCGCGGGCCGTCCACAGGGACGGGGGGCCTGCCCCACAGACTGTCGCGTGGCCGCCACCGCGGGGGGCCCGGTGCCGCGCCGGCGCCCCGTGCCCGCCCCCCTGGGGTGGCACACCACTCGCAGGTGGGAGACGCTTCTGCTCGGGGTACCTCCGGCCGAACTGGGGACTGACAGGGACAATGCAAGTGGAGGGGGCATGACCAGGGGCGGGTTGCGGGCAAGGCTGCTCGCCGCGGCGGTCCTCGCCGGGGTGACGCTGGCCACCCTCGTGGTGGTCGAGCTGGTGCTCCGCCAGGTCCTGCCCGGGAGCAGGCTCTACCTGGTGCACCTCGCCAACAGCCGGCGGTTTTTCGCGCCGCTCCCGGAGTTCGTACCGGGGGTGAGTGACACCGCCCATTTCGACACCAACGCCTTCGGCATCCGGGGCCCGGACTTCGGGCCCGACGCGCGCGAGTACCGGGTGCTCGCGATCGGCGGGAGCACCACCGAGTGCGCCATGCTGGACCAGCCGGAGACGTGGACCGCCCTGGTGGCCAGGGCCATTCCGTCGACCCGCGACGGGCGGCAGGTCTGGGTGGGCAACGTGGGCCGCTCGGGGCTGACCTCGCGCGATCACGTCGTCGAGATGAAGTATTTCGTGCCGCAGCTGCCCCCGCTCAACCTCGTCGTGATCATGGTCGGGATCAACGACCTGACCTCGGCGCTCAAGCAGGGCTACAACTACCACGCGCCCGCGCCGGTCACCGACTCCCTGGCGGAGCGGGTCCAGATCTCCCGGACCTTCGCGGTGGTGCCCGGCCCCTTTCACCGCCCGGGGACCGAGTTCCTCCTCTCCGCCGACGCGCCCTGGTACAAGGCGACCGCACTCTGGCAGCTTGCCAAGCGGGCCCGCATCCGCCTGAACTCGACCAGCCTGGTACAGGATCCCGAGGGGCGGAACTACGAGGTGTGGCGCTCCCACCGGCGGAACGCGAAACTGCTCGATTCGCTGCCCGATCTCGGTCCCGCGCTCGCGGAATACACCCGCAATCTCGAGGGGCTCGCGGACCTCGCGGCGGCGCGCCATCTCCGGCTGGTGCTGATGACCCAGCCGACCCTCTGGTCGCCCACCCTCCCCGACTCGGCTCGGCGCCTCCTCTGGATGGGGGGCACCGGTGAGTTCCAGGTGGAGGCCGGCCACGACTACTTCACCGTCCCCGCGCTCCGCACGGCCATGGACCGGTACAACGCGGCCCTCCTCGAGGTCTGTGGCCGCCGCCAGCTGCCCTGCCTCGACCTTGCGGCGGCGATCCCGCACGAGACTCGCTGGTTCTACGACGACGTGCACTACACCGAGGCGGGGGCCCGCCTCGTGGCGCGGCAGATCGCGGCCCATCTCGCCGCGATCGACAGCACCCTCCCTGCGCCGGTGCTCGACTCGGTGAATCTCCACTGAGCCGCCCGTTGCGGATCCTCCAGGCGTTCACCCCCGGCGCGGCCGGCGGGCTCGAGAGCGTGGTGCAGGTCCTGGGGACCGGTCTCGCCGCCCGGGGTGTCGACCTGGCGGTGACCGCCGTGCTGGGTCAGGACGCGCCCGAGCCGCCAAGCGTGGTGGCCCTCCGGGCGGCGGGTGTGACGGTGCTGATCAACCGCCTGGGCCGCCGGTCGTATCGGAGCGAGTGGTCCGGGCACCGCGCCCGGGTCGTGGAGTACGGGCCCGACGTGATTCATACGCACGGGTACCGGGCCGATGTCCTTGGCGGGTGGGCCGCCGCGTCACGCACCCGGCGGGTGTCCACCGTCCACGGGTTCACCGGAGGCGACTGGAAGAACCGGCTCTACGAACGGCTCCAGATCCGCTCGTACCGGCGCTACGATGCGGTGATCGCCGTCTCCCGGTCGGTCGAGGCACGCCTCCGCCGCAGCGGGCTCGCCCCCTCCCGGGTCGTGCTCCTGCCCAATGCGTGGAGTCCCACCGCGCCGCCGCTCGACCGGATCGCGGCGCGGCGGGTCCTGGGGATCGCGGGGGAGACACGGGTGATCGGCTGGGTGGGGAGGCTTTCCCACGAGAAGGGCTGCGATGTCTTCCTCGATGCCGCGGCGCGGCTCGGCGATGCGGCCCTCCGATTCTCGATTGTGGGCGATGGCGCGGAACGGCCGGCGCTCGAGGCGCGCGCGCGAGACCTCGGCATCGGCGACCGGGTCAGCTGGCACGGACTCCTCCCCGATGCCGGACGCCTGATGGCGGCCTTCGATGTTTTCGTGCTGAGTTCACGCACCGAGGGTACGCCGATTGCGCTCTTCGAGGCGATGGCGGCCGGCGTGCCGGTGGTGGCCACGGCGGTCGGTGGGGTGCCGGATGTAGTCGGCACGGGTGAGGCGTGGCTGGCCGCACCGGAGTCGCCGGAGGGCCTGGAGAAGGCCATCCGGGATGCGATGGACAACTCCAGGGCCGGGACGGAGCGCACCGCCCGCGCGCGCGAGCGGCTCCGCCAGCACTACGCCGTCGAGCCCTGGATCGACCGTCACATCGAGCTGTACCGGCGCCTCGTGGATGGGGCCGGCGGCAGGGGATGACCCGCTACGCCGTGGCCGGCGCCTCGCTGGGCGGCTCGTGCCCGTGCTCCCCGGCCCGCAGGGCGACGCAGTCGAATTCCACCACCCGCCCCGCGTGGTCCCGCGTGACCGGGTAGAGGCCACCTACCTCGAAACCCAGCTGGCCGAGGTGGCCGAGGGCCTCGGTCAGGGAGGGCTGCCCGTGGTAAATCGGTTTGACCGAAACCTCGGATTGAAGGGCCACGATCCGGTCCAGGCAACCCTCGGCGCCCCGCAGCACCTCGAGGTCGTAGCCCTGGGTGTCGAGCTTGAGGTAGACCCGCGGATTGGCGAGGCCGCCCATGCGGTCAGCGAAGAAGTGGTCGAGCCGCTGGAGGGGCACCTGCTCGCGGCGGACCACCCGGCTCGACCCCGGAAACTCCGAGGTGGAATAGGCATTCGGGGAAAGGAACGAGGTGAAGTCGCTTCCCTCCGTCACGTTCATCTCGCCGACGCCATCACGGGAGCCGAGGGCCAGGTGATGTACCGCCCAGTGCCCGTCGCCGTGGGCCTCGCGGCTCAGGCGCTCGAAGCTCGCCTCCACCGGCTCCACCGAGATGATGAGTCCGGCGAAGCCGATTCCGCGGAGGAAGCGGCCGTATTCGCCGAAGTGCGCGCCCACGTCGAGCACGCAGTTGATATTGAGGCGCTGGAAGAGCTGCGACAGGTAGGTGCCCAACGTGTCGGGCGGCGTCCGGCTCACGTAGAGGTGGACGCTCCCGAGGGCCTGCCGGAGCAGCTGGCGGGCGGATCGCATCGATATCTCTCCTTACACTCACCTTCGCGTTTTTCGCGCGGACCAACGACATGATCCAGACCGTCGCCATCGTGCTGCTGGTCCTGCCGATCCTTCTGATGGGATGGGCGTACCTGGGGTACCCGCTTGCACTGCGAATCCTGAGCCGGATTCTTCCAGTGCCTCGCCAGTGGGAGGACCCACCGGAGTGGCCGGAGATCAGCATCGTTGTCCCGGCATATAATGAAGAGCGGAACATCCGTCGGACGGTCGAGAGCTTGCTGGCACTCGATTACCCGGCGGACCGGCGCCAGATCGTGGTCATTTCTGACGCATCTACGGATTCGACGGACCAAATTGTCTCGGAGTACGCGGACCGCGGGGTCGAATTGTCCCGCATGCCCCAGCGGTCGGGGAAGACGGCGGCGGAGAATGCCGTCTTGCCTCGGCTGCGTGGTTCGATCGTGGTGAACACCGACGCCACGATCCGGATCCTCCCCGACGCCCTCAAACCGCTGATCCGCGTGTTCCAGGATCCGACGATCGGAGTGGCCTCGGGCCGGGACGTGAGCGTCAGCGACATCACCGTCGAGGCCAATGCCGGCGAGTCGGGGTATGTGGGGTACGAGATGTGGGTCCGCTCGCTGGAGACGCGGGTCGGTTCGATCGTGGGGGCGAGCGGCTGCTTCTACGCCATCCGCCAGCAGCTCCACCGGATCACCCTGCCCGCCGAGCTCTCGCGCGACTTTGCCTCGGCGCTCGTGGCCCGCGAGCACGGATTCCGGGCCGTGTCCGTCGACGCCGCCGTCTGCCTCGTGCCGCGAACCGGGTCGCTGCAACGCGAGTATCGCCGGAAGGCGCGGACCATGGCACGCGGACTCCAGACGCTCTGGTACAAGCGCCACCTGCTGAATCCCGTCCGCTACGGGGCGTTCGCCTGGATGCTCTGGTCCCACAAGCTCGTCCGGTGGCTGGTCTTCCTGACCGCACCGTTCGCCCTGGTCGGGCTCGCCCTGCTCGCGCTGGAGTCGCCGATCGCGCTCGTCGGCTTCATCCTCGCCGTGATCGGCTGCCTCCTCGGCACCATCGCGATGCGGGCGCCGGAGGGGCGCCGGCTCCCGCGGCTCGTCACCATCTCGGGATTCGTGCTCGCCACCCACCTCGCCGGCTTCCTCGCGTGGACCAAGGCGCTCCGCGGCGAGTCCAACTCGATCTGGGAACCCACCCGCCGCACCGCCTGAGGTCCCCGGAATGCACGAGGCCGTCACCCTGGCGGGTGACGGCCTCGTGCCGTTCCTGGCGCGGCGCTGCTTCGCTTACCAGCCGCCCTTGCCGAAGAGCACCACAGGAACGGTCAGCGCCATGATCCGCATGTCCTCGACCAGGCTCTGCTTCCGGATGTAGGTCAGGTCGTACTGGACCTTCCGCTTCACGTCGTCGAGGTTGGAGTCGTAGTTCTGGCTCACCTGGGCCAGCCCGGTGATCCCGGGGCGGGCCAGCTGGCGGTACTCGTAGCCATGGATCGTCTGGCGCAGCTCCTGGAAGATCACCGGGCGCTCGGGGCGCGGCCCCACGATGTTCATGTCCCCGAGGATCACGTTGAAGAGCTGCGGCAACTCGTCCAGCCGGTACTTGCGCAGCACCCGGCCGATCGGGGTGACGCGGGGATCGTTCTGGGTGGCCCACACCGCACCGCTCGCCTTCTCCGCATCCACCCGCATCGTCCGGAACTTGTAGATCCGGAACGGCTTCCCGCCCAGGTCGTTGGCACGACGGGGGGCGCCGGCGCTGCCCCCCCGGCGACGGCGATCCTGCCCGATCCGGATCTGGGTGTAGATCACCGGTCCGGGCGAGGTCAGCTTCACGGCGATCGCGACGACGAGCATGATCGGGGCGGCGAGTACCAGGCCGATGCAGGCCACCACGATGTTGAGTGCCCGGCGCGCCACCTCATGGGTCATCGACAGATCGGGGGCTACGTGGGCCACGCTGCGGTGAGGGGCCTCGACCAGACGCAGCCGGGCCGAAGAAACACCACTGGCTCGGAAGCGGGGCGGGTTGAGGACTGCCGCAGGGCTGAAATTGGGGAGCGCACTCATTGGCTCATCACTCATGGAGAATTGGAGCACAGCGATCAGGCCCTTCGTGGAGGCCCCCTGCGCAAGACCCACACCAGATGCGAGCCTCCGGCGGGCGCTCGGCGCGCGCCTCCCTTGGCGCGGAAGAGTGCTGTCGGCTGCGAGCTGTAAGTTGTTGTTCTACGGTGACTTACTGATCTACTGTCGAGGCGGGATGGAGCCGGGGGTGAACCTGACGGGGCACGAGGAATCGGCGCATGCCGATCCCGATTGCTCCTCGACCGCGAGCGGCGCATACGGTTGTAGCGCCGAGTCCGCAGTGTGATCGCAGCATCAGGAGCAGTGGTCCAGAATTCTCAGTCGCGCAAGGGGAGGACGGGAAACCCGTCCTTCCGGGACAGGTCAGTTGCGCTGGGTGATGACGAGGGCGATGATCGCGATTCCGATGCTCGCAAGGCCGGTGATGATCGGGACGGTGGCCCCGAAGCCCGAGCTCCGGCGACCGATACTGAGTTCGTCACCCCCCTGGATGCCCATCTGGTCGAGGGAGATCCCCTGGGCCATCGCTCGCCGGACTTCGCTGGTCGAGAAGCGCTCGGCGCCGTCCCGGTGGATCGAGGTCTTCTTGAGGTCGGCATCCGCGGTCAGGCCGCCGGCGGCCATCAGCGCCTCGCTGAGGGGCTTTTCCGGGCCGACGCTGTAGTATCCCGGCCGGACCACGCTGCCCAGGACGCCGAAGCGGACCAGCGCGGTGGCCTGCACCTGCGGGTCCCGGATGAACTGGGCGATGTGCAGCCGCGCCTTCTCCTGCAACTCGGAGCGGAGGACCCCGCCGAGCTTGAGCGGGGGCATGTTGGCCAGGGCGACCTCGGGGCCGGCACGCACCATCAGGGTATCGCCCCGGAAGGCGCTGTCGCCGAGGACGCGGATCAGGAGCCGGTCGCCGACCTGGAAGTCACCATTGGTGAGCCGGTCCTCGATGCCCCGGCGCTCGCGATCGGTGAGCTTCTCCTTGCCATTCATTCCGCTGCTCAGGATCGCCTGCAGGGTCTCACGGGTCGCGAGGGCCCGGCTGGCATCTTCCTGGGCAGCCAGGACACCGGCGGGGAGGCTCAACAGGACCAGGAGAGAGATCGACCTCAGTCGGTTCATTCACGGGCTCCGGGTGCTAGCCCCTCCGGTGGATTGGGCCTGCCCCACGGAGACGGGACGTCGTCGGTGAGGGCGAAACGAGCCAGGCGCTGGAGATGCTCGTCGCGACGCAACGGCATCGTGGGGTCCTGACGGGGAGGGGTGGTGTAATCTGTCGGCATCGTGGGACCGGAACCAGTGCGGGTGCGCCATCATTGCGGAGGGCACGACCAGATTCCTATGTTCTCCTTTCACGACCCTTGCATCATCAAGATCGACGCCCGGCGGAACCTGTTCGGGTCGCCCCCGAGTCCGTTCTTCGATTCGATCGGCTAAGTCTTTGCTCCGCAGAGGGTTGGGCGGCGGCAGCAGGTGGGACCTCAGGTTGCCGCCAGCATGAGCGTGTTGCGGGATGTAGCGGGTTTGCCGCAATGCCTCGTTGGGCTGGCGCTTCAAAGCAAAGCCGGAACCAGACGATCCTGATGCCCAGAATATCCGAACGCACCAGAACCATCGTGGTCCTGATCGCTAACGATCAGGAGTGGTCCGCGCGTTCACTCGACAGCATCCTGTCGCCCCAGGGGTATGCCGTGATTCGCGCGTACACCGGCCGGCAGGCGCTGGAGCGGGCCCGCGCCGCCCGGCCCGATCTCATCATCCTCGATGCCCAGCTGCCGGACATCCACGGCTTCGAGGTCTGCCGCGAGCTCCGCGCCGACCCGCGGTTCGGCAAGACCACGCCCATCGTGATCACCACGGCCGGCCCCTCCGGCCGGGCCCAGCGTCTCGAGGCCTACGCCGCCGGTGCCTGGGAGTTCTATGGCCAGCCGCTCGACGGCGAGGCGCTGCTGAGCCGGATCCAGACCTTCCTCGATGCCAAGTTCGAGGCCGATGGACTCCGCGAGCTGGCCATGCTCGACCACGACAGCGGCCTGTACACGGTCCGGGGGCTGGCCCACCGGGTCCGGGAGATCGGCTCGGAGGCCTATCGCCACGGTAAGCCGTTCGCGTGCATCGCGCTGGCGCTGGCGGCCCCGGCCGAGTCGGCAAGCGCGATGCCGACCCGGCTGGGCGAGCTGCTGCGGGAGTGCGGCCGCTCGTCGGACGCGATCGCCCACCTGGGCGGGGCGGAGTACCTGGTCGTGGCGCCCGGGACCGAAAAAGAAGGCGCCCTCAAGCTGGTCGACCGGCTCAAGAGCGCTCTGCAGAAAGATGGTGCCGAATCGCCCGGGCTCGCGGCCGGCTATTCCGCGGTGCCCGACTTGCGTGCCGCGAGTCTCGAGCCCGCCGCCCTGCTGGACCGCGCCACCGCGGCCCTCCGCTATTGCCTCGAGCACCCGAGCGAGCGGGCGGTCCTCGCCTTCGAGGAGATTCCCGCGCAGGCTGCCGTCGGCTGATCCCCCGCGCCGGCGGCCTCAGGCCTGCCCCGGCGCTCCCTCCGCGAGCTGGTGGACTTCCTCCTCCGACGTATACCCGTACAGATAGCTGTAGTACCGATAGGCCCCAGTGGCGCGCACGTCGTTGAGGACGGCGCCCAGCACCCGGATCGGCAGGCGGTCGACCAGGCCCAGCTTGGCCTCGGCGAGATGCCGGTCGGTCTCGCCTGACCGCACCACCAGCAGCAGGTTGCCGGTGGCGGCGCCGAGGACGAAGGGGTCGACGCCGGCGCCGAGCGGCGGGCTGTCCACCAGGACGGCATTGAAGCGCTGCTGCAACTGCTCCAGCAGTCGTTGCATGGCGCCCGAGCCGAGCAGCTCGGGGCCGTGCTGCCGGCGGGTTCCGCAGGGGATCACCCAGAGGCCCGGCTGCTGCGAAGGCCGCACGATCTGTTCGAGGGTCGCCTCGCCCTGCAGGTAGTCGAGCAGCCCCGGGCGGCGGTCGGTCCCGAACATCCGGTGCAGCTCACCCCGCCGGATATCGCCGTCGACCAGGACCGTCTGGTACCCCGCGGAAGCGAAGCTCACCGCGAGGTTCGAGGAGACGAGCGACTTGCCGTCGCCCGCGCTCGGGCTGGAGACGGTGAGGCAGAGGGAATTCGCGCCGAAGGAGTGCGCCAGGTTCACCCGCACCGTCCGGAAGGCCTCGATGAACTGGGCGGCCTGGTCGGGCGAGAGATCCCCCTTCCGGCTCCGCTTGAGTGCCGGAATCGCGCCGAGGATGGCGAGGCCCAGCGATTCGCTCACCTGCTCCGGGTACTGCACCCGCTTGTCGATCCGGTCGAGCAGGATCGCGAGGCCCAGCCCCGCGGCGATGCTCCCCATGAACGCGACGATCACGAGCTGCGGTCCGCGGTTCCTGGTCGGCAGCGTCGGCTTGATGGCGCGGTCGAGCGTCTTGACGTCCGGGATGGCGGTCGCCTCGGCGAGACGGGCCGCCTGGTACCGACTCTGGAGGTCGGTGTAGATCGCCGCAAGGCTCTGGCGCTCCCGCTCGAGCCGCTGCTCCGTGATCATGCGGGTCGGGATGGACTGCAGCTCCCGCGACGCGGTCGCGAGGTGGGCCTGCAGCTCCGCGAGCTGCGAATCCAGCGCGGCCAGGGTGAGCCGGATCTGCTCGGGGATGACGCTGGTGCGGAGCTCGTTGATCCGCGCCTGGACATCCTGTACCTGCTTGGCCTGCTCGGTGTAGTGGACCAGCCGGGCACGCAGTTCGGTCTCCGCCGAGGTGAGCTCCTGGAGCGCGGCCAGGAGCTCGGGCGAGCGCCGGACCGCGTCGATCAGCTGCAGCGCGGCCGGATTGAGGGTCCCGGAGAGCGCGGCGTCCTGCGCCTGCACCAGCGCCTCCCGCTCCCGCGTCACCCGCTCGAGGGTGATCTTCTCGTCGAAGTACTTGCTGATGACCGTCTGCTGCGTCATCTGCAGCCCGGGGGCGACCGGAGTCGCCTCCGACGGGAGCGTGATGATCGAGGTCTTGTAGCTCTCGAGGCGGGCTTCCGCGTTGCGCAGGTCGCGGCCGACCGAGTTGAGCTGCTCCTCCAGGATCCGCGAGGTCTCGCGCAGCTTGAAGGCCTTGAGGTCGATCGCGGCCAGCACGAAGTTGTCGACGATCGCGTTGAGCGAGCGCGCCGCCCGTCCGGGGTTCTGGTCGACCAGGGAGAGCCGCATGAAGTTGCCGTCCCGCGGCAGGTCGACCCGCAGGTCGCGGGCGAGCAGCCCGGCGGCCTGCCGCGGCGTGGTCACCGAGAAGCGGAGCGGGCCCGGAGCGAGCACCGCCTCCGTGGGACGCCACCGCATGCCGAGCGCTCGGCCCACCGAGTCGCCCACCAGCCCCTGCTCGAGTACCGAGTCCTTGGCCGTCTTGAGGACGTAGCGCTTTCGGTCGGGGCTCACTTCCAGCACGTACTGGCCCACCGGCACCGGCTCGATCACCGCGAAGCTGTCGAATGGCGCGGTCTCGGTCGACTTCACGTAGAGGCGCTCCTGCTGCACCACGGCATCCAGCACGGTGAACGACCGGGCCAGGTCCGCCCAGCCCTGCGTCCCGAGGATCTCCTGGCCGCGCACCGGCCCAGAGGTGCTCGGCGCGCTCGCGACCCAGATCGTCGCGTCGGCCTGGTACTCCTTCTTGAGAAACCGCGTCGCCACGACGCCGAGCGCGGTTCCGCCGATCGTGACCGCGATGATCAGCCATTTGTACCGCTTGAGTGCCGCGATCACCCGGTGGAGGGGAAGGCTGCCCTCCTCCTCGTTGCTCGGGGCGGGGCCGATGCGGCTCCCGAACTGATCGGGCGTGGTCAACGCCGTCCCGCCCAGGTAGGGGCCGTCGGGACTGGGCTCGAGGGGCGGCAGGAGGTTACCAGACATGTTGCTCGGTGCCATGCACCCGGGAAAGAGAGGCGAATCGATCGAACCAAAGGTGGGGCTATATCAGGTCCCAGACCAGAGCAAGGATAGTACCGAGGAGCGGGGCCGTCCGGGTGGGGCGATTGCTGTGACTAAATGCTTTGGGGCCAACGGGTTCTTGCAATGATTCGGGCCTGATCACCTGTCCCTTCGGGCCAGATTGTGGCGCGGGTGAGCGCCAGTGACAGAAGGGCAAGTGCTGGTGTGTAGAGGGGATACCTCATATTGTTGAAGCCGGCCAACGTTCTGTTGTGGCCGTGAGACGTTTCTTGCTAGTTCGGGTGGCGTCGGGGCGTCAGTCCGGTTCCCGGAGCGCCCGCTGATGACCGAATACACGCCGAATATTGTGGGGTCTGTATGGGCGCCATGGCCACCGACGGGGCCGCGGCCAGCCGGGGTCCGCTGAACGAGCGGGATCCGCTGGCGATTCCCGATGAGGTCAAGAGCAGCATCCGCATCGCCATCATCGACGACGAGCGGACGCTGAGGGAGAGCTGCGCCACGGTCCTCCAGGCCGACGGCTTCAGCGTGACCACGATCGGCCGGGGCGAGGAGGCGCTGGAGACCGTCCGGCGGCGGAAGTTCGACATCATCCTGGTCGACCTCTACATGTCGCAGATCTCGGGGATCGAGATCCTGCGGGCGGCGCTCGAGGCCCAGAAGGAAACCATCGTCGTCGTGATGACGGGGAACCCGAGCGTCGCGAGCAGCATCGAGGCGCTGCGCCACGGGGCATGGGACTACCTCCCCAAGCCGTTCTCGGCCACGCATCTCCAGGTGTTGATCGGGCGGGCCTCGCACGCGGTGATGGTGGCGCGGGAGACCCGCGATCTCAAGCTGCAGCTCGCCAAGCAGGGGGGGCACAGCGACAAGATCTCGCTGATCGGCATCTCCCCCACCTTCCGGAAAGCGGTGGAACTGGCCCGCAAGGTCGCCGCGACCGATGCCTCGGTCTTCATCTCCGGGGAGAGCGGCACCGGCAAGGAAGTCATCGCGCAGTTCATCCACCAGCACAGCCGCCGCGCGACCCGGAACCTGGTCGCCATCAACTGCGCGGCCCTGCCGGAGCAGCTGCTCGAGTCGGAGCTGTTCGGGCACCGGAAGGGCGCCTTCACCGGGGCCGATCGCGACAAGCCGGGCCTGCTGGAGACCGCCAACGGCGGGACGTTCTTTCTCGACGAGCTCACCGAGATGACAATGCCGCTCCAGGCCAAGCTCCTGCGGGTGCTGCAGGACGGCGTGGTCCGGCGGGTGGGGAGCGAGTCCCAGGACGCGGTGGTCGACGTGCGCTACATCGCCGCCACCAACCGGGACCCGCAGGAAGCGGTGAACCAGGGCGTGCTGCGCGGCGACCTGTTCTACCGGCTTCGGGTGGTGCCGATCAAGCTGCCGCCGCTCCGCAAGCGGACCGAGGACATCCCGCTGCTCGCGAATCACTTCCTGAGCCTCTATTGGCAGCGCCATCGTCAGTCGGGCGACCGCATGCCGCGGCTCTCCGAGGCGGCCGTCACCTTCCTGCGCGGGCGGCCCTGGCGGGGGAACGTGCGGGAACTGCAGAACGTGATCGAGCACGTCGCCGTGCTGGCCGAGCCGGACCAGGTGATCCAGCCCAACGACATCCCGATCTATGACGACACCAGTGAGACGGCGCCCGAGACGACCCTCGGCGCCCCGGTCCTCGACGAGGCGTATCATCCCGCCAAGGACCGGGTCGTCGCCCAGTTCGAAAAGGAGTACCTTACACGCCTCATCGGGCGGGCCGGGGGCAACATGTCCAAGGCCGCGCGCCTGGCCAACATCGACCGCACCACGCTGTATCGCCTCATGGACAAGCACAGCTTCCAGCGGGACGACAACACCGGACCCACGGACTGATGGAATCCACCATCGCATTCGCACCCCGGGTGTATGCCCCCGAGGTGCCGGTCTCGCTCTGGCAGGTGGTGGACCGGGCGCAGGCCCAGGTGGAGACCGGATGGCAGCAGGTCGCTGAACACAGTCCTTCCCGCGAGGAGGTGTCGCACCACCTCGGGCTGCTCCGGCGGGCCAACCAGGCGACGGGGGACGGGGCGCCGGTGGAGCTGCCGCGCTCGGTCCTGAGCCGGCGCCTGCTCGCGCTCCTGCGCCGCGCGGTGCTCGACGAAGTGCGCGGCATGGCCCCCGCGCCCGCCTCCGGGCCCCTGCTGCAGCTCCTCGGGGCGTTCGAGCAGGTGGAGGTGGCGCTCGAACCCGACTGGGCCCAGCATTTCGCCGACCGGCTCTCCGGTCCCGACGGGATGGAGCTGGTGGTGGAAGTAGCCCACGATCTCCGCTCGCCGCTCACCTCGATCCTCTTCCTGGCCGAGACGCTGCAGCGGGCGCGGAGCGGTCCGATCAACGCGGTACAGGAGCGCCAGCTCGGCCTCATCTACTCCGCGGCCTTCGGTCTCTCCTCGCTCGCAAGCGACGTGATCGAACTGGCCCGCGGGGGGGACCGGCTGGTCGACATCGACCCGCTCCCCTTCTCGATCGCCGACATCTTCGAGTCGGTGCGCGACATCGTGCAGCCGATCGCCGAGGAGAAGGGGCTCCAGGTCCGGATCGACATGGGGGTGGCGGACTTCCGGGTGGGGTATCCGGTGGCACTCTCGCGGGTGCTGCTCAACCTGACGACCAACGCCCTCAAGTTCACCTCCGAGGGGTACGTCGACCTCCGCGCGGAAGCGGGCGAGGGCAACGAGGTGGTTTTCTCGGTACGCGATACCGGCCGCGGTATCCCGCCCCAGGCGCTGCTCACCCTGTTCGAGCCCTTCCGCCGCCGCCAGAAGCAGGGCGAATACGCCTTCTCCGGCGCGGGCCTTGGCCTCTCGATCTGCCGCAAGCTGGTGGAGGCGATGCGCTCGAGTCTCAAGGTGGAGACCCGGGAGGATGGGACCCGCTTCTACTTCACCCTCGACCTTCCCCTGGCCCGGGAACGGATCTGACCGGTCCGGGCACTTCCCGTATCTCCTGCAGCGACATACATTTTCGGCGGCTGATGCCGGTTCCTCCCGGCCTTCCTCACACGCTCTTTCGCGGGTCACCCGGTGCCGCGGCGGAGAAATCGGGAAACCACGGAGCTTCTCCGTGGAATCCAGGGAAGGCTCGGAATGCCGCTTGGCCGCCGTTCGGTCAATGGGACCGACGTGCCATCTTCCGAGTAGTGCGCGCCGCTGGCACCCTCATTCCGCGTGACTTCCCGGCACCGGGTCCGGGCAGGTCAGCGAACCGGGACCAGGGGTGCGCGCGGAGTTCTCCAAACCTGTGACGACACCTTACCTGCGACACCTCCGCGCCGGGGAACCCCCGGCGCACGCTCCCAACGCCGCCCTGCTGATCGACTTCGACAACGTCACGCTGGGCATCCGCTCCGACCTCACGAAGGAACTGAAGCACCTCCTCAACAGCGACATCATCAAGGGCAAGGTCGCGGTTTCGCGCGCCTATGCCGACTGGCGGCGGTACCACCAGTACATCGTGCCGCTGTCGGAGTCCTCGATCGACCTCATTTTCGCCCCGGCCTTCGGCAACAACAAGAAGAACGCGACCGACATCCGGCTCGCCATCGACGCGATGGAGCTGGTGTTCACCCGCCCCGAGATCGGCACCTTCATCCTGCTCTCGGGCGACAGCGACTTCTCGATGCTGGTGATCAAGCTGAAGGAGTACGGCAAGTACGTGATCGGCGTGGGGATCCGCGAAAGCGCGAGCGACCTGCTGATCCAGAACTGCGACGAGTACTACTCGTATTCCGACCTGGCGGGGCTCACCAAGGAGACGGAGGTCCCCTCCACCCAGAAGGATCCCTGGATCCTGGTGAAGGAGGCGGTGGAGCAGATGGCGCGCGAGGGCGACGTCATGCGCTCCGACCGCCTGAAGCAGGTGATGCAGCAGATCGACCCGAACTTCGACGAGAAGAACGCCGGGTTCAGCCGCTTCAGCAAGTTCGTGATGGAGGCCGGCCACAAGGGCCACATCAAGATCACCCGGATGGAGAACGGGCAGTACGAGGTGGCACCGGCCGAGGGTGGCCGGGCGGCGGTGGAGCCGGCCGCTCCCGCGGCGCCCGCCGAGCGCCCGCCCCGTGAGGACCGTGGCCGGCGCGGTCGTGGACGCGGTCGCGGACGCGGCCGGGAGCGGGAGGAGCGGGGCGAGACGGCCGCGCCCGCGGCCGAGGAGCGGCATCCCGAGCCCAAGCGTCACGAGGGACGCCGTGAAGGGCGACGTGAGGAGCGACGCGACGAGCTGACCCTCGCCCGCGCCTTCGACCTGATGCGGCGCGCCCTGGCCGAGCTTCCGAGCCCGGTGGGTCAGGAGGCGCTCCGCCTGCGGATGTCGGCCCTGCAGGGCCGGGAAGACGCAATGCTCGACGCGACCCGGTTCCCGCGCCTCCTCCGCCAGGCGCATGACGCCGAGGTGGCGGACGTCCGCAAGATCGGCGAGGACGAGTTCGAAGTGGTCGGACGTGGTGTCGAGCCGGCCCCGCCGCCGGTGCGCGCGGCCGCTGCCACCGGCGAACCGGCGGGCGATGGCGTCGCGGCTGCCGCTCCAGTCGCCCCGGGCGAGGGAGCCCGTGGCGGGGTCCGCTTCCGCCGGGGTTCGCGGCTTCCCGCCGCGCCGCCGGCGATCCAGATGGTCGGGGTCGTGAGCCTCGACGAAGAGCCCGAGCCGGTGCGCGCGCCGAAGGGTCGGAAGAAGGGCGCCAAGGCGGCGGAGCCCGAGGGCGAGAGTGGCGCGAAGGAAGCCGCCCCGAAGAAGAAGGCGGCGCGACCCCGGGGCAAGAAGAAGGTCGAGGGCTGAGATGGCACCCCCACGACGGGCAGCGACGCTGCCCGTCGAGTTTTTCCAGCGGGATGTGGTTACCGTCGCTCGCGCGCTGCTCGGCGCCCAGCTCGAGACCACCTTTCGCGGCTGCCGCACCGCAGGCCGCATCGTCGAGGTGGAGGCCTACCTCGGCGCCGAGGATCCCGCGTCCCACGCCTACCGAAGCCGGCGCCACGCCCAGAACCAGTCGCTGTATCTGCCGCCCGGGACCTGGTACGTCTACCTGTCCTACGGCATGCACTGGTGCGCCAACCTGGTGGCCGGCACACCGGGGCAGGGCGGGGCGGTGCTCCTGCGCGCCGTCGAACCGGTGGCCGGCGAGGCGGCCATGGTGCGCCGGCGCGGGCTCTCGACCCCGGTGCTGCTCGGGTCCGGCCCCGGACGCCTCTGCCAGGCCCTCGGCATCACGCGCGGGCGCCTCGATGGCCAGATGATGGGAGACTCCGAGGCCCGGGTGCACAGCGCGCTCGAACTCCCGGGCGAGGAGATCATCACGACACCCCGGATCGGTATCACCAAGGCTGCCGACTGGCCCCTTCGCTTCCTGGTCCGGGGCTCGCCCCATGTGTCGGGCAAGCGAGTCGGCAGGGCGGGGTGATGCGGAGCGGGGGACGAAAAAGCGCGGGCGGGTCGAATGACCCGCCCGCGCTGATCTTTTGGCCGACTGCGACTTACTTGACTCCGCTGCCGTCGTCCTCGCGAGAACTCCCGAGGCTGATGCGGAGGCCAGCGGTGAAGGTGTGGGTCGGTCCGATCAGCAGGTGTCCCGAACTTGGCGCGGTGGTGATCTGGTACTGTCCGAAGACCGCGAACTGGGAGACCCGGATCTGTACCCCGCCGGTGAAGCTGGCGAAGGTATAGCTCCCCTGCTCGTGGGCCGTGTTCCGGACTGCCTCGGCCTGCGTGGGTGTGAGGCCGGTGACCGTGGGATACTCCTTCACCGTCTGCATGAGGCCGAAGCCGATGCCGAGGTAGGGCTGGGCGATGGTCTTGAAGGGGAAGGCCAGGATGCTCGCCGAGTACTTCCGGGTGTCGTTGAAGCTGACATTCCGCTGGCCGTTGAGGCCGGTCGCGTCAGGGTAGGAGCTCAGCTGGTCCTTCTTGATCCCCTCCTCGACGGAGAGGAGAATGCCGGTTCGCCGGGCGGTGACGAGCAGGTGCCCACCGGCGGTGAAGATCCCGCCGCGGGTCTGTCTGGGTGTCTCGAAGATCGTGACGCCACCCTGAGCCCCGATATACCACTTGAACGAATCGAACCCGATAATCGACTGGGCGGACAGCGACGGCGCCTGAGCCAGGCAAGCCAGTCCGAGCACCATGGCGGTGCGGCCTAGCATGCGCATCGGAATGCCTCCAGAGAGGGTGCGTTGGGGCCCAAAGGGCTTTGCCAGCTTCTGCTTGTAGCGGTGACTTACCAAACTACTTGAAGTCCCCTGATCCAGCAAGAACCCGGCCCGAAACCGAAGAAATTCCGAATACGTGCCGAGTTAGACCAGACCGAGGCGCTTACCGACCTCGCTGATGGCGTGCAAAGCCCGGTCCAGATCGTCCTTCGAGTGGGCCGCGGAGATCTGGCAGCGGATCCTGGCCTGCCCCTGTGGGACGACCGGGAACCCGAACCCTGTGACGAAGACCCCCCGCTCCAGGAGCAGGTTGCTCATCTGAATCGCCTTGGCGGTTTCCCCCACAATTACGGGGACAATCGGGGTTTCCCCGGGCAGCGGCGTGAAGCCGCGGGCGAGAAGCTGCTCCCGGAAATAGGCCGAGCTGGCGCGGAGGCGTTCGACCCGTTCCGGGTGGCGTTCCAGGAATTCCACGCTAGCCAGCGCGGTGGCCGCGACGGTCGGGGGGAGGGCATTGGAGAAGAGCTGGGGCCGTGCGCGTTGCGTGAGGTAGTCGCAAACTGCCTCGCTGGCGGCCACGAACCCCCCGGCGGCCCCCCCGAGGGCCTTGCCCAGGGTCGACGTGATGATGTCGATCTCCCCGACCATGCCGAAGTGCTCGGCGGTTCCCCGGCCGGTCTTCCCGAGGACGCCGGTGGCATGGCTGTCATCCACCACGAGGACCGCGTCGTGCTTGCGGCAGATCTCGACCAGGTCGGGCAGCTTCGCGATGGCCCCTTCCATCGAGAACACGCCGTCGGTGATGACCATGCGGACCCGGCGGTCCCGGGCGGCGACCAGCTTCTCCCGAAGGTCGGTCAGGTCGGCGTGCTTGTAGACGGCGGTCTGGCACCTGGTGATCGCCTTGGCGAGCCGGATCCCGTCGATGATCGAGGCGTGGTTCAGCTGGTCGCTGATCACGATGTCGTCCTCGCCGAGGAGGGTGCCGGGCACCGCCTCGTTGGCGTTCCAGCAGCTCACGAAGCTCAGGGACTGTGCGGTTCCCACCAGCCGGGCGCAGGCCGCCTCGAGCGCGCGATGGATGGTGAAGGTGCCGCAGATGAACCGGACCGACGCGGTGCCGATGCCGTAGCGGTCCAGGGCGACTTTCCCCGCCTCGATCAGCTCGGGGACATCGCAGAGGCCGAGGTAGTTGTTCGACGAGAGGACGATGACCTCGCCCTTCCCCTCCATCTTTACCCGGGCCGCCTGGGGGCTGTCGAGGTAGAGCAGCCGCTTGTAGACGCCGTCCTGTTTGAACTGGGCGAGCTCGGATTGAAGGCGGGATTCGAGGGTCGTCATGGAAGGCTGGAGGCTGGAGGCCGGAGTGAGTGATCGTTCGAGCGGGTTCGCGCTGACTTATGGAGGTCGCGTGGGGGGCTCCTGCCGCCCGCCTCCGGCCTCCGGCCCACAGGGGACGAAGACCTACACTTCGAGAATGACTTTTCCCGCCTGCCCGTCCTTGATCACCTGAATCGCCTCCGCGATCTGTTCCAGCCGGAAGCGGTGGGTCACGACGGGGCGGGGGTCGAGCTGGTTGGCGCGGAGGAGCCGGAACATCTGCTGCCAGGTGTCGTACATGCGGCGGCCCGTGACGCCGTAGAGCGTCAGACCCTTGAAGATGACGTCGCGGGCGAAGTTGACATCGGTGTTCCGGCTCGGGGTGCCGAGGAAGTTGATCCGGCCGCCGAGCCGGGCAGCACTGAAGGCGGTCTGGTGGCCGGCGGGATGGCCGCTCATCTCGCAGACGAGGTCGACGCCTTCGCCACCGGTGAGGTCCCGGGCACGGGCGACGACGTCGTCGCTGCCGGGATTCAGCACCACATGGGCGCCCATCTTCTTCGCGAGGTCGAGCCGCATCGGGTTGTAGTCGCTGGCGATGACGAGCGAGGCGCCGGCCGCGCGCGCCACGCCGATGGCGAAGCAGCCGATCGGGCCGCAGCCCAGCACCATCACCGCGCTCCCCGGGACGTTGCCCCCTTCGAGCACGGTGTGCACGGCGTTCCCCATCGGGTCCATGATGGCGCCGATCTCGGTGGGGATGCCGTCCAGCTTCATGACGTTGGAGGCCGGCATCGCGATGTATTCCGCGAAGGCGCCGTCGCGGTCCACCCCGATGATGCGGGTCCGGCGGCAGACGTGCGCGTCGCCGGTCCGGCAGGGGAGGCAGTGCCCGCAGACGATGTGCCCCTCGGCCGTGACCCTGTCCCCCTGGGCGAGCAGCCCCTCCTGGCGCGCCTCGGTGCCGAGTTCCACGATCTCGCCGGCGAACTCGTGGCCAATGACGACCGGGGGCTTGAGCCGCCCGCTGGCCCAGGCGTCCCATTCCCAGATATGGAGGTCGGTCCCGCAGACGCCGGCGTGGTGGACCCGGATGAGCACATCGCTCGGCCCACAGACCGGCATGGGGACATCGCGGACTTCCATGCCGGGGCCGGCGGTGGTTTTGACGAGAGCGCGCATTCGCGGTGGCAGACCTGGATCTGGGGAACGGTGCCCGGTACGACGGGCGGGAAAGCTAACGCGCCGGGCCCCGGTGTGCAGGCGGGACTAGGGCGTGCCCCGGGCGGGGCACCCTTCCCGCTGGAACGTGTCCGCGATCGAGACGATCAGCCATTTTCCCTGGTGCCGGAGGAGCTGCACGGCGTCCACCCCGCAGTGACTGAAGGTCTGCCCGAAGTGGAAGTCGTAGGCGGCCCAGACCTGGGCCAGGGTGCCCTCGATCTGGACCTTCGGGTCGAAGGCCCGCTCGGTCCAGTCGGGGCGGGGGTCCTTCGCGACGAACTGGATGAACTGGTCCGCGCTGATGACCTGCAGCACCTCACTGCCGTCCTGACGCACCCGGATACCGGTGAGCCGGGCTCCCGGTTCGAACACCGAACGCATCAGGGCGGTGTCCCGCGTCCGCATCCCACGGAAGAGATTCTCGACGGTGGCGAGGACCGCGGTTTCGTCAGCGGAGCGCTGGGCTACGGCGGGGCGGGCCAGCGCGAGGAGGGGGAGGAACAGCAGGGCAGATCGCATGGACGACACTCCGGGCGTGAGGTTGGATGCGGAGCCTACGGCCGGGTGCCGGAAAAGTTCGAGGGACCGGCGCCGGGCCGGTCCCTCGGGGGGAGGACGGGGGATACCGTTACTACGATTTTGCCGGGGCCGGGGCCGGGGCCGGGGGCGGGGTCAACTCCTTGCGGTAGGCTGCCACCGCCTCGAGGACGATCGGCACGAGCCCGTCGCCGCCCGCGTCGATGTGGTCGAGCAGGACCCGCCGCATGCGCGGCTCCCAGCTGCGGCGGATGTGCATCGCCGTGCCCTTCAGGGCCTCGGCGTGATCGGGGAACGAGCGGTGGAAGTTCCCGATCTGGTTGGCCATGTCGATGAGGTGATGCAGATCCACCGGATTCTCCCTAGTGCTGCTTGCCGAGCAGCGCGAGCTGCTCCTGGGTGAACTTGCGGAAGCGGTTCTGCCACTCGGAGGTGTGGAAGACCGGGGACACCTGGACCGCGGTGACTTTGTACTCGGGGCAGTTGGTGGCCCAGTCCGAGTTCTCGGTAGTGATGACGTTGGCCCCCGATTCCGGGTGGTGGAACGTCGTGTAGACCACCCCCGGCTGGACCCGCTCGGTGATCTTCGCGCGGAGGGTCGTCTCGCCCGCGCGGCTCACGATGCCGACCCATTCGCCGTCCCTGATGCCCCGGTCCTCGGCGTCGTGCGGATGGATCTCCAGCCGATCCTCCTCGTGCCAGTCGACGTTCGCGGTGCGGCGGGTCTGGGCGCCGACGTTGTACTGCGAGAGGATCCGGCCGGTGGTGAGGATCAGCGGATACCGGCTGTTCACCCGCTCGGCCGTGGGGATGTACTCGGTGACGAAGAACTTGCCCTTGCCGCGGACGAAGTGGCCGTCCTGGTGCATCGTCGGGGTCCCCTCGGGCGCCTCGTCGTTGCAGGGCCACTGGATGCTCCCGAGCCGATCGAGCTTCTCGTAGCTCACCCCGGTGAACGTGGGCGTGAGGCGCGCGATCTCGTCCATGATCTCGGACGGGTGAGTGTAGTTCATCGGGTAGCCGAGGGCGTTGGAGAGCGCCACGGTGACCTCCCAGTCCTCCTTCCCGCCCAGCGGAGGCATCACCTTCCGCACCGGCGAGATCCGCCGTTCCGCGTTGGTGAAGGTGCCGTTCTTCTCCAGGAAGGACGAGCCGGGGAAGAAGACGTGGGCGAACTTGGCCGTCTCGTTCAGGAAGATGTCCTGGACGACGATGCATTCCATCGAGGTGAGGGCGGCCGTCACGTGCTGGGTATTGGGGTCCGACTGGGCGATGTCCTCGCCCTGGCAGTAGAGGCCCTTGAAGCTCCCCTCGATGGCCGCCTCGAACATGTTGGGGATGCGGAGGCCCGGCTCCCGCTCGAGCGACACGCCCCAGGCCTTCTCGAAGCTGCCCCGGGTGTCATCCTCCAGCACGTGCCGGTAGCCCGGCAGCTCGTGGGGGAAGGACCCCATGTCGCAGGAGCCCTGCACGTTGTTCTGGCCCCGGAGCGGGTTCACGCCCACGCCTTCGCGCCCGATGTTGCCGGTGGCCATCGCGAGGTTGGCGATGCCGAGCACCGCGGTGGAGCCCTGGCTGTGCTCGGTGACGCCGAGGCCGTAGTAGATGGCGGCGTTGCCGCCGGTGGCGTACAGGCGGGCGGCGCCCCGGACCATCTCGGCGGGCACGCCCGTCACCTCGGCCATCGCCTCGGGGGAATTCTCCGGCCGGGCGACGAACGCCTTCCACTGCTCGAAGCTGGGGACCTCGCAGTGCTCGCGGATGAAGCGCTCGTCGGTGAGCCCTTCGGTGACGATCACGTGGGCGAGAGCCGTCACCAGCGCCACGTTGGTGCCGGGGCGGAGCTTCAGGTGATAATCGGCCTTCAGGTGGGGCCCCTCGACCAGGTCGATCTTGCGGGGGTCGGCCACGATCAGCTTCGCCCCTTCCCGGAGCCGGCGCTTCATCGCCGACGCGAAGACCGGGTGCCCGTCGGTCGGATTGGCGCCGATCACGAAGACGACATCGCAGTGCCGGATCGAGTCGAAGGCCTGGGTGCCGGCCGACTCGCCCAGCGTCTGCTTGAGCCCGTATCCGGTGGGCGAATGGCAGACCCGGGCGCAGGTGTCGATGTTGTTGTTGCCGAAGGCGGCCCGGACCAGCTTCTGGACCAGGTAGGTCTCCTCGTTGGTGCAGCGTGACGAGTTGATGGCGCCGACGGCGTCGCGGCCGTACTGGGCCTGGATCCGCTTGAACTCGCCGGCGGCGTAGCTGATCGCCTCCTCCCAGGAGACCTCCCGCCAGGGGTCGGTGATCTTCTTGCGGATCATCGGCCTGGTGATGCGGTCCGGATGGGTGGCGTAGCCCCAGGCGAAGCGGCCCTTCACGCAGCTGTGGCCGTGGTTGGCGTGCCCGTCCTTGTTCGGCGTCATCCGGACCACCTCGGCCCCGCGCATCTCCGCCTTGAAGCTGCAGCCCACCCCGCAGTAGGCGCAGGTGGTGACCACCTCGCGCTCGGGGGTGCCGGCCTCGATGACGGTATTCTCCATCAGGGTGGCGGTGGGGCAGGCCTGCACGCAGGCGCCGCAGCTCACGCACTCGGAGTCCATGAAGGGCTCGAGCGGGCCGGGGGAGACCACCGAGCCGAACCCG
This sequence comes from Gemmatimonadales bacterium, assembly GCA_035549935.1. GTDB lineage: Bacteria > Gemmatimonadota > Gemmatimonadetes > Gemmatimonadales > GWC2-71-9 > JADJOM01. The sequence continues at coordinate 24,847 of DASZPT010000013.1, forward strand.
CGGCCGGCGATCGTGAGGGCGAAGGTGCCCTGGATCTCATCGCAGGCCCGGACACAGCGGGAGCAGACGATGCACTTGCTGGGGTCGAAGGTGAAGTACGGGTTGCTGGTGTCCTTCTCGGCCTTGAGGTGGTTCTCGCCCTCGTAGCCGTACCGCACCTCGCGGAGCCCGACCGCGCCCGCCATGTCCTGCAGCTCGCAGTCGCCGTTGGCGGCGCAGGTGAGGCAGTCGAGCGGGTGGTCGGAGATGTAGAGCTCCATCACCCCGCGGCGGAGCTTCGCGAGCTTGCCGTTCTGGGTGGTGACCTTCATCCCCTCCTCGGCCGGGGTGGTGCAGGAGGCCGGGGTGCCCCGGCGCCCCTCGATCTCCACCAGGCAGAGGCGGCAGGAGCCGAAGGGTTCGAGGCTGTCGGTGGCGCAGAGCTTCGGCACGGTGATGCCCGCCTCGGCCGCGGCCCGCATCACCGACGTCCCGGAGGGCACGGTGACCGGGATGCCGTCGATGGTCAGGGTGACCGTCCCGGTGGCGAGCGACCGCGGGGTGCCGAAATCGATATCGTGAATGGCGGTCATGCGAAGTCCTCGGGGAAATGATTCAGCGCGCTCAGGACCGGGTACGGGGTCATCCCCCCCAGGGCGCAGAGCGAGCCGCTCAGCATGGTGTCGCAGAGGTCGCGCAGCAGCTCGAGATTGTCCGAGCGGTTGCGGTTGGCGACGATGCGATCGATCACCTCCACCCCGCGGGTGGAGCCGATGCGGCAGGGGGTACACTTGCCGCACGATTCGATGGCGCAGAACTCCATGGCCCAGCGGGCCATCTTCGCCATGTCCACGGTGTCGTCGAAGGCCACGATGCCGCCGTGCCCGACCATCGCGTTGATGGCGACGAAGGCCTCGTAGTCGAGCGGGGTGTCGAACTGGGACTCGGGCAGGTAGGCGCCGAGCGGCCCGCCGATCTGGACCGCGCGGATCGGCCGCCCGCTATGGGAGCCACCGCCGTAGTCGTAGAGCAGCTCGCGCACCGTCACGCCGAAGGCCTTCTCCACCAGGCCGCCGTGCTTGAGGTTGCCGGCGAGCTGGATGGGCAGGGTGCCGCGGGAGCGGCCCACGCCGTAGTCGCGGTAGAACTCGGCGCCCTTGTCCAGAATGATCGGGACCGAGGCGAGCGAGATCACGTTGTTGATGACCGTGGGCTGGCCGAAGAGGCCCGCGATGGCCGGGAGCGGCGGCTTGTAGCGCACCATCCCGCGGCGGCCCTCGAGGCTCTCGAGCATCGCGGTTTCTTCGCCGCAGATGTATGCCCCGGCGCCGATCCGGACTTCCAGGTCGAACCGCTTCCCGCTCCCCAGGACGCTGGCGCCGAGGTAGCCGGCGGCGTAGGCATTCCGGATCGCCTCGTCGAGCGCCCGGGCGGCGTGGGGATACTCCGAGCGGAGGTAGATGTATCCCTGCGTCGCGCCGACGGCGATCCCCGCGATGGTCATTCCCTCGACCAGGACCAGCGGGTCGCCCTCCATGATCATGCGGTCGGAGAAGGTCCCGCTGTCGCCTTCGTCGGCATTGCAGCAGATGTATTTCTGCGGCGCCTGGGTGTTGAGCACCGTCTTCCACTTGATGCCGGTGGGGAAGGCGGCGCCCCCGCGGCCCCGGAGCCCGGAGGTGGTCACCTGGTCGACGACGGCGGCCCCGGAGAGGTTGAGGGCGTTCCGGAGACCCTTGAAGCCGTCATGGGCCTCGTAGTCGGCGATGGACACCGGGTCGGTGATCCCGACGCGGGCGAAGGTCAGCCGCTCCTGCTTCGCGAAGTAGGGGATCTTCTCGACGGGCCCCAGGGAGAGCCGGTGCTGGCCGCCGGTGAGGAACCCGGCGGCGAAGAGCCCCGGCACGTCTTCCACCGACACGGGCCCGTAGGCCACCCGGCCGGCCGGGGTCTCGACCTCGACCAGCGGCTCGAGCCAGTAGAGTCCGCGCGAGCCGTTCCGAACGACGGTCACCGCCTGGTTGCGGGTCACGGCCTCGGTAGCGATAGCGACCGCGACGGCTTCCGCGCCCATCGAGAGGGCGCCCGAGTCCCGGGGGACGAAGATCCGGGTCATGCCTTCCTCCGGAGTCCGTCGAGCAGGCGATCGAGCTTGGCGGGCGTCATCCGGCCATGCACCTCGTGGTCGACGAGCAGGGCGGGCGACAGGGCGCAGTTGCCGAGACAGTAGACCGGCTCGAGGGTCACGGCCCCGTCCGCCGAGGTCTGGTGCATCTCGATGGCGAGCCGGCTGCAGGCATGCTGGACCAGCTGGTCGGAGCCCATGGCCTGGCAGGACTCGGCCTCGCAGATCTTGAGCACGTGGCGGCCCGGCGGCGTGGAACGGAAGTCGTGGTAGAACGAGACGACGCCGTGCACCTCGGCGCGGGAGAGGTGCAGCTCCTCGGCGATCACCGGCACCGCGTCGTCCGGCACGTACCCGATGGCCTCCTGAATCCCGTGCAGGATGGGCAGGAGGGCGCCGGGACGGTCCTTGTGGGCCCTGAGCACGCCCGCCACCGCGTCGGACCAGGTCTGCTTCGCGTTGGCTTCAGCTGTCATGGGAGCACTCGATCGGGTCGAGGAGAGGAAGCTGGGCCACGAGATAGTCGGCCACGAGGTCGGGGCGGTTGAGATCGAGCCAGCGGACCGGCGGGACCGTCTCCTGCGGGAGGTCGCTCGCGACGGCGATCACGCAGGGGTCATCGGGCCAGCAGCGGGGCGGCTGCTCGTGGGCGGGCCGGAAGACTTCGATCTTGGGGTAGGCTTCCCCCGAGAACCCCTCGGCGAGGACGAGGTCGACCTGGCCCGGGTCGAACTTCCCGAGCATGGCGCGAAAGTCGGGCTCGGCCCGCGGCTCCGGCACTTCGCTCAGCAGGACCCACCGGGCATTCGAGGCGACCAGCACCTGAGTGGCGCCGGCGGCCCGGGCCCGGTAGCTGTCCTTGCCCGGACGGTCCATGTCGAAGCCATGATGTGCGTGCTTGAGCACGCCTACCCGGAGACCCCGCCGGGAAAGGAGCGGAAGGACCTGCTCGAGGAGGGTGGTCTTGCCGCTGCCACTCGATCCCACGAAACCGATCACCCGGACACTCTGGGAGCGTGTCGGGTTGGCGGAAATTGAGGGATCGAGGTCGAAGGGCATGGTGTCCAAGCTCAGTATCGGTAGGGCTCTGAGGAATCTTTCCTCAATGGCGGCCTACGGCAAATCGATCAAGACGATGGAACGATAGGCGGAACCTATGACGCCAGCCGTCCGCGGGCATCGCCCTGCGGTGGTATTGTCCAGAGACCTTCTTCGCTGGAGACGACCGTGACGACCGATCTGGAACAGATGCGGGACCCCCTGGGTCTCCTGCGGCTGGGCTATGCCAAGCCGCTGCTCGGTCATGCGGCGGCGCGCTGGGAGAACGGTGTGACCCGGCCAAGCGAGGAGGAGGTTGCGGAGGAGGTCCCGGTGGCGCTGGTCTACAACGGGGTGCCGCACGTGGTGATGATGGCGACCCCGGCCGATCTCGAGGATTTCGCGCTGGGATTCAGCCTGACCGAGGAGCTGATCCGCACCCCGGCCGACCTCACCGAGGCCAGGGTCGTGACCTACGGGCAGGGGATCGAGGTCCAGCTGACCGTCGACCCGGCCTGCGACGCCGAGATCGCGTCGAGGACGCGGCGGCTCACGGGGCGCACCGGCTGCGGGATCTGCGGGAGCGACTCCATCGCCGCGGTGCTCAAGCAGCTGCACCCGGTCGGGCCGGGCGGGACCGGGCCGATCGCCGGGGCCGCGATCCAGCGTGCGATGAGCGAACTCGCGGCGAACCAGCCGCTCAACCGCGCGGCGGGCGCGGTGCACGCCGCCGGCTGGGCGACACCCGAGGGTCAGGTGACGACCGTCCGGGAGGATGTGGGACGGCACAACGCCCTCGACAAGCTCATCGGCGCGCTGGCCCGCGCGCGGGTGGACCCGGCGACGGGATTCGTGGTGGTGACGAGCCGGGCCAGCTTCGAGATGGTCCAGAAGACGACTGTCCTCGGCGCGGGGCTGATGGCGGCGGTCTCCGGGCCGACGGGGCTCGCGATCCGGGTGGCGCAGCAGGCGGGACTCACGCTGGTGGGGTTCGTCCGAAGCGGGCGGCACACCGTCTACACCCACCCCGGCCGGGTCGCCTAGCGCTCGCGCTTCTCCTTCTTCGCCGGGCGGCTGTCGCCGTCGGAGGAGAAGACCAGGCCGCCGGCGACGCCGAGGAGTTCCCGTGCCGACGGGGTCATCGGCTCGCGATCCGGCACCACCACGCCGATCGTGAAGTGGCCCTCCCCTCCCTCGAGCGGCATCGCCTTCACCCCCTCCGGCACGCCCAGCAGATCCAGGAACGGATGCGGCAGGATGCTGGCCCACTTTCCGGTCCGGAGGTGGGCCCAGAGCGCCAGCACGGAGTTGGTCTCGATCATCGCCTGGGTGGACACTCCGTGCTTGGTGAGGAGCCCGTTCAGGATCCGCCGGTTCTGCATGTCGGGAGTGAGGAGGCAGAGCGGGAGGCTGCCGGTGTCGGCCCAGGAGGCGGTGCCGCGGGTGCCGAGCTTCGAGTCGGCCGGCGCGAAGAGGTAGAATCGCTCCCGGTAGAGCGGCAGCGTCCGGACGTGGGAGAGCGGCTCGTTGTCGAGGTAGGTGATCCCGGCGTCGAGGGTGAAGTCGTCGAGGCCGCGCTGGATCTCCATCGAGGTGAGCGAGGTGATCGTGATCGACACCTGGGGGTGCCGGGCGGCGAACGGGGCGGTGAGGTGGGCCACGATCGGCAGCGCCACGGGGATCGCGCCGATCCGGAGCCGACCGACGAGTCCGGCACGGAGCTCGCTCGCCTCCTGCTCCAGGCTTTCGACGTCCGACAGGATCCGGCGGGTCCATTCCACCACCCGGAGTCCTTCCGGGGTGAGGCCATGAAAGCGCTGTCCCCGCTGCACGATCAGGAGGCCGAGTTCTTCCTCGAGCTGCTTGATGCCGGCGGAGAGGGTCGGTTGGGTGACGTCGCAGGTCCTGGCGGCCCGGGCGAAGTGCTGTTCCCGCGCCAGGGCCTCGAGATAGCGGAGATTCCTGAGCAGCATGCGTGGCTCAGGCGGGGATGTGCCGGGTCTCGAGGGACGACCGGACGGGGGGAGGCTCGGGGGGCTTGCCCAGCATGACACCGAAGGAACGGGCGGGGCGCCGCTTCTCGGTGGCGTCCTCCCTGGTCCACTCGGGGTAGTGCGAGAGGTACGCTTCGGGCGCGAGGGCGTGATCGCTCGGGACGAGGAGGTGCACGCCGCCGGGCGCGGTGCGCTCCATCAGGCGTTCCAGCACCTCGCGCCGCCGGGTGGAGGTCTCGTGGCCGAGGGTCGCGGTGTCGATCACCACGATGTGCACCTGGGCCGGCAGCTCCGGCGGGAAGTCGGCGGTGGCCGCGACGTAGGTGCTGCAGTAGTGGCCCAGGGCCTCTTCCGCCACGCGGGACTCGACCTGGTCCACCAGGGTCATGTCGCTCGCGGTGAAGACCACCTCGACGTCATGGGCGGCCAGGAGGCAGGCGATCGGCGCGGTGTCGGGGCCGATGGTGAGGGCGGTGTCGCCCGACTCGAGCCGCGGGAGCAGGCGGGCCACCGGCGCACGGCGGTCGACTCCCCAGCGAGTGGGCTCGCGCTGGGCGGAGCGGAGCTGCTTGAAGTGCCGGGACCAGCGGCTGTAGGGCTGCAGGCTCAGGCGCTTGTGGATGAGGCGATCGACCCAGTCGGTGAGGAGCACTTCGGTGAGGAGGAACTGATCGCCCTGCGCCGCTTCCATCTCCGCCACGGCCTCGTTGCCCAGCTCGAGCAGTTCCCGCCGCGAGAGGCTGTTCTTGTACGCCTCGATGCGCTGCAGGATGTACTCGTGATACTGCTGCTTGAGCGACGGCAGCGTGCGACGCCGACGTTGCTGCTGGAGCTGCAGGGCGGTGAGCATGACCGGGGGAGCGAGCCTCTTTCGAGCCAGGGATGGCGCCCGTGGCCGGGCCTCGCTTGCAAGCTCACCCTGTTGGGGTGGAAGTGTCAACGGGGCAAGGGGTTGGGAATGGAGGCCGGAGGCGGGAGGCGGGGGCGCGGGAGGCCCGGGGGGGGGGGGGGGGGGGGGGGGG
>DASZPT010000014.1:0-10354 GCA_035549935.1 Gemmatimonadales bacterium
GAGGCCACCCGCTCGAGTGTCAGCACCTGGTCGGCGAGACCGGCCCCGGCGACGGCGCCGGGCATGCCCCACACCACCGACGTGGCCTCGTCCTGGGCCAGCACCGTCCCGCCGGCCCGCTTGATGCTCTCCGCGCCGGCGAGCCCGTCGTGGCCCATCCCGGTGAGCACCACCCCCAGCACCCGCCCGCCGTACGCGTCGGCGGCGGAGCGGAAGAGCGGGTCGACCGCGGGCCGGCAGGAGTTCTCCGGCGGATCCTGGGTGAGCGCGAGCCGCACCCGGTCGTTCTCGCGGCGCAGCCCCATGTGGTAGTTGCCCGGCGCGATCCAGACCGCGCCCGGCTCGAGCACCGCGCCCTCCTCGCCCTCGCGGACCGTGAGCGCAGACATCGCGCCGAGCCGCTCGGCCAGGAAGCGGGTGAACACCGGCGGCATATGCTGCACGATGACCACCGGGATCGGGAAGTCGGCGGGGAGCGCGGGGATCACCGCGGCGAGGGCGTTGGGGCCGCCGGTGGAGACGCCGATCGCGAGGAGATCCACCCGGGTCGGGAGCGGGTTCCGCGGCGGGAGCGCCACCCGCGGGGCCGCCGCGGGCGCGGGCCGGGGCGCGGCCGGCAGGGGCTTCCGCCCGCAGAGCGCCTTGATCTTGGGGATCAGCTCCTCGCGGATCCGCTCCTGCGCCAGCGTCACGCTCCCCACGTTCGAGGGCTTGGTGACGTAGTCGGAGGCGCCCCGCGCCAGCGCGTCGAGCGTGGCCGACGCGGCCCGCTCGGTGAGCGTGCTGAACATGATGACCGGCAGGCGGCGGTGGAGCTTGCGGATCTCGACCAGGGTGGCGAGCCCGTCGAGCTCCGGCATTTCGATATCCAGCGTGACGAGGTCGGGCGTGACCTGGGCGAGCTTGGCGAGCGCGAGGCGCCCGTTGGCCGCGGTCCCGACGACCTCGATGTCCGGATCGGCGGCCAGCACGTCGGTCACGATCCGTCGGACGACGACGGCGTCGTCCACCACGAGCACGCGGATCTTGGCCATGGTCAGGCGGTGGCGAGGCCCACCAGCTGGAGCTTCTCGCGCAGGACGTCGCGGGTGAACGGCTTCATCACGTACTCGTTCGCCCCCGCGTCGAGGGCGCGCTGCATCTGGCTCATTTCGGTCTCGGTGGTGACCATCATGATGACAGTCTCCTTCCAGTCCGGATTCCGCCGCGCCGCCACCAGGAAATCGAAGCCGTTCATCTCGGGCATGTTCCAGTCGACCAGGATGAGGTCGACCTTCCCCGCCACGGCGAGCCGCTCGAGCGCCTCGCGGCCGTGCCCCGCCTCCAGGACCTCGAAGCCGAGCTCCCGGACGGCCTTCCCGATGATGCTGCGGATCGCCCGCGAATCGTCCACAACCAGCGCGCGCACCCTGGCCTCCTCTGAAGAGATCCCTACGCCTGTATCGCTTCGGCCGGGCGGCACCCGGGGCAGCGCGCCGCGGGCCGGTCGACCGGCACCGCCGCGAGCTGCCGCAGCGTGAGCCACTTCCCGTCCCGGCGCGGCACCCGGCGGCAGTCGGGACAGCACCCGACCAGCTCCTCGAGCCGGGTGAGCGCGACCTCCAGGCCGACGATCCGCTCGGCCACGCGGAGCCGGGTCACCAGCTCGTCGGTATCGAACGGCTTGGTGATGAAGTCGTCGGTCCCCGCGTCCATCGCCTCGAGGTAGTTCCGCTTGCCGCCCAGCGCCGTCAGCACGATCAGGTAGGTGTACCGATCGTGATGATGCTCGTCCCGGATCCGCCGGCAGAGCTCGAGCCCGTCCATCCGCGGCATCATCCAGTCGGTGATGACGACCTGGGGGCGCTCGCGGTGGAAGAGCGCCAGCGCCTCCACCCCGTCTTCCGCCACGCTCAGCTCGTAGCCCAGCTTCCGGATGGTCCGCTCGAGCACCTCCCGGGACGTGCGATCGTCTTCCGCGATCAGGATCCGCACAGCACCCTCCGCTCGGACCCGGGTCACCCCGGGATGTACGTCTCCAAGTATCGGCAGGGGAAATGGTTGGCTTGACTGAGGTAGGAGGAGGCGGGAGGGGATGGTCGCGGGCTCGGGGTCAGGGGCCTGGGGAGCGCGTTCCTGCCGCCCCCTGCCCCCCTACTCCGGCCGCTTCAATCCCAGGTGGCTGTGGAACTCCTCCTCGACCCGGTGCGGGTCGTGGGTATTGAAGAGGATGATGTTCCTGAGGTGCTCCAGGCTGTCGAGGCCGACGATCTCGGTGAACTGGACCGCGAACCCCTCGCCCGACCCCCGCACCACGAACCCCCGGGTGTGCACCTCGATCCCGGTCCCGTCCAGGTGCAGCCGCACGTCGACCGCGACCCCGTCCTGGATCGAAGCGCCGGTCCGGAAGAAGCCGCCCTTGAGGCTCAGGTTCTCCATCGTCCCGTCGCGGTACACCTTCCCATCGGCCCGGATCTCGGCCTTGAGGTGAACCGGCACCCGGCTGAATTCGCGCCGGGTCGGCTGGTCGCCGCTCATGCGGCCTCCCCGTTCGGCGCCTTGCGGATGAGGCGCACCACCAGCGGGGCGCCCTGGCAGTCGAAGGCCACGCTCGTCAGGAGCTCGCCGCCGGGGAAGCGGGTGGTGACGTCCTGCCCTTCCACCACCGACGGGAGCGAGAGCCGGCAGGGCTCCGGCAGGAGCGACTTCACGTTGCCGCCGGTCATGTTGGCCAGCTCGCCGATCGCATCCTGGGTATCCGCCACCGAGGCCGCCGCCGGGTCGACCCCGAACATGGTCGCGGCCGCCTGGCGCGCGAACTCGGCCGAGGTCTCGATCGTCACGGCCCCCTCCCAGGCCCCGCTCACCTGCACCGTCCCCGCCACCAGGCGGGCCGGGCTGGCCGGGAGTTCCGGCCGGCGGACCAGGCTCACGCCGAGCACCGATTCCCACACGGTGTTCGCGACCTGGATGATTTCCTCCTCGAGGAACTGCATCGCTCCCCCTACGCGCTCTTGAGCCGGTAGCACCCGGCCCGGTCGAACTGCACCCGGTTGAACACGTCGCCGAGGTTGATGGTCGTCTCCGCCCCGCCGAGAAAGAGGTAGCCCCACGGCTGGAGCACCTTGCGCACGTTGTTCAGGATGGTCCGCTTGGTGTCGACGTCGAAGTAGATGAGGACGTTCCGCAGGAAGACCACATCCATCGGCGGGAGCAGGCCCCACGGCTCGATCAGGTTCAGCTCCCGGAACTCGCACAGCCGCTGGAGCTCCGGCTTGACCACCCACTCCATGCCCTTCTTCTCGAAGTACTTGACCAGGAGATTGGCGGGGAGGCCCCGGTTCACCTCGATCTGCCCGTAGCGACCCGCCTTCGAGCGCGCGATCATCTCGCTCGAGATGTCGGTCGCGAGGATCCTCACGTTCCAGCTCGCCAGCTGCGGGAAATGGTCCAGCAGCGTCATGGCGATGGTGTACGGCTCCTGCCCGCTGGAGCTGGCCGCGCACCAGATGGAGAGCCGCCGCTCCGCCTGCCGCTGCTTCATGACCTCGGGGAGCACCACCGTCTTGAGCGCATCGAAGGGGTGGAGGTCCCGGAAGAAACTCGTCTCGTTCGTGGTCATCGCCTCGACCACCTTGCGATGCAGGCCGTTGTACGGCTGGGCCCGCATCCGGGTGATCATCGCCTCGATGCTCGCGAACCCCTCGGCGCGCGCCAGCGGCGACAGCCGCGCCTCGAGCAGGTAGGCCTTCTCCGGCTCGAGGACGATCGCAGAACGCTGGCGGACCAGGCTGCTGACGAACTGGAAATCCGCGGGACTCAAGGACACGCCTCTTCGACTCCTTACGGGTTCAGCGCGAGCGCCCGCCCGCCCCGGACCCGGGTCGCGATCTCGGCCGCGAGGTCATCGAGCGGCAGGACCCGGTCCGCCAGCCCGGCCCGGGCCACGGCGCCCGGCATTCCCCAGACCACGCTCGTCGCCTCGTCCTGGGCCAGGACCCGGCCACCGGCCCGCACGATCCGGTCGGCGCCCGCCATGCCATCCTGCCCCATGCCGGTGAGGACCACCGCCAGCGTGGCGTCGGCATACACCTCCGCCAGCGAACGGAACAGCACGTCCACGGCCGGTCTGCAGCTATTCTCGGGCGGCGCCAGGGTTGTCTGAAGCCGAACGCCTTCCGCACACCGCTCGACCGCCAGGTGCCGGTCCCCCGGCGCGATCCAGATCCGGTTGGGACTCAGGACATCACCGGGGCTCGCCTCCACCGCCTCGAACGGCGTCCTGACGCTGAGCCGGTCGGCCAGCAGCCGGGTGAACCCTTCGGGCATGTGCTGCACCAGCACGATCGGCACCCCCAGGTCCGGCGGCAGCGCCCGCAGGAGCGCCTCCAGGGCGTTGGGGCCCCCGGTCGAAGACCCGATGCCCAGCACCGCGGGGCATCGCGCCGGGCGCGGCGGCATCGCCGCGGCCGGCGCACCCGACGTGACCGTGGGCGCGGGGAGCACGACCGCTTTCGGCAGCTGACGGATCGCGGGCGCGAGGCGCTCCTGCACCCACCCGATCGCGCCCCGCATGTTCCCCTCGTGCGGCAGCTTGCGCAGGGTGCCCGCGGCGCCCAGCGCCTTGAGCTCCGCGGCGAGATCGGGGTCGTCGGCGGCGGTGAAGATGAGGACCGGCAGGCCGGGCCAGCGGGCCCGGATGCGCCGCAGCGCCTCGATCCCGTCCATGTCGGGCATGTCGAGATCGAGGACGACCGCGTCGGGCGCGAGCGCCTCGATCCGTTCGAGCGCGAGCCGCCCGGTCGAGGCCGACCCCAGCACCTCGATCCCGCTGTCGGTGGCGAGCGCCTGCATGACGAGCCGGCGGACGATGACCGCGTCATCCACGATGAGCACGCGGATCGCGGGCATCAGGGCTCCCCTTCGGCGCCCTCGGCGAGCTGGGCCCGGAGGCCGGCGAGGCGCGCCGCCGCGGCCGCGCTCTGGCGCAGCACGTCGGCCGAGGCCTGGGCCCGGGTGGTGAGCGCGCGCACCTGCTCCACCAGCGCGCGCGAGAAACGCTGGGTCTCGTCGACCAGACCACTGGTCTGCTCGGCAGTCCCGTCCTGGACCGCGAGCAGCGCCCCGTCGAGCGCCAGCCGATTGGCCCGCCGCGCGATCCCGTTGAGCGTGGCGAGGGCGCGCTCGGTCTCCTCCCGCCGCGTGTGCGTGCCCGACACCTGGCGCGCCGCTTCGAGCACCGCGAGTGCGGCGGCGGCGACGGTGGCCGTCTCGTCGTGGTTCCTGAGCGCGGCCTCGGCCAGGCGGTCCGGCGGGGTCACGGTGACGTGCACCTGCCCTTCGGCGTCATCCGCCACCGCCAGCAGGAGCCGGGTGAGGAGCATCAGCTCCTGGCCCGCGGCCTCGAGCGAGCGGGCCTGGGCCCGGAGCCGGGTGGCCGGGGACTCCTGGGGAGCAGCGGCCTGGGGAACCGCGGCCGGGGGAACAGCGGCCTGGGGAACAGCGGCCTCGGGCTGGGGGCTGGGGGGCGCCACCTCCTCCGGCCTCCCCCCACCCGCCTCCGCCTGCCGCGTGAAGTGCACGATCTCCCAGGTCATCTGCGGCCCGAGGTACTGCTGCGACCCGTCCAGCACCGCGGCGATCAGGAACGAGACCGTCTCCGGACCGATCCGGATCTGGCGCTTGAAGGGCAGCTTCCGGGGATCGGCGAAGAGGGCGGCCCGTTCCGCCTCGTCGGGGAGAAAGAGCTGGATCGGCACGCCCTCGAGGGGATTCACCGGCCGGGCGAGGTGCGGCGCCAGCCGCTCGAGCGCATGCTCGCAGGCGGCGTTGCCGAACCAGCGCTCCATCGTGGCGTCGGGGAACATGACCGGCACCGGCAGGTCCTCCGATTCCGCCCGCAGCCGTTCCAGCACCGCGCGGGCGCGGTGGGCGGGGCTCTCGTCGATCCAGGCGATCGCGAATCCCGCGAGCCCGCCGTCGGGACGCCAGACCGCATGCAGCGTCGCCTTCCAGACGACCCGCCCGAAGGTCCACTCGATCTCGCGCGGCAGGGCGCGTCCGTCCGCCAGCATCGCCTGCAGCTGGGTCGGGGCGGGATGGATACGAAGCACCGACTGGCCCGCGAGACCCCGGGCGCCCCGGCCGAACGCGCGGCGCAGCTCGGCATCGACCGCCTCGGTCGCGGCGAGGGCGCCGGCGTCGAGGTGCACGATGACGAGGTCCGCCGTGGTGACGATCAGGTTCCGCCGGTCGTGGCCGGCGCGCGCCACCACCTGCTCCGCCGCCGCCACCAGGTCGAAGGGGGCGGGCGCCCCGCCGCCGCCGAAGCCGGGGGGCTGGCCCGGCCGCTCGCGCCGGGGCTCGGCCTCGGCGAGGGTCGTCTCGTCGGCCGAGGGCATCAGCGCGCCTCGTAGGTGAACCGGCCGATCAGGCGCCGGAGGTCGGAGGCCATCGCCGCGAGTTCGGCGGTGGCCCGCTGGCTGTTGCCGGTGCTCTCGCTGGTGGAGAGGGCCGCCTGGGCCATCGCGGCGATGGTACCGCTGATCTCGCTCGTTCCGCGCGCGGCATCGGCGATGTTGCGGCTCATCTCGCTGGTGGTGGCGGTCTGCTCCTCCACCGCCCCGGCGATCGTCGTCTGGATCTCGTTGATCCGGCGGATGATCTCGCCGATCGAGCGGATCCCCTCCACCGCGTGGCCGGTGTCGCTCTGGATCGCCTCGATCCTGCGCCCGATCTCCTCGGTGGCCCGAGCGGTCTCCTTGGCCAGTTCCTTCACCTCGTTGGCGACGACCGCGAACCCGCGTCCCGCCTCGCCGGCGCGGGCCGCCTCGATCGTGGCGTTGAGCGCCAGGAGGTTGGTCTGCTGGGCGATGGTGGTGATCAGCTTCACCACCTTGCCGATCTCGCGGCTCGAGGTGCCGAGCTGGTCGACCACGCCGTTGGTCTTCTCCGCCTTCGCCACCGCCTCGCCGGCGACCCTGGCGGCCTCGGCGGCGTTCTTGGCGATCTCGCGGATGCTGGCCCCCATCTCCTCGGTGCCGGACGCCACGGTAGTGACGCTCTGGCTCACCTCCGCGGAGGAGGCGGTCACCACCTGGGCCTGGGTGCTGGTCTCGGCGGCGGCATCGCTCACCGAGCGGTTCACCGCCGACAGCTCCTCGGTGGCCGCGGCGAGCGTCTGCACGTGCCGCGAGATCCCGCCGATGCTCCGGCGCAGGTCCTCGAGGAAGCGGGACAGCTCCTCGCCCAGCCGGCCGATGGTGTCGTTCCCGCTCACCTGCACCGGGCGAGTGAGGTCGCCGGTCGCGGCGGCGTGGACCGTCTCGAGGATCAGGTCGACCTTGCGTCGCAGCTCCTCCGCCTCACGGTGTTCCCGCTCCCGCGCCTCGGCGGCCGACTGCTCGAGGGCGAGCCGCTCGGTCACCACTTCCCAGGTGAGCATCGGCCCGATGTAGTGCTTCTGGTGGTCCCACGTGGCGGAGACGGTGAAGTCCACCACCTCCCGGCCGAAGTGCGAGCGGGTGGACCACGGCATCCGGGCCGGGTCGGCCAGGATCCGGGCGGCCTCGTCGGGCCGGTCGAAGAAGACCGTCATCGGCTTCCCGGTCACGTCCCGGGCCGCGAGCGGCAGCACCGAACCCAGCGCCTCGAGCGATTGCCGCCCGGCGGGATTGAGGTACTGCATCGTGAGGTCGGGATCGCCGCAGATGATGTTGGTGGGGCAGCTCTCGATCATGGAGAGCACCCGGCCCAGCTCGACCTCGACCCGGTTCCGCTTGGTCTGGTCCTCCCAGCCGACGGCGTAGCCGGCCAGCGCGCCCTGCTCGTCCCGCACCGCGCTCACCACGCATTTGAAGAGGCCCTGCGGGTGCTTGATCTTGTGTTCGAAGGGAAGGCGGGCGGGATCGGCCACCGCCTCGCGGAACCCCGCGGGGTGGCCATGCACCTCCGCCAGGTCGCGCCCCTCGAGGGGGCCGGCCGCGAAGCCGAGCTTCTGGACCGCCGCGGCCGCCGCCTCGCTCACCGCCACGATCCGCTGGTGGCGGTCGGCGAGGAAGACGAGGGCGGAGACCTTCGCCAGCCCGGCGAGGAGGCGGGGCGTGGCCAGCGGGTCGGAGGGCGCGCTCGGGCGCGCCGGGGCGGTGGTGTCGGTCATGTCACGCACTCCTTGCGTGGGGTCCTGTCCACCGGGGTCGCGCCGTCAGCGTGCGGCGGCCTCGAGGGCGAGGGTCTTCTCGGTATCGAGGACGAGCAGCAGCCGCTCGGGCAGCTTGTAGACCCCGGTGATGAGCTCGCGGGCCGCCGCGGGCAGCGTCTCCGGCGGCGCCTCGTACTGCTCCGCCTCGGTCTCCAGCACGTCGCCGATCTCGTCCACCAGGAGGCTTACCGCGCCCTCCGCGGTGCGGACCACGACGTTCATCGGCTCGCGGCCCGCCTCGAGCGGCGGGAGCGAGAGCCGCTCGCGCAGGTCGATGGCGGTGACGATCTGGCCGCGCAGGTTGATCAGCCCGCGGATGGCCCGCTGGGCCAGGGGCACCCGCGTCATCATCTGGGCCCGGATGACTTCCTGGACCCGGTGCACCTCGATCCCGAAGAAGAGATCCCCGAGCGCGAAGGTGCAGTACTGGCGTTCCGTTTCCATGACTCAGGCTCCCGCGCCGGCGAGTTCGGCGGTGCCCGCGTAGAGCAGGACATCCGCGTGTGCGATCAGGGCGTGCACGTCGAGCATGTCGGTCACCTTCTCCTGGATCACGGCGGTGCCGTAGACCGCGCCCGCGCGCTGGCGGCGGTGGATGGTGAGCTGCTCCTCGACGATGTCCACGATATTCTCGACCACGAGCCCGACGTCCTGGCCGTCGTGGGTGTACACCACCACCTGCAGCGTCTCCGCCTCCGACGCGGTGCCGGGCTCGCCCAGCAGGTCGGTGAGGCGCAGAAGCGGGAGGAGCCGGCCGCGGTACTGCACCACCTGGTGCTCGCCCGCCCGCTCCACCGACTCCCGCTTGAACTCCTCCAGCCGGGCCACCAGCGAGAGCGGAATCGCCATCCGGCGGTCGGCGCCGAGCCGGAAGAGGAGCAGCATCTGCCGGGCATCCCCCGCCGTGCTGCGGGTCTCGCTGGTCCGCTCCGCCTGGGCCCCGGCCCGGGCCTCGGAGACCACCTTGGCGCGCTGCGCCAGGCCCAGCACGTCGAGGATGAGCGCCACCCGGCCGTCGCCCATGATCGTGGCGCCGGCGTAGGCGTTGAGGCCCTTCACCTGCTTGCCCAGCGGCTTCACCACGATCTCCTCGGTATCGTTGATCTCGTCGACCACGAGCCCGAAGGTGTGCTCGTCCGCCTGCAGCACCACGATGTTCACCGCCTCGCCCCGGCCCCCCGGGCCCCGGAAGTCGGCCTGGAGCCCGAGCGACTGGGCCAGGCTCACCAGCGGGAGCAGCCGGCCGCGGAGCCGGCAGACCGGAGCGCCGTAGACCATCTCGATCTGCTTCCGGGCCTCGTCGCCCTCGAGCCGCACCAGCTCGAGCAGCGAGACCTGCGGGATCGCGAAGCGGTCGCCCTCGGCGGTCACCACCAGGGCGGGGATGATCGCGAGCGTGAGCGGAATCTTGATCTTGAGCGTGGTGCCCTGGCCGGCGACGCTGTGCACGTCCACCATCCCGCCGATCCGCTCGATGTTGGTCTTCACCACGTCCATGCCGACACCGCGGCCGGAGATGTTGCTGACCGTCTCGGCGGTGGAGAACCCCGGCGCGAAGATCAGGTTCACCAGCTCGCGGTCGGCCATGCGGGCGGCCTGCTCGGCGGTGACGATCCCCTTCTGGATCGCCTTCTCCTTCACCCGCTCGGTGTTGACCCCGCCGCCGTCGTCGGAGATCTCGATGTTGACCTGGCCCCCCTCGTGGTAGGCCCGGAGGAGGAGCCGCCCCTCGGCCGGCTTCCCCTTCGCCACGCGGGTCTCGGGCAGCTCCATCCCGTGGTCGACCGAGTTGCGGACGATGTGGGTGAGCGGGTCCTTGATCGCCTCGATGATGGTGCGGTCGAGCTCGGTCTCCTTCCCCTCCATCTCGATCCGGACCTGCTTCTGGCAGGCGACGGCGAGATCCCGGACCACGCGCGGGAACTTGGCCCACACATTCCCGATCGGCTGCATCCGGGTCTTCATGACCCCTTCCTGCAGCTCGGTGGTGATCAGGTTGAGCCGCTGGGAGGTGGCGACGAAGGCGCTGTCCTCCCGGTTCGCGGTGTACTGCAGGATCTGGTTGCGGGCCAGCACCAGCTCGCCCACCAGGTTCATCAGCTTGTCGAGGAGCGCCACGTCCACCCGGATGTTGCTGTCGCTCGCGGCGGGCGCCGCCGGTGCGGCGGCGGCTTC
>DASZPT010000015.1:0-38834 GCA_035549935.1 Gemmatimonadales bacterium
CCCTCCCCGCCTCCCCGCCTAGAACTTCACCTTCGGCGCCTCCTCCGCCCCCTCCTTCGCCTGGAAATAGACCCGCGGCGTACTCATGCCGAACAGCTTCGCGGTGAGGTTGTAGGGGAAGCGGCGGATGTAGCCGTTGAACTGGTTCACCGCATCGTTGTAGTCCTGCCGCGAGGTGGCGATCCGGTTCTCGGTCCCGGTGAGCTCGTCCTGCAGGGCGCGGAAGTTCGCGTCCGACTTGAGCTGGGGGTAGTTCTCCGAGATCGCGAGCAACCGCCCGAGCGGCGCGTTGAGCGCCTGGTTGGCCGCGGCCATCGAGTCGACGTTCCCGCTCTGGATCGAGCCCGCCAGCTTGGCCCGGGCGTTGGCGACCGCGATGAAGATCGTGTCCTCCTGCCTGGCGTACCCCTTCACCGTCTCGACCAGGTTCGGGATCAGGTCGGCCCGGCGCTGGAGCTGGGCCGCGATCTGCCCCTGGGCCTTGTTGACCTGCTCGTCGAGGGTCTGGATCTGGTTGTATCCGCAGCCGGTGGTCGCCAGCGTCAGCGCCATCAGCGGTATCAGATGTCGGCTCCTGATCATGCCCCTTCTCCCGTCTGGAAGTGGTCCACGAAACTGGCCGCCTGCTCCACGGCCGCAAGATAGCCACGCATGTCCGCTTCGGTGCACTCCCACGCCTCCACCCCGCGCCGGGTGACGACCCGGGCGAGCGCCGGCCCGTCGAAGCCGGCGACACGGCCCGCCATGTTGGCCAGGTCCACCGGGTCGAGCGGCGGCTTCTTCCCGGCGAGCAGCACCAGTCCGCGGCAGAGGAACAGCACCGCGGAGATGCTCCGCCGGGCGAAGTCCCCCATCTGTTTCGGATCGCCGGCCAGCAGGGCGTAGCCCTGCCGGAGCCGCAGCAGCTTGCCCCGGAGCTCCCGCTCGAGCGCCTGGCGCAGGTCCTCCGGCTTGACCGTGAGCTCCACGACCGGATCCGCCCCCCGGAGCACCCGGTAGGCGGTCCGCATCTCGGCGATTTCGAGCGGGTAGCTGTCCGCCGAGCGAAGCCATTCCGCGTGGGTGAGCATGAGCGGCATCGCCTCGTTCTGGTCCCGCCAGCGGCTCAGCGGCCCCTTGAGGCGGTGCAGGGTGTCGGTCGTCATGGTGTCCAGGATGAGGACGACGTTCACGTCGGACCACCCCGGGATGTGCTGGTCCCGCGCCGCCGACCCGTGCAGCACCGCGCGGTAGGGACCGATCCCCGCCGCATCGAGATCGGCGAGGAACTTCTCCAGCAGCTGATTGATCCGTTCGTTCATCTAGAAGCTCCTCCCCGCGCCACCACCGCTGAAGCCGCCCCCGCCACCGAAGCCGCCGAACCCGCCGCCATGCCCGCCACCGAAGCCGCCACCCCAGCTCCCGCCGCCCCAGCCGCCGCCCCCCCAGCCGCCGCCGAAGGGCGGGCCGAAGATGATCCGCGGCCCACGCCGCCCTCGGCCGCCGCCGCCGCCGCCGCGGGAGATCGCCGAGAGGATGGCGAGTACCACGACAATGATGAGGAAAATGAGGAACGGGTTGACCTCGAACGAGTCACCCTGCTGCCCGCGAAACGGATCCGCGGCGGCGAGCGCCGAATCGGAGACGCCGAAGCCCTTCGCCACGATGGAGGCGATCGCCCGGGTGCCGAGCAGGAGCGCCGGCGCGTAGTTCCCGTCCCGGAGGTCGGGAAGCATGAGGTCGGTGATCCGCCCCGAGGTGGCGTCGGTGATGATGCCCTCGATGCCGCGCCCCGTGGCGAGGAAGATCTCCCCCTTGTGCTCGGTGGTCTTCGGCACCAGCAGGAGGACGATGCCGGCGTTCCGGGTCGAATCGCCGATCGCGCCCTTCGCGCCGACGCCCCAGCTCCGCCCGATCGTGAGCGCCACTTCCTGGGGACTGTAGCCGCCGATCGTGGGAAGGGTGACGACCGCGAGTTCCGCTCCGGTGGCCTGACGGAGCCGGGCCGCGAGGTCGTTGATCTGGTCCGCGGTACCCTGGTCCACCACCGAGGCCTGGTCGGTGAGGTAGTTGGCGGGACGGTCGGGGAAGAGCCGGCGGATCGCCTCCGACTGCGCCCCGAGCAGACCCGGGACGAGTTGAAGCAACCCCAGCAGGCAGATAGCTTTGTGCCACCTCTGCCCAAGCCTGGTCTTCGTGCGTCGCTGGTTCATTCCTGCAGTCCTTGCACTCGCCGCCTGCTCCAGCGGGCGCGAGGTTCAGATCGAAGTCACGATTCCCGGTCCCGACTCGGTCGACGCGCCGGTGGCGAACCTCCAGCTCGTCGCCCTGCCCTACGACCGGGACAGCGTCCTGGCCACCTTCACCGCCAGGAGTCCACGGCCCGAACGGGAGACCCGCCAGCTCGACAGCCTGTTCGCGGCGTTCCGGGGTCCCTTCACCACCTACGCCAGCGCGGCCTACAGGCTCCAGGCCGCGCAGCGATCGCTCGGCGACCTCAAGGCGCGGCTCGATTCCCTGCCCCGACAGAGCCCGGCGTACGACACGCTGTACCGTCGCTTTGCGATGGAGTCCGACAGCCTGGCCGCCCTCCAGAAGCGCCGGGACGACGCCCAACGGGAGCTGTCCCTCGCGCGGGCCCGGATCGCGCCCCGCATCGACAGCCTCCGCCAGCTGATGTCGCGGTGGGAAGATAGCACCTATCGGGGATACGACAGTATCACGAAAGTCCTCGGGAGCGGGCTCGGCCGGGAGCCGATGTCCGACAGCACCCGCGCGGATGGGAAGGTGACCCTCCGCCTCCCCCGCGGCTCCTGGTGGATCTACGCCCGCTCCTGGGACGCCTGGGACCCGTACAGCGAGTGGTACTGGAATGTCCCGGTGACCGGCGAGCGCCTCGTGCTCGACAAGAACAACGGCAAGCGCATCCCGCGCTACTAGCCCGGAGATCCGATGGTATCCCCCCGCGTCCGCTGGGCCGCCGCCGGCCTGGTACTCCTCCTCGGCGGTGGCGGCGTGCTGATCGCCGCGCGCCGCCAGCCGGTGTCCGCCCAGCCCGCCCGGCAGGCGCAGGCCGATGCCCTGCTGCCGCAGCGCACCAAGGGGTCGGCCACCGCGCCGCTCACGATCTACGAGATGTCGGACTTCCAGTGCCCCTACTGCCGGCGCCAGGCGGTCGAGGTCCTGCCCACAATCGAGAAAGAGTTCATCGCGACCGGGAAGGTGCGGTGGATCTTCCTCAACCTCCCGATCCCGGAGCTCCACGCCAACGCCGTCGCCGCCGCCGAGTTCGCGATGTGTGCCGCCAAGGTGAACCGGTTCTGGCCGGTGCACGACCTGCTCTTCACCTACCAGGACAAGTGGGCACCGCTCAAGGATCCCGGCCCGTTCCTCATCACCCTGGCCGACTCCGCCGGCATCCCGCGCGACAGCCTGGTGGGCTGCCTCCAGAACCACGAGACCCGGGCCCTGGTCCAGGGAGAGGCCGAGGGCGCGGCCAAGTCCGGCGTGAGCAGTACTCCGACCGTGTACATCGAAGGGGTCGGAATGCTCCGGGGCGCGGCGCCCCTCGAGTCGTGGCGGGGGATACTGGATTCGCTGTACAAGGAGAAGGCGGGGAGATAGACGTTCCGCGTTCTTCGTCGCGCGCGCGCCCCCGCGCGCCTGACCACGCGGAACGAGGAACGCAGGACGCTACCCCAGCAGCGTCAGGAGCACATCGTACAGCGCGTGGGTCCACGCGGCGATCCCGAAGCCGCGGAGCAGGAAGAGTCCGCTGAGCAGCAGCCCCGCCACCATCCGGAAGACGAACGAGCTCAGCGTCAGGGTGTCGCCGAGCGGGCCGATGTAGTGGAACCCGCTGAAGATGAGCGCGCCCAGGATGGTGGCGAAGATCCCCGCCCCGAGCGGTTTCCAGCCGAAGCCCGCGACCGCCAGCCGCGCAAGCGCCGACACCAGAATCACCCGGAAGAGCAGCTCCTCGTAGATCCCGGCACCGAGCGAGACCATCAGCTGGGTGGGGAGGGCCAGGTGATGCGCCTGGACCAGCATCAGGAGCCCCGGGCCACGGAGGAGAAGGCTGGTGAGCGCGCTCGTCACCCCGCCGAAGAGGCAGGCGTAGATCAGCGACTCCACCGTCATCCCGAGGAAATAGCCGGGACGCGGCGCGCCGCTCTGCCGCCAGTCGCGGACAATGAGGAACAGGCCCGTCCCGAGGAGCACGACCGCGAAGATGGTGAGGCCGTGGCGCCCTCCAAGCAGGAGGAAGAGACTCTTGAGGAGCACGTCGGCGCCGTTACGGATCCCGGTGTCGCCCGAGATCATGCGGGCGAGGACCTCATAGGCGACGAGCAGCGGGAGCGCGAAGGTGAGGCTGTAGCGCGGGGCGCGGGTGGTGTTCCAGTAACCGGAGTTGGCCATGAGACATGGTAGTCCGTGCAGGGTCGACGGTCGAGTCCTCGGCGTTCCTTGACTACGGCGCCAGGGGTCCCCTACGTTCCAGACGTCCGCCCTATGTTGAACCCCGTGAGAGGAGGTGATCCATTGTCTAGTGGAGACAGTTGCATCCGTGGCTCGAACAGGGCAAGCGATCACTCGGTGACCGCGTAAGGATCAGGTCCGGCCCCGAGGGTTGCCTCGAGTCCGATGCCAACAAGGCCGCGCCAGTCGACGTCGACTGGCGCGGCTGTTTTTTCCCCCGCGCCCCGCCCCCAGCCCCAGGCGCCACGCTTGCATTTTATTTAAGTATTTACTAAACTAACATCCATGGACGCCCTGACCGCCCTCGCTACCCCGCGCCGCCGCGAGATCCTGCGGCTCGTGTGGACCCGCGAGGCCCCGGCGGGCGACATTCACCGGGCATTGCCCGATGTGTCCTTCGCGGCCATCAGCCAGCACCTCGCGGTGCTGGCCGGTGCGGGCCTGGTCGACGTGCGGAAGGAGGGGCGGCACCGGTACTACCGGGCCCGGCCCGAATCCCTCGGCGACCTGCGCTCCTGGCTCGAGGCCACCTGGGACGATGCCCTCTACCGGCTCAAGGTCCAGGCCGAACTGGAGCAGGCGCGCCGGGGCCCCCGGCCCCTGCGCCGCCCGCGCCGCCTACCCAGGAGAGGATCCACCCCGCCATGACCGCGCTGCCCTTCACCCTCACGCGCCAGGTCGTCATCCGCGCGAGCCAGGACCTGGTGTTCCGCTTCTTCACCGACAGCACCCGCTTCGCCGCCTGGTGGGGCCCAGGGTCGACCATCGACGCGCGCCCGGGAGGAAAAGTGCGTATCGTTTACCCCGGCGGCGTGCTCGTCACCGGCGAGGTGCTGCGTGTCGATCCGGTGCGCGAGATCAGCTTCACCTATGGCTACGAAGAGCAGAACCGCGAAATGATCGCCCCGGGCGGGTCCCGCGTGACCATCACCCTCGCCTCGCATCCCGAAGGCACCATGCTCTCCCTGCGGCACGATGTCCCCACGGCCGTGGCCCGGGAGGCGCACGAGGCCGGCTGGCGCTACCAGCTCTCGGTGTTCGCCAATGTGGCCGCGGCGGAGGCTCATGCCGGCGCGAACGACGCCATCGACCGCTACTTCGCGCTCTGGTCGGAGCCCGATGCCGGCCGCCGGGCCGAGATGTTGCGCGCGCTCGCCGCGCCCGACGTGGTCTTCCGCGACCGCTTCGGCTGCACCGCGTCGCTCGACGACCTCGCCGGGCACATCACCGCCGCGACCCAGCACATGCCGGGCCTCCGGCTCGAGCGTGACGGCGAGGTGCGCCAGTGCCAGGGCACCGCCGTAGCCGACTGGATGGTACGGGCGCCCGACGGCAGTGTGGCGATGCGGGGGCGCAACGTCTTCGATTTCGGCCCGGACGGCCGGCTGACCCGGGTGGTGGGACTCTGGGCCTGAGTCACGCGCCTCCCTGGCCCTACCGCGCCGCGATGGCGACCGCCGTGCCCCTCCTCAGGGCCCTCGGTGTCGCCTCCCGGCGCGTCGCCACCCTGGTCGACGCCCGCGATACCAGTCACGCCCGCTTCAGGGCCTGGGCCGCGGCACGGGATCCGGCGGCCCCCCTGGCGCTGATCCATGCCCCCTCCGCCGGCGAGTGGCGCCAGGCCGAGCCGGTGGTGGCCGCCCTCCGTTCCTTCCATCCGGGACTCCTCTTCGCCTTCACCTACACGAGCCCGTCGGCCGTGACGGTCGCGGCGGAGCTCGCGCCGGCGGTGCACGGCTACCTGCCGTGGGACCGCCCGCGCGATGTGGGCGCGATGCTGGACGTGCTCCGGCCATCGATCCTGGTCATCACCAAGCTGGACGTCTGGCCCGAGCTCGCGCGCCAGGCCCGGGCGCGGGGTCTCCCCATCGTGCTCATCGCGGCGACCGTGCGGGAGCGGAGTACCCGGCTGCACGGCCCCGGCCGACTCATCGTGCGGAGTGCCTACGAGGCCGTGGAACTGGCCCTCGCCGTGGGGCCCGAGGACGCGGTCCGGCTGGCCGCGCTCGGCGTCGCGCCGGACCGCATCTCGGTGGTGGGCGACCCGCGCTACGACGGCGTGCTCGAGCGCCTCGAGGGGCTCACCGACCGGCCGGTGCCGGACCTCCTCGTGGCCGGATCGACCTGGCCGGCCGACGAGCGAATCCTGCTCGAGGCCTTCCGGGACGTCCGGGAGGAGCATCGGAGCGCGAGGCTCCTGCTGGTGCCGCACCGCCCTGGCACGAGCGACGCCGGGCGGATCGCGCGGCTCGCCCGGCGCGTGGGATTGCCGGGACCCGAGGTGATCACCGCGGTGGAATCGCTCACCCCCGAGGGCGTCAGCGCCGACCTCATGCTGGTGCCGCGGGTCGGCGGCCTCGCGCGGTGGTACGGTCTCGGCACGCTGGCCTATGTCGGCGGGGGCTTCGGGCGCGGACTCCACTCCGTCCTCGAGCCGGCGGCGTGGGGGCGTCCCATGTTCGCGGGGCCGCGCTGGCGGGAGAGCGCCGAGGCCACCGCGCTGGAGCGGGCCCGCGCCCTCACGCCGATCGAAGGGCGGCGCCCGGCGGAACAGCTGGCGCATCACTGGGCCTGGCTGCTCGGGAACCCCGACGCGCGGTATCGGGCGGGGCTCGCCGCGAAGGTCCATGTCGAAGACCAGGCGGGCGCCGCCCGGATCATCGCGGGATTCGTCCTCGAGGCGATGCAGACGGAAAAGGGCCGGGACTAGGCCCGGCCCTTCGGAGTGCGGCGCGACTCGCTCGTCCTACTTCTGCACCACCACGCCCTCGAACGTCACCGCCCGCGGCACCACCAGGCCCAGGGTCAGCCCCGTGATGATGAGGTCGGAGAACTTGCTGCGGACCTTGATCCGCACGTTCGCGACTTCGCTGCCGCCGACGAGCTGGGAGGCGAGGGTCTTCCGGAGGGACGGCTCGGAGAACTTCACCAGGCCCCAGATGCCGTAGACCGCGCGGCCGGTGACCGAGAAGGGCGTCCCTTCCGGCGGCGCGTTCGCGGCACTCGCGAGGGACACCGGCACGCCGAGGCGCGTGGCATCGAAGGTGTTCGCGCAACCGGTAGACGACAGGAGAACCAGCGCGGCGAGAAGTGCCCGAACGCGGAGGTGGGTCACGCGGTGTCCAGGGAGATGGGTCGGTTTGAGAGGATCGGTGGCCGGAGGCCGGAGGCGGGAAGAACGGAGCAACTTCCTCCTCCGGCCTCCCGCCTCCGGCCGGCTGTCACAGTCCCGGAATCTTGATCGTGTAGCTCGCCCCGGCGCTGAACACGCTGGGGTTCACGCCGTGGCCGGCGAAGGTCCGGTCGTAGGCCGCCCCGAAGCTGATGCCGCCGAGGAGCGCGAAGTCGATACCACCACTGATGCCGAAGTTGGTCTCCGTGTTACTCGGGACGTCGCCCGAGACCCGGGCGATATCGACCCGCGGCGCGATCCAGGGCTTGATCGCGAGGGCGGGATTGGGGATCCGGAGCCCGATCCCGAGGCCGATCGGCGCGTGGAGCAGCTTGACGCCGCTGTTGCTGGTGTATTCCGCGCCGCCCTGCAGGGTCACGGAGAACGGGACCAGCGGGCCGCCGAAGATCTTGTAGTTGAGGTACCCGCCGACACCGGTCTGCGAGGGCGCCGGGCCGTCCGGGTTCCAGCGCGACACGACCGCGCTCAGGCCCAGGGGGCCGAGCCCGAGGCCCGCGCGGGCGCCGAACGCCGTCCCCTTGCCGTAGTCCGCATTGGGGAATCCGACCTCGCCCCCGATGGTGAGACCGCTGACGAGCCCGGTATTGCGGACGGGAAGCCCCGTCACCTGTGCCGACAGGGCGCTTGCGCCGACGGCCAGGGCCGCGAGGGTGACGAGTCCCGGAATCACACGTGCCTGCATGGATCCTCCCAGAGTCAGAGCGGCCGGTTCAAGGCGCCGCAAGCTACTGTCAGTACGAGGGATAAGTCAATCGGTGACAATCCCGCTTCCCTTGTGAAACGACCCTCTTCGGCAGGCCGGAGAGGGTCGTCGAGCTCCACGACTCGGAACCCGGAACTCGGAACTCGGAACCGGCTATCTATGCCATGCGAGGCCGACACCGAACCCGTCGAGGTCGCCCAGGGCGCCGCTCAGGCGGGCATCCCAGGTCCGGGAGAGGTTGATGTCGACACCGAGGCCGAGGCCGAACTGCACGCCGTCGTAGAGGTCACCGAACGACGGGGCAATCACGGGATGGACCCACGGCACGAAGGAGATGCCCGAGTTCTCGAGCATGACCTGCCGGCCGAGGGTGACGCCCAGCGGCACGAGGAAGCCGCTGTTGCCGCTGGAGAACAGCGCGCCGAAGCCCGCCGTCACCGAGGCGTCGAGCGGGAACTCCTGGGTGTGCCGCGCCAGAGGCGCGCGCACATCCGCTCCCAGGGCGAAAATGCCGTCGGCGTTCCCCTGGGGGTCGAAGTAGCCGAACTTGAGCCCCCAGTCGAACCGGCCCCGGCGGTCCGCCCGGCGGTACTCCCCCTCCAGGGCGAGGCTGATCCCGTCGCCCGGGTCGGAGATGTACGCGCCCAGCTCGTTCTGCTTGAAGGCCCGGTAGGGCCCCTTGAAGATCGGGGTGCCAAGCGTCTGAGCTGAGGCGACGCTGGTGCCACCGAGGGCGAGGACCAGAATCGCGAGCCAGAGCTTACGACGCATTCCCTGCTCCTTTCACCTGTTCGGCCACGACGCGGACCGTGTTGTTGACCGCCTGGAGGAAGCCGCCGTCCACGGTGAACCGATGCGTCTCGCTGCCGGCCTTCACTTCGAGCGGGCCCTTGCCGAGCAGCGTCATGAACGGGGCGTGACGCGGCAGGATACCGACCTGCCCGTCGAAGGCCGGTGCGATCACCGAGTCGGCCTCGCCGTCGAAAATGGCGGCTTCGGGGGAGATCACCGTGACCCGCATCACGAACTCGCCAGCTTCTTGGCCTTCTCCACGGCCTCGTCGATCCCGCCGACCATGTAGAACGCCTGCTCCGGGAGGTCATCGAACTCGCCGGCCAGCACCCGCTCGAAGCTCTCGATGGTGTCCGCCAGCTTGACATACTTGCCGGGGAAGCCGGTGAACTGCTCGGCCACGAAGAACGGCTGCGACAGGAAGCGCTGGATGCGGCGCGCGCGGGCCACGACCAGCTTGTCCTCTTCCGACAGCTCGTCCATGCCCAGGATCGCGATGATGTCCTGCAGGCTCTTGTACTTCTGCAGGGTGCGCTGCACCCCGATGGCGACGTTGTAGTGCCGGTCGCCCAGGTACTGGGCGTCGAGGATGCGGCTCGAGCTGTCGAGCGGGTCCACCGCGGGGTAGATCCCGAGCTCGGCGATGGAGCGGGAGAGCACCACCGTCGCGTCGAGGTGGGCGAAGGCGGTGGCCGGCGCCGGGTCGGTCAGGTCGTCGGCGGGGACGTAGATCGCCTGCACCGAGGTGATCGAGCCCTTCTTGGTCGAGGTGATCCGCTCCTGCAGGTCGCCCATCTCGGTGGCCAGGGTCGGCTGGTAGCCCACCGCGCTCGGCATCCGGCCGAGGAGCGCCGACACCTCGGAGCCCGCCTGGGTGAAGCGGAAGATGTTGTCGATGAACAGCAGCACGTCCTGGCCTTCCATGTCGCGGAAGTACTCCGCCACGGTGAGGCCCGAGAGGCCGACCCGCAGGCGCGCCCCCGGCGGCTCGTTCATCTGGCCGTAGATCAGGGCGCAGCTCTTGATGACGCCGCTCTCCTCCATCTCGAGGTAGAGGTCGTTGCCCTCGCGGGTCCGCTCGCCCACGCCGCAGAACACCGACTTGCCGCCGTGGCCCTTGGCCACGTTGTTGATCAGCTCCATGATGACGACGGTCTTGCCCACGCCGGCGCCGCCGAAGAGGCCGATCTTGCCGCCCTTCACGAACGGGGCGATCAGGTCGATGACCTTGATGCCGGTCTCGAACACCTGGGTCTTGGGCTCGAGGTCGACGAACTTCGGGGTCTCGCGGTGGATCGGCCAGCGCTCGTTGGAGGCCGGGATCGCGGCCCCGCCGTCCACCGGCTCGCCCAGCACATTGAGGATCCGGCCCAGCGGCGCGCTCCCCACCGGCACCGAGATCGGCGCGCCGGTGTCGACCACCTTCATGCCGCGGGTGACGCCGTCGGTGGAGCTCATCGCGACGGCGCGGACCTGGTTCTGGCCGATGTGCTGCTGCACCTCGACCGTGAGATGGATCG
Source organism: Gemmatimonadales bacterium (assembly GCA_035549935.1). Taxonomy (GTDB): domain Bacteria; phylum Gemmatimonadota; class Gemmatimonadetes; order Gemmatimonadales; family GWC2-71-9; genus JADJOM01. Next base: position 10,667 of record DASZPT010000015.1, read on the forward strand.
GGAGCGACCCGGTGGTATCCTCGAGCACCAGCGCGTTGTAGATCTCGGGCAGGTGTTCCGGCTCGAATTCGACGTCGAGCACCGGGCCGATGACCTGCACCACCCTGCCGATGTTGGTTGCCGCAGTCGCCGTTGCCATGCTGAGTTAGTCTCGCTCGCTGAGTGTTCAGGGTCGGGAGTCGGGGGTCGGGGGCACCTCGTGCCGCCCCTGACCCCTGACCCCTGACTGCTAGCCCTCGAGTGCCGCCGCGCCGCCCACGATCTCCGCGATCTCCTGCGTGATCGCCGCCTGGCGCTGGCGGTTGTAGGTGCGCTTGAGAATCTCGTAAATCTCGCCGGCGTTGTCGGTGGCGTTCTTCATCGCCGTCCGGCGCGCGCCGTGCTCGGCCGCCGCGGTCTCGACCAGCCCGCGGTAGATCTGATTGCGGACATAGAGCGGGAGCAGCTGCTCCAGGATCTGGTCCGCGCCCGGCTTGAGGATGTAGTCGGCCTGGAGCCCGCCCTTCTTCTTCGCCGGCGGCTCGACCGGCAGCACCCGCAGGGTGGTGGGCGGGGTCGAGATCGGGGTCACGAACTTGGCGTAGACGATCTCGAGGCTCGCGAGCCGGCCGGCGGCGTATTCATCGATCAGGCCGGCCACCAGCTCCGCGGCGTGGGCCGCGGTGGGCTTGTCGCCGATATCGATCCGCTGGCTCGCGGTGGCCCGGCCCAGGTACTTGAAGAAGCCGATGCCCTTCTTGCCCACGAGGTGCAGGTCGACCGTATAGCCCTGCCCCTCGAGCGTCTCGATCCGGCGGCGGGCTTCCTTGATCAGGTTCGAATTGAACCCGCCCGCGAGCCCGCGGTTCGAGGTGACGAGGAGGAGCGCCGCCCGGCCGGGGCCGCCCCGGGCCGGCGGAGCAGCGGGAAGCGCTCGGCCAGCTCGGGCGTCACCAGGTCGGCGATCGTCTCCGCCAGCGCGGCCGCATAGGGCCGCGCCGAGATGACACGGTCCTGCGCCCGCTTGAGCTTGGACGTGGAGACCAGCTCCATCGTCCGGGTGATCTTCCGGGTGTTCTGGACGGAGCGCATCCGTCCCCGGAGCGCGCGCGACGCCTTGGCCATTACTGGGCCTTGAACATCGGCTTGAAGGCGGCGATCGCGGCCTTGAGCTTGCCGGTCAGATCGTCATCCAGCGCCTTCTTGGTCCGGATCCCGTCCAGCACCGCCGGATGGGACGCCTGCAGGTAGCCGATGAAGTCCGCCTCCCACTTCCGGATGTGGGGGACCTCCACGTCGTCGAGGTGACCGTTGGTCACCGCGTAGATGATGGCGACCTGCTGCTCGACCGGGACCGGCGCGTACTGCGGCTGCTTGAGGACCTCCACCGTCCGGGCGCCCCGGGCCAGCTGGCGCTGGGTCGCGGCGTCGAGCTCGGAGCCGAACTGCGCGAAGGCCTCGAGCTCGCGGTACTGCGCCAGCGAGAGGCGGAGCGGACCGGCCACCTGCTTCATCGCCTTGATCTGGGCGTTGCCGCCCACCCGGCTCACGCTGATGCCGGCGTCCACCGCGGGACGGACGTTGGAGTAGAAGAGATCGGTGGTCAGGAAGATCTGGCCGTCGGTGATCGAGATGACGTTGGTCGGGATGTAGGCCGACACGTCGCCCGCCTGGGTCTCGATGATCGGGAGCGCGGTGAGCGACCCGCCCGGCTTCTTGATGCGGCCGTCGAGCTTCACCACGTCCGGGTTCTCGGAGATCTTCGCGGCCCGCTCGAGGAGACGGCTGTGGAGATAGAACACGTCGCCCGGGTACGCCTCACGCCCCGGCGGGCGGCGGAGAATCAGGGACAGCTGGCGGTACGCCGCGGCCTGCTTGGAGAGGTCGTCATACACGCAGAGGGTCGGCTTCCCCTCGGCATACATGAAGTGCTCGGCGATGGCGCAGCCGGCATAGGGAGCGATGTACTGCAGCGGGGCCGGGTCGGAGGCGCTGGCCACGACCACGATGGTGTAGTCCATCGCGCCGTGCTCCTTGAGCTTCTCCACCACCGTCGCCACGGTCGAGCGCTTCTGCCCGATCGCGACGTACACGCAGATGACGCCGGTGCCCTTCTGGTTGATGATCGTGTCGACCGCGATGGCGGTCTTGCCGGTGCCCCGGTCGCCGATGATCAGCTCGCGCTGGCCCCGGCCGATCGGGATCATGGCGTCGATCGCCTTGATGCCGGTCTGGAGCGGCTCCTTCACCGGCTGCCGGACGATGATGCCCGGCGCCACCATTTCCACCGCCCGGGCCCCCTCGGCCTTGATCGGGCCACGGCCGTCCACCGGCTGGCCCAGCGCGTCCACCACCCGGCCCAGCATCCCCTGCCCCACCGGCACCTCGAGCAGGCGCCCGGTGCAGCGGACCTCGTCGCCTTCCTTGAGCTTGAGGTAGTCCCCGAGGACCACCGCGCCGACGTTGTCCTCTTCCAGGTTGAGCGCCATGCCGGTCACGACGTCGCCGGTCTCGGCGGCGGTGAACTCCAGCATCTCGCCCGCGATGGCCTTGTTGAGACCGTAGATACGGGCGACGCCGTCGCGCACCTCGAGCACGGTGCCGACTTCGTTGACGTCCACCGAGGCCAGATCGGCCTTCTCGATTTCTCGGAGCAGGACGTCCTTGAGCTCGCCCGGACGCAGAACGGATTCGGTCGCCATAGGTCTCGCGTTTGGTGGGTTGTTCCAGGTTCCGCCTTAGCTTGTGAAAACTATCACAAACTCGGGTCGAAGGCAACGCCGGGGTATATAACCCCGTGCCGCCAGCGGGCAAGTCTCACCCGCCATTCCCACCGGTGTCGGCGCTCAGAAGCGGCTGCGGGTCTTCCCCCGGGCGAAATTCGCCAGCACCCCCTTGGCACCCAGCGCCGCGAGGCCGCGGCTCGACACCCCCGCGATCCGTCGCGCGGTCGCGTTGAGGTGACTCGCGGTGGCGAAGCGGAGGATCGCCGCCACGGTGCCCACGTCGTACCCGGGATTCTGCAACAGCGCCGCCGCGCAGGCGACCCGGGTAAGGTCGATCACGCGCTTGAGGTTCGGCGCCCCACCCGCCGCGAACTCCCGGCTCAGGTGCTCGCGGGTGCAGCCGACCCGCTTCGCCAGCTCCCCGGTGCGGATCGGCCGGTCGACCCGGTCGATCAGGTCCTGCCAGACCTCGCGCTGCAGCGGCTCCTTGAGGCGGAGCACCCGCGGCGCATCGGCCAGCGCCTTCCGGCGTTCCGAGGCGGCCGAGACCCGCACCACCAGTTCCCCCGCGACCGCATTGTCGACCCCGAGGACCAGCACCTGGGGGCTGCCGCTGGCACGGCACTCGAGCAGAAGGTGGCCGTCGTCGGGCTTGAAGGGAGCGAACACGACCCGGGGGATGCCGGGGAAGCTCGCGGCGAGCGGCTCGAGACTCTGGGGCGGTACCACGGCAGGGTTGAAGACGACCGCGTCGACCAGGCGGGTATCGAGGGTGCGGCGGAGTGCTTCCGGGTCCCGGCAGGCGACGAGACTCCAGGGCCCGTCCGGCGGGAGACTCCGGCGCAGGGCCTGCGCCGCCTCGCCTCCACCGACGATGGCGGCGACGACCGGCACGCTAGCCCTCCGTGGTCTCCGAGAGTGCCGGCGCCTCGGGCCCCTCGTACTTGGCCGCGTCGGCCTGGGGCCTGGGACCCGGGGGCGGGTGGTGCTTGCGGGGCCGCCCGGCGCCCATCGCCACCAGGGTGCGGGCCATCTCGCCGGCCCGCTTGAGCACCCCGCGCGCGTTGTCGTAGGAGAGCAGCTCCAGCGCGTCCTCCAGCGTGAGCCAGCGGAAGTCGGTGATCCCCTCGTCCAGCTGGGGAATCACGTCCGCCGCCGGGCTCTCGAAGAGGAAGAAGTGGCAGAACTTGTGGATGTAGCGGCCCCGGAAGCGGAAGTGCCAGTCGATGATCCGGATGGGGCCGTGGAGCTGGAGATCCACGAGGCCGGTCTCTTCGGCCGACTCGCGGAGCGCCGCCTCGGCGGGTGTCTCCTCGCCCTCGAGGTGCCCCTTCGGGAACCCCCAGTGTGCGTAGGGGTCGCGGATGAGCAGGAATCGCGCGCTCCGGTCCGGCTGGCGGCGGAAGACGATGCCGCCGGCGGAGACCTCGCGTTCGGCCTTGGATTTCTTCTTGCTCATGGGCCGCTCGCCTAGAAGACCGAGAACTTGAAGTACTTCCGCGGATTCGCCTGGATGTCCGCGATCAGGCGGCGGAGTTCCTGCATCGTCTCGATCGTCTCGTTGTAGAGTGCCGGGTCCTTGGAGAGGAGCCCCAGGGTGCCCTGCCCCGCCTGCAGGCGGGTCAGGGCGGAATCGGCGGCGATGAGCACCCGGACGATGCTGGTGTCCTGGCCCTTCACCGTGGCGATGACACTCTTGAGATCGGCCGAGGCCTGGCGGAGATCGGTCGAGGCGGCGCGGCCGTTCTCGAACATCTGCTGGAGCTGGCCGCCGTTGGTCGCCGAGTCCACCCGGGCGAGGGTGCTCCGCAGGTCCTGCGAGGCGCCCAGCACCGCGTCGGAGGTGCGCTCGACGTTGCCGGTCACCTGGTTGAGCCGGCTGGTCTGGTTGTCGGTGAACTTGACCAACCGGTCGGCGATCTCGCCGAAGTCCTTGATGCTCCGGCGGAGCTCGGCCACCGCGCTCGAGTCGAAGGCCTCCTGCACCCGGTTGGCGACCGAGGCGATGTCGGTGGCGATCCGGCCGGCCTGCGCCGTCAGCTGGCCGACGTCGGGCAGCGTGGCGCCGGGCCAGCGGTCGCCGCCGGGCTTGGCGGTCTCGGCCAGCATCTCCCGGACGTTGGGATCGTCCTGCGGCTGGTCCCGCGAGACGATCGTGGCGCTCCACTCGCCGAAGAGGCTCTGCGAGGCGGCGATGACCGCGGGCCGCTCGGGAAGGTCCACGCCCTGGAAGACCCGGAGATCCGCCTCGACGAACTCGTCGGCCAGCCGGATGGCCTGGACCCGCCCGACCCGGACCCCGCGATAGGTCACCGGCGCGCCCGGGGTGAGGCCGCCCACGGTGCGGAAGCGGGCGACGTGATCGGTTTCCCGGCGGCCGATGTTGGCCTCCGACAGCCAGAGCGCCCCGGCCACGATCACCGCGAGGCTCAGGAGCAGCACCAGCCCCACCAGAAACTCGTTGCGCCGTTTCATGCGGTGGCTCCCGTCGTCGTCAGCCGCTCGGGATCGAACGGCCGTCCCTCAATGAAGTTCCGCACTACCGGGTCGTCGGTGTGGCGGATCTCGTCGATGGTCCCGACCTGGCGGATCCGGCCCTGATAGAGCATCGCGATGCGGTCGCCGACCGTGTAGGCGCTGCGCATGTCGTGCGTGACCACGACCCCCGTGACGCCGAGTTCCTGGCGGGCGCGTACCATGAGTTCATCGATGACCGCGGAAGTGACCGGATCGAGCCCGGTGGTCGGCTCGTCGTACAGAATGTAGTGCGGCCGGAGCGCGATGGCGCGCGCGATCCCGACCCGTTTGCGCATCCCGCCCGAGAGTTCGGCCGGCATCCGGTCCTCGGCGCCGGGGAGATCGACCAGCGCGAGGCTCTCGCGGATCCGGGTCTGGATCGTCTCTTCGTCGAGGCCGCGGCGCCGGAGGCCGAGGCGGATGTTCTCCGCCACGGTCATCGAATCGAAGAGCGCGGCGAACTGGAAGACATACCCCACGTTGCCGCGGAGCCGGTCGAGCCCGTCGCGATCGAGGTCGGCCACCAGCTCCCCGTCGACCTCGACGGTGCCGGCATCGGGCTGCATCAGCCCCACGATGTGCTTGAGCGCCACGCTCTTGCCGGAGCCCGAGAAGCCGATGATGACGGTGGTCTCGTTGTCGGGAATGTCGAGCGTGAAGCCCGCCAGCACGGTCTTGGGCCCGAAGCTCTTGTAGACGTCGGTGAATCGAATCACAGGAGCACCAGCGCCCAGAAGGCGTCGAGCACCAGGATCGCTTCGCAGCCGAGCACCACCGCGCGGGTGGTATTGCGGCCCACGCCTTCCGCCCCGCCGCGGGTCGCCAGCCCCATGAGGCACCCCGCCAGCGCCACGGCGGCGCCGAAGCTGGCCGACTTCACCAGCCCGAACCAGATGTCCTTGAAGCGGTAGAAGAGGCGGAGCCCCTTCACGAACTCGAGGGTGGAGAGGTCGAGCAGGTTGATGGAGGTGATCCACCCCGCGAGGACGCCGAGGGCCACGGCGAGCGCGGTCACCACGGGGAACATGAGGATGGCCGCGAGGACCCGCGGCGTGACCAGGTAGCTGTGCGGGTTGTAGGCCAGGGTCTCGAGGGCGTCGACCTGTTCGGTCACCCGCATGGTGCCGATCTCGGCGGCGATGTTGGCGCCGACGCGGCCCGCGAGGGCGAGCCCGGTGAGCACCGGCCCCAGCTCCATCATGATCGTCTTCCCGACCAGCGCCCCGACGAAATAGAGGGGCACCGCGCCGGTGAAGATGTACTTGGAGAGCAGGGAAAGGACGATGCCGGTGAAGGTGGCGATAAACAGCGCGATGGGGATCGAATCCACCCCGAGCCGACGCATCTGCGGGATGAGGTGCGGCGCCCAGGTCCGCACATCCGACAGCGCCCGGCCGGTCTCGAGTCCCCATCGCCCTACTCGCGTCACGAGCCCCGGCACCGGAGCCTGTGGAGAGGCGATAAGCTGTTGCACGGGTTCAAGGTAGGGTGTGAGGGAGAGGGTGTAAAGAAGGCCGGAGGCGGGAGGCCGGAGGCAGGAGGCGGGAGGCAGGAGGCCGGAGAAAGACGAAAGGCCGGGTTCTGTGCCCGGCCTTTCGTCGTACTCCAGCCTCCGCCCGCCTCCGGCCTCCCGCCTCCGGGCTACGCCGCGAAGCTCGCCAGCGCCCGCCCCACGTCGCCCTCGCGCAGCCGCTTGAGGGCGCGGTCGCGCAGCTGGCGCACGCGCTCGCGGGTGACGCCGAGCATGCCGCCGATCTCTTCGAGGGTGTGTTCCCGACCGCCGTCGAGCCCGAAGTAGAGCCTGAGCACCTTGGCGTCGCGGGCCGGCAGGGTGTTGAGCGCCGTATCGATCTCCTCGGTCAGGAACCGGTCCATCGCCTGCTCCTCGGCGTCGGACTGGTCGTCGGCGATGAAGCGCTCGATGAGGGAGCGGTCGCCTTCGGGGTCGAGCGGCGCGTCGAGCCGCACGTCGCTGGTGTTGAGCGCGGCGAGCGACTGGACCACCTCGAGCGAGAGGCCGGTCGACTTGGCGATTTCCTCCGGGGTCGGCTCGCGCCGCAGCTCCTGGCGCAGCGCCTCGGCGGTGCGCACGATGCGGGAGAGGTCGGCGGTGCGGTTGAGCGGCACGCGCACCGTGCGCCCCTGGCGGGCGAGCGAGGCGAGGATCGCCTGGCGGATCCACCAGACCGCATAGGAGATGAACTTCACGCCCTGGTCGGGATCGAATTTCCGGGCGGCGGTGAGGAGACCGACGTTGCCTTCCCCGATCAGGTCGGTGAGGGGGAGGCCGCGGTTCTGGTATTTCTTGGCGACCGAAATGACGAAGCGGAGGTTGCGCTTGACCAGCTCGTGCATCGCCTCGGGATCGCCCTGGCGCACCAGCTTGGCGATGGCGATCTCCTGGGGCGTGGTGAGCAGCGGCGTCTGGCTGACCTCATAGAGGTACTGATCCAGGATGTCGCGGTCGGAATCGTAGACGCCGAGCGACTTGCTGGTCTCACGCCGGCCCTTGCGGGCCTTCTTCGGCTGGTTGTTGGCCAGGATCTCCTGGACGGGGGACAGCTTGCGTTCCTTCTTCTCCGGCGCCGCTTTGTCGGCCTTGGGGGCCTTCGCGGCCTTGCCTTTGCCGGCGGCTTTCGCGCCCTTGGTCTCGGCTTTTCCGTGAGCACCCGAACGCTTCTTCATGACGAAACTTCACCCTCCTCAACAGGGAGAAAGTGCTCACGCCAGCTTGACATGCGTAGCGTCAGCCGAGTAGCTTGTCGTGCTCTTGCGGATGCAGGAGCGACCCGCGGGGCGCGCTAATATAACGGGGGCGTAGCTCAGTTGGGAGAGCGCGTGAATGGCATTCACGAGGTCAGGGGTTCGATCCCCCTCGCCTCCACTCGCTCGCTCCGCGTCGGCACAGTTGCGCAGGGCGGGGCCGATCAGTAAAATCCGGCCTCTCGCGGGAATAGCTCAGTTGGTAGAGCACAACCTTGCCAAGGTTGGGGTCGCGGGTTCGAGTCCCGTTTCCCGCTCTCGCGCGTCGGGGCCGCACCTGCCCCGCCGAAGCGAAGGTCCGCCGCCGGCAGCGTGGGGCGGCACCGCAAGAGCAGACATCGCAGTCAGCGTCGCGGGGTGGAGCAGTCTGGTAGCTCGCCGGGCTCATAACCCGGAGGTCGTGGGTTCAAATCCCACCCCCGCTATTGGTCAGGGCGGACAGGGTTCAGGCGGTCAGTGCCTTTGTCGCACGGCGACTGACCGCCTGAGGACTGTCCGCCTGATCGTCTGGGGCGGTTAGCTCAGTTGGTTAGAGCGCCACGTTGACATCGTGGAGGTCACAAGTTCGAGTCTTGTACCGCCCATCGGGCCCTTAGCTCAATTGGATAGAGCATTTGACTACGGATCAAAAGGTTGGGGGTTCGAGTCCCTCAGGGCCCGTGCAGTTCGGGGCGTAGCGCAGCCCGGTTAGCGCGCCTGCTTCGGGAGCAGGAGGTCCCCGGTTCAAATCCGGGCGCCCCGATTGATCGCGCCGAGCTGGCCTCGGCGAGGCAGTATGAGCGCCCAGCGCGTCACCGACGCCTGGGCGCTCGTTCATCCTGAGACCCGCGAGTCGTTTCTGGCCCTTCCCCCTTCCGTTGCCGCGGTCGCGCTCGACCTCGACGGCACCCTGCTCGACACCGCCGGCGACATCGCCGCCGCGGTCGATCTCACCCTCACGAGCCTCGGCTATCCGGCCCTCGGACCGGCGGCGATCCGCCGCTTCATCGGCCAGGGGATGCTGCACCTGCTCCGCACCTCGCTCACCCATGCCGCCCATGGAGTCGACCCGGCGCCGTCCCTCCTGGCCGAGGCCGAACGCCGGTTCACCCGGGACTACGCCGCCGGGCTCCACCGCACGACGCGGCTCTATCCCGGCGCGCTCGAGGGGATGAGCGCGCTCCGCCGGCTCGGCCTCCCCCTCGCCTGTGTGACGAACAAGCCGGCCCGCTTCACCGATCCGCTGCTCGCGGCGCTCGACCTCACCCCCTGGTTCCGGCTGGTCGTCTCCGGCGACACGCTGCCGGTCAAGAAACCCGACCCGGGCCAGCTCCTCCACACGGCGCGGATACTCCACGTCGCCCCGGCGGAGCTGCTGGTGGTGGGAGACTCGCAGCACGACCTCCGCGCGGGGCGCGCCGCGGGCTGTCCGGTCTTCTGCGTGCGCTACGGGTATACCGAGGACCCGGCGGCGCTCGCCGCGGAGGCCGACGCCGGTCTCGACCGGCTCGACGAGATCCCGGGGCTCATCGTCGTGTCCGGAAGCCGGCCGGGGTTTGCGCCCCTGACCGAGGCGGCTTCAGATTCCGCCCCTGGTTCCACGAACTGACGAGATGCGCGTGAACGGAAAACGGGTGGTCCTCCTGCTGGTCGACGGGCTGCGGCCCGATGTGGCGGAAGCGGCGCTGGCGCGGGGGGAGCTTCCCGCCCTGCAGGCGATGGTGCGTGAGGGCGGCGCCGCGCGCGGCGTGACCGTCTTCCCGTCGACCACCTCGGTCGCCTACCTGCCCTTCCTCACCGGCTGCACTCCCGGGCGCTGCAACGTGCCGTCGATCCGCTGGATCGAGCGTACCCGGTACTCCGGCAAGTGGTGGAGCGAGCGCCACCTGGTCCGGAGCTACTGCGGCTACCAGGCCGGGTGCCTCGATGGCGACGTCACCCCCGGCATCCGCACCATCTTCGAGCTGGTGCCGGAGAGCCTCGGCATCTTCACGCCGGTGGCGAAGGGTCTCTCGCCCGAGCGGGATCCCTCGAAGACCGAGCGCAAGTTCTGGGGCGCGCTGGCGCACTACCTCGAGTGGCACCAGCCCTCGGACGACGCGGTCTCGCGGCACCTCCTGCGCGGGATCGACGGCCCGTGGAGGTTCATCTTCGCCCAGTTCCCCGCGGTCGACGGCTACACCCACCAGAGCACGCCGGAGAGTCCGAGAGTCCTGCAGGCGCTCCGGAAGGTGGACCGCACGGTGGCGGCGCTGCGGGACCGTCTCGCCGCGCGCGGGGAGCTCGAGGACACCCTGATCGTCCTGGTGAGTGATCATGGCGCGTCGCCGGTGCGGGAGCACCTCGACCTCGCCGACTGGTTCCGGGCCCAGGGCGTGCGGACGATGTCGCACCCCATCATCTGGGAGAAGGCGCCCGACGCCGCCGTGATGATCGCCGGCAACGGGTCGGCGCTGGTGTATGCGGCCCCGGGGCGGCCCAGCCCGGCGCGCCAGCCGCTCGCGCGGCTCCGCAGCCCCGGGGCGTTCGGGGTGCCCGCCGACCTGATCGCACGGCTCGTCGCGGAGACCGCGGTCGCATTCGTGGCCGCGGAGGAGCGGCCCGGGGCGGTGCGGGTCGCGTCGATTGCCGGCGAGGCGGTGGCGGAGCAGCGGGGCGACCAGATCGCCTACCGGCGCGTGAGCGGCGATCCCCTCGAGATCGGCGGGGACCTGACCCGGAGCGCCGCGCAGTGGCTCGAGGCGTCGTGGGACGGCCCCTACCCGGACGCCTGTGTCCAGCTGCTCGACCAGTTCCGCGCGGAGCGGACCGGCGATCTCATCGTCGTGGCGCGGGAAGGGTACGACTTCCGGAAACGATTCGAGGTGCCGGAGCACAAGTCGGGGCACGGGAGCCTGATCCGGGCGCACATGCAGATCCCGGTGTGGACCAACGTGCCCGGACCGACGGGACCGATCCGGTCGGTGGACCTCTTCCCCGCGATGCTGGAGTGGCTGGGGGAGGAGGTGCCGGCGGGTATCGACGCCCAGCCGGTGTGGAGCCCTGCCCGGATCGCCACGGTTGCGTAACTCGGCCGGGGAGGCGATTTTCCTCGTCCGTTTGCGCGCCCGTAGCTCAGCTGGATAGAGCGCTTGCCTCCGGAGCAAGAGGTCGGACGTTCGAATCGTCTCGGGCGCACTCTCCAACGCGTAACCCCGCCGGCGCTACTGCCCGGCGGGGTTGTTGTTTTGAGGGCGGGACCATGACCAGCGCCAGGCCGAATCCTCCCGGGCCAGACCCCAGGCCCGACTCACCGGTCCCGACACTCCGGCCGTTTCGGGCCGAGGACCTCGAGGCGGCGCTCGCCCTCAATGCCGAGTCCGCGCCGCACGTCGCGCGGCTCGATGCGGGCGAGTTGCTCGCGTACGCCGAGTCGGCCACCGTGGCTCTCGTCGCCACGATCCACGAGGCGGTGACCGCGTATCTCGTGGCCTTCGCCTGGGACGCTCCCTGCGACGGCGAGGAGTTCCAGGCGGCACGGCTCTGGCTCGACCATTTCCTGCACATCGACCAGGTGGCCGTGGCGGGGAGCGCGCGCGGCCGGGGCATCGGGAGCGCGCTGTACGACGCCCTGGTTCCGGGCTGCCGCGCGCGCGGGGTCACCGCCCTCACCTGCGGCGTCAACCTCGATCCCCCGAATCCGGGATCTCTCCGATTCCACACCCGCCTCGGCTTCGCCGAGATCGGGAGGGTCACGACCCGCGACGGCAACCTCGTCGCCCTGCTCCGGAAGGACCTGACGGGCGACCGCTAGCGCCCTCCGCCCAGACGATTCATCGCCTCACGAATCATCCCTTCCCGCTCCGCGTGGGTGATCCACCGCCCCCCGATCGAGACCGCGTCGATCTTCCCGACATTCCGGATGTCGCTGAGCGGGTTCGCCGTGAGGAGCACGAAGTCGGCGCGGCGGCCCGGCTGGATGCTCCCCCACTCGCCCGCCGCGTTGAGGAACTCGGCGGGCGTGGCCGTCGCCGCGCGGAGCGCCTGCCAGGGGGTGAGTCCCGCCTCCACCAGGCTCGCGAGCTCGCGGTGCAGCGTCCAGCCGTAGCTGTGGAAGAACTCGGGCGCGTCGGACCCCGCCATGATACGGCCGCCGCTGTCGGCGATGGCCCGCACCAGCCGGTTCCGGGTCGTGACCCACTTCTGGCGCAGCGCCTTCGCGGCGGGCCGGGACCAGTACTGGCCCAGCGCGCGGCCGTAGAGATCGCGCATGGCGGCCGGGTACATGCGGTAGTCCGGCCAGCTCCGCACGAGGGAATCGGGCAGGCCGAGCGCGAAGGCGTTCTTGAAGATCGTCAGGGTGGGGGTGGTGTACGTGCCGGAGCGGGCGGTGAGGCCGGCGAGCTTCGCCAGGCGCGCATCGTCCACATAGGCCAGGCTGGCCCAGTTCTCGGGCCGGTACACCCCGCGGTCCGACACCGAGGTGCGCATCGGCGCCGAGTCGGCGAGGAGCTGTTCGACGTAGTTGTCGAGATGCTCGATGTGCTGTCCCCGCGCGAGAGCATGCGGCACGCCGACGGCGGGGTCGACATGGCCGACCACCGGGATCCCGGCCCGCGCCGCCTGGTCGGCGAGCGCGTCGTACGCCTCGCGCCCCACGAAGAGCGTGACCTTGAGGAAGTCGTATCCCGCGGCGACCGCGCGATCGACGGCGGCCCTCGCGCTGTCGGCATTGGGGACCGCGTAACCCCTGAAATCGCCGTAGGCGCGGCCGGCGAATTCGGGGCTCGCGAGCCAGAGCTGGGGACCGGGGATCTCGCCCGCCAGGATTCGACTCCGCAACACGAGCTGCGCCGGCGTGCCCATCATCAGGCGGGTCGCGGTGATCCCGTTGGCGAGCATCGCGCCGAGTTCGTACGGCCCCACCGAGTCGGGCATCTCCGCGTCGGAGAAGAGATGCGCGTGCATGTCGGCGAGGCCGGGGATGAGGTACTTGCCCCGGCCGTCGATGACGCGGGCGCCCGCCGGCACCGTGACCCGGCTCCCCGGCCCGGCGGCCGTGACGCGGCCGTCCCGCACCACGACCGTCGCCTGCTCGACGACCTGCGCCGAGGTCATGGGGATCAGGGTGACACCGGTGATGGCGAAGGTCCCGCGGGCGAGCGGGGTGCGTGACGCGGGCGCGACCCGGTTGGCGGCGAGGAGCGGGCCACCCGGACGGACGGCCGGCGAGGCATCGTTGTAGGCGGCGGTGACCGCGGGATCGGCGACGTAGTTGTCGAACACGAACTGCTGGAGGTGGGATTCGCCGGCGAAGAGCCGGCGGAACCGCGCGAGGTCGACCTTGCGCTTCGCCGCTACGAGCGAGTCGCCCCGCCACGCCCCTTCCTCCGCCTGGTCGCGGATGGATGCGAGGAGCTGCATGACGTTGTCGACATGCGTCAGGGAGCGCATCACTGGGCCGTGGCCGGGCACGATGATGGCCGGCTTGAGGGCCCGGAGCCTGTCGAGCGCCACGAGGAACTCGGCGGGATGGGAGGTCGAGCCGATGAGCGGCACCGGCGCGACGACGAGGTCACCCGAGGCCACCACCCGCTCCGCGGGGAGCCACACCACCAGGTCCCCCGCACTGTGGCCGCGGCCGAGGTGGAGGATCTCGATGGTACGCCCGCCGAGGCGGAGGGTGAGCCGGTCGTCCACGACGCGGGTCGCGGGGACCAGCTCCAGCTGGGCCGCCTCGGCGAGGAAGCGCGCCCCGATCCCCGAGTCGCTCGCGAACCCGGCCCGCTCCTCCGCGGTGATGGGAGACCCGTCGGCCGACTTCCCCTCGGCGATCATCGAGCTGAAGAACTTGATGGTGGGCGGCAGGGCGTCGATGAACTGCTTCCGCCGCGCCGGTCCGTCGGCGAGCATCGCGTCGCGGGTACTGCGGTGGGCGATGAACTCCACGCCGGGGAAGCTGTCGCGGTAGACCTGGTTCCCGGTGATGTGATCGTCGTGTCCGTGGGTATTGATCACGTAGCGCACCGGCTTGTCGGTGAGCCGCCGGAGCGCGGCGAGGACGGCGCGGGTCGAGGCGAGGGAGAATTGCGCGTCGACCACGACCACCCCGCTGTCGCCGATGATGAAGAGGCTGTTGGGCTCGAAGTAGAGACTCGGCGGCTCGTGGCGCACCGTGGCGTAGACGCCCTCGGCGAGCTGCTCGACGGTGAAATCCGCCGGCGAGGCGGCGGGCGCGCGGGGCGGCGTGGACGAGGCGGCGAGGAGGGCACAGGCGAACACCGCGGCGGCGCCGCGGCGGACAGCACGGAAGATCACGAGGGGCTCCGGCTTGGACGATCCTGCATGGGGGCGGAATGGCGCGTGGCGAGCTGCCGGTTTCTACGGCGGGAGCTCCGGGCTCGTTTCGCGACGTCGGAAACCCGGGCCCCGGTGTCCGCCGTAGGTGCAACATGCTTCAGACACCCGTTCTTCCCGACACGACCGTCATCTCCTTCGACCGGCACTCCGTGCTGGGCGGCGTCGATCTCTTCCGCGCCCGCTTCGTCGACCACGTGAGCCAGGGTCACGCCCACTCGGACTACGAGATCGGCGTGGTCGGCTTCGGCCCCCGGCTGATCCGCTGCCGCGGACGCGAGTACACCGCCGAGCCCGGCTCGATCGTGGCCATAGCCCCGGGCGAGGTCCACAGCGGCGCGCCCCTCGATGCCGGCGGCTCCACCTGGCAGTCATTCCTCGTGAGCACCCAGACGCTCGGCGCGGCACCCCGCTTCGCCTACCCGGTGATCGTCGATCCCGAGCTGGCCACCGAGCTGGCCGAGGTCCACAGCGACCTCGAGCACGGGGGATGGAGCGAGGAGCGGGAACAGCGGCTCCGCGGGGCGTTCGCGATGCTGGTCGCGCGGCACGGGCTCGCGGAGGACGGCGCGCGCGCCGTCGGAGAGCGCGAGGCGGTGCGGCAGGTCCGGCTCCACCTCGAAGAACACTATGGCTCGCTCATCCGGCTCGAGCCGCTGGCTCGCCAGGTGGGGCTCAGCATCTTCCAGCTGATCCGGCAGTTCCGGGCGGAGACGGGGCTGCCCCCCTACGCGTACCTCGAGCAGATCCGGATCGATCGCGCGATCGGGATGCTCCGGGCGGGTGTCCCGATCTCCGAGGTCGCCCGGCGCACCGGGTTCTCCGACCAGAGCCACCTCACGCGCTTCTTCAAGCGGATCACCGGCGTGCCGCCGGGCCATTACCGCCGCAGTGTCGAACGGGTCCGCCGGCGGGCCGTCGCCGGGCTGACCTGAACCGATCGAGGGCGCCTGCCGGCGCCCTCGTCTCACACCGGGCCTGCCCCTCCCCTAGATTCCTCCGGTCGACACTCCCGCCCGGAGGCGTGCCTTGCGGTTCGTACGCGGTCTGCTGGCCCTGCTCGTCGCCACGCCGCTCGCGGCCCAGGCGACCCCGGAGCGGGTTCCCCCCAGGGTGCTCGCCGCGCTGCGCGACACGCTGGCCTCCTCCTACGTCAATCCGATCAGCCGGGACAGCCTGTCGCGCTTCACGACCGCGAACGCGATGCTGCTGGCCCTGCTCGACCGGCACACGATCCTGCTCTCGCCCCAGGGGCGGAAGGAATTCGAGGTCGAGGCCGGGGCGTCGTTCGGGGGCATCGGCGCGAGCCTCGCGGTCCGGCGCGACACGACCCTCATCGCGAGCGTGCAGCCGGGGAGCCCGGCGGCGCGGGCGCAGCTCCGCCCGTTCGACCGGATCGTGTCGGTGGGCGGCGTGCCGGTGGTGGGGCTCCCCCCGGACAGCGTGGTCTCGCTGATCCGCGGCCCCGAGGGGAGCCCGGTGGGACTCGGGATCCGCAGGGGCCTCGCCGGGGAGCCGATCCAGGCGGTGCTGATCCGCGCGGCGGTGCAGATCCCGAGTGTGCCGGCCGGCGCGATGCTGCCGACCGGTATCGGCCTGGTGCGGGTGGCGCAGTTCGGTCCCCAGACCACCAACGAGGCGGTCGAGGCCCTCGACTGGATGGTGCAGAGCGGTGCCCGCGGAGTGGTGCTCGACCTGCGGGAGAACCCCGGCGGCGTGCTCGAGGAGGCGCTCGGCCTGGCGCAGCTCTTCGTGCCGGCGGGCACGCCGCTGGTGGATGTGCGCGGGCGCCCGGGCACGGGGATCAACGAGATCCCGAAGAGCCGGATGCCGCCGCGCTATCCCACGCTGCCCGTCGCCATCATCGTGAACGAGCGCTCGGCCTCGGCGGCGGAGGTCTTCGCCGGGGCGATGCAGGAGGCGAAGCGGGCCTTCATCGCGGGGCGGCAGTCCTACGGCAAGGGCTCGGTGCAGCACATCGCCGACCTGCCCGAGGGGTGGGCGATCAAGCTGACGATCGCGCGGTGGTACACGCCGAGCGGGCGACGGATCGACCGGGGCCCGCAGCCGGCGGATGCAGTGATCGACCCCGGGGCCCCGCACGAGGGGGGCATCCTGCCCGACTTCCCCCTCCCGCCGGACAGCACCCCGGAGCAGGTCACCCTGGCCGCCGTGGCGTCGGGGGCCCGCTGGGACAGCCTCAACCTGGCGATGCTCGACTGGGTGCAGGCGGTGGCGGACACCGCGGGCGACCTCAAGCAGGACTACGAGTCCGATCCCGCCGCGACCACGCGGATGCTGGAGGCGACCGGCGTGCGGGCCGCGATGCCGCCGGGGACCGGGCCGGCGGTGCAGCACTTCATCCAGGATGCGTTGAGCCGGGGCGTGGTGGGAGCGCGCTTCGGGGTGATGGAGGAAGGCGCCTGGGGCCTGATGCACGACGACGAGGTCCTCGCCGTGGCCAGCGAACTGGCCCGGCGGATCGGCTCGCGCTGACCCGCCGGGCGTCCCGCCTAGAAGAGTCCTTCGATCGAGAGATACCGCTCGCCGGTGTCATAGCAGAAGGCCAGGACCCGGCTCTTCGCCGGCATGTCGGGGATCTTCTGCGCCACCGCGGCCAGCGTGGCACCGCTCGACGGCCCGACGAAGATCGCCTCCTCCTTCGCGGCGCGCACGGCGTAGGCGAAGGCGTCCTCCTCCGTCACCTGGATCGTGCCGTCGAGGGTCTGGACGTGGAGATTGGCGGGGATGAACCCGGCACCGATTCCCTGGATCCGGTGCGGATTGGGCGCGCCCCCCGAGATGACCGGCGACTTGGCGGGCTCCACCGCGAAGGTCTTGAGCGCCGGGAACTTCGCCTTCAGCACCTCGCTGACCCCGGTGAGGTGACCGCCGGTGCCCACTCCCGTGATGAGGTAGTCGAGGCCCTCGGGAAAGTCGGCGAGGATTTCCTTCGCGGTGGTGTGCCGGTGGATCTCGATGTTGGCGGCGTTCTCGAACTGGTGCGGCATCCAGGCCCCGGGCGTCGCGGCGACGAGCTCGCGGGCCCGTTCGATCGCCCCCTTCATGCCCTTCTCGCGCGGCGTCAGGTCGAGCTGGGCGCCGTACGCCGCCATGATCCGCCGCCGCTCGATCGTCATCGACTCGGGCATGACGAGGATCAGCCGGTACCCCTTCACCGCCGCGGTCATCGCGAGCCCGATCCCGGTGTTCCCCGAGGTCGGCTCGATGATCACGCTGCCGGGCTTGAGCAGCCCGCGCCGCTCGGCGTCCTCGATCATCGCGAGGCCGATGCGGTCCTTGATGCTGCCGCCCGGATTGGCCCGTTCGAGCTTGAGCCAGACCTCCACCTTCGCGTCGAACAGGCGGTTGATCCGGACATGCGGCGTGTTGCCGATGGTCTCGAGGATGTTGGAGGCTTTCATGGTTGGGTCAGGGGTCAGGGGTCGACTAGATATTGAACTCCAGCAGCACCTCCTGGCTCTGCCGCGGGCGCTCGATCGTGGCGCCGTGCGTGACCACCGAACCAGGCGGGACGCTGTGGGTGAGCCAGACGTTGCCGCCGATGACGCTGCCGGCGCCGATCACGGTGTCCCCACCAAGGATCGTCGCATTGGCATAGATGACGACATCGTCCTCGATGGTCGGGTGCCGCTTCTGGCGGGCCAGCTCCTTCCGCACGCTGAGCGCGCCGAGGGTCACGCCCTGGTAGAGGCGCACCCGGTCGCCGATGACCGCGGTCTCGCCGATGACGATGCCGGTCCCGTGATCGATCGCCAGGGAGCGGCCCACCCGGGCGCCGGGGTGAATATCGATCCCGGTCTGCCGGTGGGCGTACTCGGTGATCAGCCGGGGCAGGAGCGCCACGCCGGCGCACGAGGCCGCCTTCGCCACCCGGAAACAGGCGACCGCGAGGAACCCGGGGTAGGCGAGCACCACCTCTTCCACCGACCGCGCCGCGGGATCCGCCTCGCAGATCGCCACCGCATCCAGCATCAGCTGCTCCTCGAGGGCCGGCAGCCCGGCGAGGAAGGCGTCGCGAATCTCCCGGGCCCGCGCGTCGTCCTGTCCCTGCGAATCCAGGAACGGCGCGAGCCGGGCGCCGAGCCGGTCGAGCTCGGCGCGCACCTGGTCCGGGGAGGAGTTGCGGGAGGGGGCGAAATGCGGAAAGAGGATGGCCAGCGCCGCCTCCGCGAACTCGTCGGCCAGCCGGGTGGCCTGAAGCGGGAGGGCGTATCCCGCGCGGGCGGTCGTGACCCGGCGGGCGAAGTCGTCGAGCGGATCCATGGGGAGAACATAACCGGTCTCCCGGCGGGGGTGTCAGGCGTCCCGGCACGCTGGCGCGGTGCACCGCGACCATCTTCATTTCACCACCGGCATCCCGATCCGTTTCCATACTTTCTCGCGGAGCATGCATGACCCGGTTCGACGAGGCCCTCGCAGGCAATCGCGTGGTGCTGGTGCAGGCGGCCGACCTCCTCCGGCGTCTCTCGGACGCCGATTTCGCCGCCACCGGGGGGCGGGCGGGGCGCTCGTCGATCGGGGCGCACCTGCGGCATGTGCTCGACCACTACCGCGCCTTCGTGGACGGGCTGGCCTCGGGCCGCGTCGACTACGAGGCCCGGCACCGTGACTCGGCCGTCGAGCACGAGCGGCTCCTCGCCGCGCAGGAGGTGGAGCGGGTGACGGGGCTCCTCGGGGAGTCGGCGCGCCAGGGCGGGGACCGGGCGCTGCAGGTCAATCTCCGCAGCCTGGTCGATCCGGGGGCGGCAGCCGACTGGAGCGGGTCGACCGTCAAGCGCGAGCTGCAGTTCCTGGTGAGCCACACGGTGCACCACTTCGCGCTGATCCGGACCCGGCTCGTCGAGCTCGGCATCGATCCCGGCGAGGAGTTCGGCATGGCGCCGTCCACGATCATGGCCCGGCGCCACGGTCCCGCGGAGGCCACCGACCTGGCCGCCCGTTGAGGGGCCGGCTCCGGTGGCTCGCCTGGGTCTACCTCGGCCTGCTGCTCGCCTCGCACATCGTCCGGCGCATCGCGCCCAGGCCCCATCCCGCTGATCCCGACGAGCTGATCCAGACGGTGCTGGCCGAACGGGGCGATCACCGGACCGGGCGCCCGGTCCACATCGCCTATCGCCAGTACCTCCCGGGCACGGCCGACTCCACCGTCACCGTCCTGCTGGTGCACGGGAGTCCGGGGGACAACGGCGAGGTCTCGGGCATCGCGCGGATCCTGGGCGAGCGCTACCGCACCATCGCGCCGGACCTGCCCGGGTTCGGCGGCTCGACCTGGGACGTGCCGGACTATTCCAACCGGGCCCACGCCGAGTATCTGCTCCAGCTGCTGGACAGCCTGCACATCGCCCGGGTCCACCTGCTGGGGTTCAGCATGGGTGGCGGGGTCGTGCTGCAGCTCGAGGCGCTGGCCCCGGACCGGGTGCGCTCGATCACGATGCTCTCCGCCATCGGGGCCCAGGAATACGAGCTGCTGGGCGACTATCACCTGAATCACGCGATCCACGGATTGCAGCTGGCGGGACTCTGGCTCCTGCGCGAGGGGACCCCGCAGTTCGGCTGGCTCGACGACGCGATGCTCTCGGTGGCGTACGCCCGCAACTTCTACGACACCGACCAGCGCCCGCTCCGGGGCATCCTCCAGCGCTACGCCGGGCCGATGCTGATCCTGCAGGGCGAGCACGACGTGCTGGTGAACCCGGCGCTCGCGCGGGAGCATGCTCGCATCGTCCCGCAGGCCGAGCTGTACATGGACCAGGGCGACCACTTCACGGCGTTCACCCGGCCGGGGGACGTGGCGGCGCAGGTCGGGGCGTTCGTCGCGAAGGTGGAACGGGGCGCGGCGACGGTCCGCGCCACCGCCCAGCCCGACCGGATCGCCCAGGCGGAGCGGCCCTTCGACCCGCGCGACCTGCCCCGGGTGGAGGGGTTCTCTCTGGCCATCGTGCTGCTCCTGCTCGCCGCCGCCACGCTGATCAGCGAGGACCTGACCTGTATCACCGCGGGGCTCATGATCGCGCGCGGGTCGATCGGCTTCGTCCCGGGGGTCCTGGCCTGCTTCGCCGGCATCTTCGTGGGCGACCTCCTGGTGTTCCTGTCCGGGCGTGTCCTCGGCCGGGTGGTGCTGGGCCGGGCGCCGCTCCGCTGGTTCCTGAGCGCGGATGCGGTGGCGGTGGCGAGCCAGTGGGTGGAGCGCCGGGGCGCCCGCCTCGTGTTCATCACGCGGGTGGTGCCCGGCACCCGGCTCCCGAGCTACTTCGCGGCGGGCATGCTCCGGACCAGCATGCTGCGCTTCGCGCTCTACTTCTTCGTGGCCTGCGCCATCTGGACCCCGATCCTGGTGGGGCTCGCGGCGGCCTTCGGCGAAGCGGTGCAGCAGGCGCTCAGCATCTTCCGCGAGCGGATGGCGCTCTACCTGCTCGTCGCCGGGCTGGTCCTCTTCGTGGTCCTCAAGCTGCTGCTGCCGCTCTCCACCTGGCGGGGCCGGCGGCTCCTGCTCTCGCGCTGGCGGCGGCTTACCCGCTGGGAGTTCTGGCCCCGCTGGGCGTTCTATCCCCCGGTGGTGCTGTACATCCTCTGGCTCGCATTCCGGAATCGCGGGCTCACCGTCTTCACCGCGGCCAATCCCGCGATCCCCGGCGGGGGCTTCGTGGGCGAGTCGAAGGCGGCGATCCTCGAGGGTCTTGCCGGCGCCGGGGAGATCGTCGCCCCGTGGGTCCTGCTTCCCACCGGCATGACCGCCGAGGCGAAGCTGGCGCGGGTGCGCGCGCAGGTCGAGGAGTGGGGAGGGAGATATCCGGTCGTGCTCAAGCCGGACATCGGCGAGCGCGGGTCAGGCGTGGCGATCGTACAGTCGGAGGAGGAGGCCCGCACCTACCTCGAAGCGGCCCGCGGCGACCTCATGGTGCAGCGCTTCGCGCCGGGGCGGGAGTTCGGGGTCTTCTATTACCGTCGCCCGGGCGAGGAGACGGGGCGGGTCTTCTCGATCACCGACAAGCGGCTCCTGTTCCTCACCGGCGATGGGGAACACACCCTCGAGGAGCTGATCCTCCAGGACGACCGGGCCGTCTGCATGGCGCCCCATCACTTCCGCCGGCACGCGCGCGAGCTGGCGGAGGTGATCCCGCGGGGGCAGTCGTTCACGCTGGTCGAGGTGGGCACCCATGCACGCGGGGCGCTCTTCCTCGACGGGGAGTGGGTCCGGACCCCGGCGATGGAGGCGGCGATCGACCGCCTGAGCCGGACCTTCGAGGGGTTCTACTTCGGCCGGTACGACATCCGCACCGAGCGGGTGGACGAGTTCCAGCAGGGCCGGGGCTTCCAGGTGGTGGAGCTCAACGGCGCGACGGCGGAAGCGACCAGCATCTACGATCCGTCCAACCGGCTGTTCAGCGCCTACCGGACGCTCTTCGTCCAGTGGCGGCTGCTCTTCGAGATCGCGGCGGAGAACGTACGGCGGGGGGCGAAGCCTGCCACGCTGGGCGAGGTGTGGGCGCTGATGCGGCGGCACCGCCAGGCGCTCGGGAGCCGGCGCTAGTCGGGGACCCAGAAGCCTTCGGGACAGTGCCGCCGGACGAACGCTTCACCGGACGGGGTGAAGGGGCGGCGCCAGGCGAAGGACTCGATGGGCTGTTCCAGGCGGGCGGCGGCGACATCGAGAAGCCGCTTGGCGAGACCGCGCTGCTGGTTCGCCGCATGAGTCCAGATGCTCTCGACGGTCCACGAGGTCATCGGCGCCACGCCGGTGGCGGGGCGGCGCTCGGCATCGTAATCATCCCACGACCACCAGCCCCAGCGGGTCCGGGGGCGGAGCACGGCGAGGCCGACCGCCTTGCCGCCTTCCCGCGCGATGTACACCCGCGTCTCGGGATCGGCCTCGGCGACGGTATAGGCGGGATGATGGAACGGCGTGTCGCGCATCGCGCGGACCGCCACCCGCTCGGCGATGGTGCGGAGCGCCTCGCTCGCCTCCTGCCGGATCTCCAGGACCTCGGTCCCGTCCCACCGGGCCACGACCTGTTCTCCCGGCATCTGGTGCAGGGGGATGGCATCGAGGTTGGTGGACGCGGTGGTGTCGGACACAGGAGCCTCAGGCGCGAGTCACGGGCGACAACTCAATAGTAAGGGCATGGCCCGGTTCGCGTCAGCCACCGTCCTCGTCGCGATTACCTTTCGCGTGCACCGATCCAGCCGGACCCATCCGTCCCCGGTGATCCGATGCTCCTGATGGACCGCGAAAACCTGATGGTGCCCGGCTACTCGCACGTGCTGTCGAGCCGGAACGACATCGGCGAACTCGAGGAGCTCAGGCTCCGGGTCGGCGCGCCGCCACGCGCGCTCCACCTCCGCGACGGACGGCCGCACCTCGACCTCAAGCTCGAGCCCCGGGAGCGGGCGCTGGCGGATCCCGCGGTGCGTGTCTTCCCGTCGACCAGGGCGCTGGTGGCCTTCTGGCGCACCTGCCAGGGGAACGGCGCCGCCCCGTGAGCTCCTCCCCCGCCCTCCTGCTGCAGGGTCTCCGGAAGCATTACAAGGATGTCCGGGCGGTCGACGGGCTCGACCTCGAGGTGCCGGTCGGCGAATGCTTCGGGCTCCTCGGTCCCAACGGCGCGGGCAAGACCACCACCATCGAGATCTGCGAGGGACTCACCGTGCCGGACGCTGGGGTGGTCCGGGTCCTGGGCCTCGAGTGGCGGAGCGACCGCGACCGGCTTCGGCGCCGGATCGGGGTCTCCCTCCAGGAAACCCAGTTCTCGGAGAAGCTCCGGGTCGAGGAGACCCTGTCGCTCTTCCGCGCCTTCTACGGCGACGGCCCCGGCGTCGACCGGCTGCTCGAGAACGTCCAGCTCACCGACAAGCGCCGCTCGCGCGTCGGCCAGCTCTCGGGAGGCCAGCGCCAGCGGCTCGCGCTCGCGCTCGCGCTGGTGGGCGATCCCGAACTCCTCTTTCTCGACGAACCGACCACCGGGCTCGACCCGCAATCGCGCCGCCAGCTCTGGGACCTCATCGCGGCCCTCGGCAGCGCCGGGCGCACGGTGGTGCTCACCACCCACTACATGGAGGAGGCCGAGCGCCTCTGTGACCGGGTCGCCATCGTCGACCAGGGGAAGATCATCGCGCTGGGAACGCCGCGGGAGCTCATCTCCCGGCTCGGCGCCGACCAGGTGGTCGAGGTGATGGTCGAGAGCGGCGAGGCCGCCGCGCGGGCGCGCGAGGTGACGGGCGGAGTGCCGGGGGTGCTCGACGCACGGGTCGAGGGCGCGGTGCTGAGCCTCCGCGTGGGACAGCTGCACACGGTGCTGCCGGCCCTGCTCGAGACCCTGACCCGCGCCGGGGTCGCGATCGGGGAACTCCGCACCCACGCCCCCACCCTCGAGGACGTCTTCGTCTCCCTCACCGGCCGGCACCTGCGCGATGGCTGACCCCGGCTTCCGGCCCGGGCTCCGGGCGCTCATCCTCACCCGCTTCCGCGAGTTCTTCCGGGAACCGGAAGCGGTCTTCTGGGTTTACGTCTTCCCGATCCTCCTCGCCACCGGGCTCGGCATCGCGTTCCGGAGCCGGCCGCCCGACCAGGTCGCGGTCGGCTGGGCCACCTGGGGCGCGGAACGGCCCGACCTGCTCGCCGCGCTCGAGCGGGACTCCGCGCTCAAGGTGGAGCGGTACGGGGACTCGACCGCCGGCGCGGCCGCGCTCCGGAACGGGCGGGTGGCGCTGCTGGTGATTCCGGGCGCGGATGGCGTCGGGTACCGGTTCGACGATACCCGGCCCGAGGCCACCGTGGCGCGCCTGCGGGTGGACGATGCGGTACAGCGGGCCGCCGGCCGGGCGCAGGTGCTGGGGACGACCGACCAGGTCGTGCGCGAGCGGGGGTCGCGCTACATCGACTTCCTGCTGCCCGGCCTCATCGGCATGAACCTCATGGGGAGCGGCATCTGGGGGAGCGGCTTCGCCATCGTGGATGCGCGGAAGAAGAAGCTCCTCAAGCGCCTGGCGGCGACCCCGATGTCGCGGGCCGACTACCTCGCCTCCTTCCTCTGCGCCCAGCTGGTAATGCTGGTCGTCGAGGTGAGCGTCATCCTCGGGTTCGGGGTGCTCGCCTTCGAGGTCCCGGTGCGGGGATCGCTCCTCGCGGTGGCGGCGCTCTGCGGCATCGGGGCGCTCGCCTTCGGCGGCATCGGCCTCATGGTGGCGGCGCGACCCCGCACCATGGAGGGGGCCTCGGGGCTCATGAACCTCATCATGATGCCGATGTGGGTCCTCTCGGGGGTGTTCTTCTCGTCGAGCCGGTTCCCGGAGGCGGTCCAGCCGGTGATTCACGCCCTTCCGCTCACCGCCGTGGTGGATGGGCTCCGCGCGATCATGCTGGAAGGGGCGACGCTCGCCGCGATCGGGGGCGAACTGCTGGTGCTCGGCGTGTGGCTGGTGGTGGGCTTCTCGGTGGCGCTCAGGATCTTCCGCTGGCAGTAGCGGTGAGGAGCCGGAGGGGCGAGAAGGGGGCGAGGTCGTACGCCGAGCGTCCGTCGAGCAGCGACTCGGCCACCACCGCGCCGACCGCGCTCGCGAACTTGAAGCCGTGGCCCGAGCAGGGGCTCACCAGGTAGATCCCCGGCTCGGCGGGGTGCGGGCCGAGCACGAAGTGGTGATCGGGGGTGTTGGTGTAGAGGCACACCGCCGACTCCACCAGGTCGCCGGCGGCGTCGGGGATCGCGCGGGCGAGCAGCGCGCGGATCGACGCCACCTCCGCATCGGAGACATCGCGGTCCACCGCATCGGGCACGCCGACCTGCCCCTCGTGGTGGATGGCGGTCTTGAAGCCGAAGCCGTGGTCGGGAATCCCGTAGAACATCCGGCCCGGCGCGTGCTCCCAGATGAACACCGGGCATCGCTCCGCCCGGAAGCGTTCGGGGTTGGCGCGGGGGGTGAACCAGAACATCACCTGCCGCTCGACCGAGAGCGCGCCTGCCCCGCCGATGAGGCCGGGAAGCCACGGGCCGGCGGCGAGCACCAGGCGCCCGCACTCGAACGGCCCCTCGCTGGTCTCGAGGCGGAACCCCGACCCGCTCCTCGTCCATCGATCGACCTGCACCCCCAGCCGGAGCCGCGCACCCGCGCGGGTGGCGAGGCCGAGGCAGGCGGCGACGCACCCCTCCGGGTCGAGGAAGCCGGCCCGCGGCTCCACCACCCCCACATCGCCCGCGCCCACCGCGAAGACCGGATAGCGCCGGCGGATCTCCGGCGCATCGATCACCTCGTGTGGCAGGCCGTGGGCCTCCGCGCTCCGCCGCGCCCCGGCGACCAGTTCGGAGGCGGGAGCGCCGATCATGATGCCGCCGGTCTGCGTGAGGAGACGCCGGCCGCCCTCCGCTTCGAGGCGAGCCCATTCGGTGTAGGCGCGCTGGACCAGGGGAACGTAGACCGGCGATTCGTAGTAGGCCTCGCGGATGACCCGCGAGCGGCCGTGAGTGGAACCGAAGGGGTGCGGCGGATGGAAGCGGTCGAACCCGGCGACGGACGCGCCGCGACGGGCCAGGGCCTCGAGGATGGCGCTGCCGGCGGCACCGAGTCCCACGACCGCGATTTCGGCGGTCGCGGTCATCTCAGTTGCCGGTGTGGCGGCGGCGGTCGAGCAGGAAGCGCTGCTCCTCCATGATGGCGCGGAGCGGAATGCCGTTGTCGAGGCGGGCGGCGACCTCGCCATCGTTGAGGCGGAGGATGGTGCCGCGGACCTCCACGGTCTCGCCCCGGCGGAAGCGGACCGTCCCGGCGACCTCGTAGCCGACGTCGGGCGGGGCGGCGTCACCGAGCCGGAAGCGGATCCCGCGCTCGCAGAGGTCCACCACTTCGAAGGTGTGGCCCTGGACCAGGAGCTTGGGACGCAGGCTGGTCGGGTAGGTGATCCGGTAGTACTCCCGGTTGTGCACCCAGCTCATGCGCGTCCTACCAGAGCAGCCCGGTCCGCCGGGGCGTCATGGCCCCCATCGGCACCGGGCGGGCGAGGTGGTCCATCCCTTCCTCGAGGAGGACCGCGGCTTCGGCGCCCGACACCCGCAGCACCCGCCCGGCCACTTCCACGGTACGGCTCGCGGGGAAGCGGAGTGTGCCCCGGAGCACGTCGCCAATGGTGACCTCCACCGCGCTCGAACTCCTGAACCGGATGCCGTCGGGCGAGAGGTCGACCACCTCGTAGCTCCGGGCCGCCGTCTCCAGCCTGGGGGCGGGGCGGCCGCTGAAGGTGAGGCGGTTGTGACGCCGGGGATGGTCCATCATGGGGCAGCCGGTTTCCTCAGGGCGAGAGACTGGGCATTCTCGGTCAGGATCGCGCGCCGGTCCTCCGGACTCAGATCCAGCAGGTCGAGCCGGGCGAGCGGGGTCTCCGCCAGCCGGAGCGGCTGACCACTCCCGAAAAGGAAGCGGGACCCGCCGATCGTGGCAAGCAGGAGCGCCAGGTGCTCTTCGGGCGGCCCCCAGACCCAGGAGATGTCCCACCAGATCCGCGCGGCTTCCTCCGGCGTGGCGCCGAAGTGAACCTGCTCGATGAACTCGCGGTCGGCGTGGGTAATCACGAGCCGGGCCGTCGGACTGGAACGCACCCAGGTCCGGACGGTGTGCGGCGTCAGTTCCGGCGCCAGGTCGAGCGGATGCCGTCCCCGGCCATCCTCGAGGCGGACCGCGGCCATCACCGGCATGCCGGCCTCTCCGGCGCGCGCCACCAGGTTCAGCATGTCGGACCCGACGGGCGTGATTCCGAGGAAGCCGGGATCGCAGCGGATCGCGGGCGATCCCCGTTCCACCGCCTCGCCGAGGTCGCGCTCCCAGCGCGGGAGGCCCGGATGCACCACCGGGACCGGGCGAATCGGGGGAAACCGCTCGGCAGTCTCGTAGAGCCAGCCGTTCCCTTCCCCGGGATCCTTCCAGAAGAGACTCGGCAGGTGCGTCACCCAGGCCTCGAGCACCCCGACCCGTTCCATCGCGGCGAGCACCGCCTCGGGCGAGGTGCCCGGCACCCGGCGCCAGGGGTAGCTGCCGACGAAGACGTTCACGTCGATCATGCGAAGGCCCCCGGCGGGAAGATGCGGGCGGCGTTCTTCCAGCGGACATGCTCCAGGTCGGCGGCGGGGAGCAGGCGCTCCAGGTAGCGGAGCTTGGCCCAGCCGGTGCACAGGGTCGCGTCGGCGCCCCAGAGGAGCCGGCCTGCGCCGACCGCGTCGAGGCATCCCTCGAGCATGCCGCCGTCGACACCGCTTCCCGAGAGATCGATCATCACGTTGGGATGATCGCGTACGACGCGGAGAGTATGGAGCCAGTCTCCCCCGCCACCGATGTGCGCGAGGATGAAGGTGGCGGCGGGGTGACGCGCGGCCAGCCGGCAGAGCTCGACCCCATCGGAAGCTTCCTGTCCGCCCCACTCGCGCCGCCGGTGCTGCCAGATGTGGTGCAGCACCGGAAGCCGGTGCTGGCGGGCGGCGTCGATGACGGGATCGAGGAGGGGATCGTCGGCCCGGCGGCTCGCGGCGAGCTTGAGTCCGATCATCCCCTGCTCCGCGCCGCGCCGGATCTCCTCGACCGCGTGCGCAGTGTAGTTGGGATTGACGGTGACGTAGCTCCGGATCCGGTCGGGGTGCTGGCGCTGGAGGGCGCGCTGGGCCTCGTTGCCGTAGGTGACATCCGGCGCCGAGGGGAAGTCGGTCGGCGAGGTGCGGCCCCAGGTCCCGAGGATCGAGCTCACGTGCCAGGTGATGCCGATCCGTTCTCCGGCGCGGAGCCGCGCGGCATTGAGCTCGCGCCAGTCGTTGCGCGGGCCGCGTTCGTGAAAGAAATGGGCGTGGACGTCGACGAGCATGCGGGGAATC
>DASZPT010000016.1:0-23971 GCA_035549935.1 Gemmatimonadales bacterium
TTCATCGTGCGCCTGCGCCTGCCTCCGCCCTCCCGCCTCCAGCCCACCGGCTCACCCCCAGGTACGTCTCGACGGCATGCATGCCATACAGCAGCCGGTCCCACCGCGGGTCGGGGGTGCTCACCGGGGAGCGCTCGGCGAGGAGGAAGCGGGAGAAGCGGTCGGCGTGGCGCACGGTCTCGGGATGGGCGCGGGCCTCGACCCGGATGAGTCCGTGGAGCAGATCCTTCCCTTCCCAGGGCCAGAGGCGGAGGGCCCAGGAGTAGACCGGGGCGACCTCGCGGCCCGCCGGTGCGAAGACCGGGGAGCGGTGTCCCTGGGGAAGCCGGAGGTACTGCTCCAGCTCCTGGTCGGCGAAGGGCAGCGTGGCGTGGCTCTTGGTGATGCCGAGCATCTTCGGGTCGCTGGCCCAGTCGGGGCTCTCGGAGAGGGCCCCGTCGACGAGGAGCCAGGCATCGCTCGTCGCCCGGAAGTCGAGACCGACTTTCACCTCGAGGGCGCCCCGGGCCTGGTCGATCGCGCGGCGGGCGAGCTGGAAGTCGCGCACCGGGTGCGCCGGTCCGTCATCGCGGAGCGGGACCAGGCGGGCGTCCTCCACCACCCCTTCGAGCGCCGCCAAGGTATCGGGACGGGCCAGCACCAGCCGGCTCCGCGCGACCGCCGCGACCTTGAGCTGGCGGGCCCGCCGTTCGAGCACCGCCGCGCCGATCTCCGCCAGCACCACCGGGCTCGCGCCGGCGTACGCCATCACCTCATAGCGCTGGGCGCCGTCGAGGAAGGCCACCGCCTCCGGCCACGCCTCGGCCGGCCCCACCGATCGGCCGGTGAGCGGCCCCTCCTCGACCCGCTGGGCGGGCTGGATGGTCGCCTCTTCGGCGCGGCCCTCACTGGCGGCGGGTATCCAGGTGGCGGGGGTGAGGCCCTGCGCCACCAGCGCGCGGCGGAGGCGGGTGAGGCTGGACACCACGGGGCGAGAATGCGGTGCGAGGGACGCTACTTCATCGCCGCCTGCATCGGCGTGCCGGAACCCAGCCGGGCGATGAGCCCGAGGATCCGGTCGAGCGCGGTCTCCAGATCCTTGTCGCTCGCGGCATAGCTCATCCGGACCCAGCGATCGTCGCCGAAGGCGGCGCCGGGCACCATCGCCACGCCGGCCGCCATCGCGGCCTCGCAGAACTGGGTGCCGGTGTAGTCGTGCGCCGGGGTGACGCCGTCGACCCGGAAGAAGAAGTAGAAGGCGCCAGTCGGCTCCACGAACTCGACCCCGGGGGCGGCGGCGCGGAAGCGGGCCACCACGCGATCGCGGCGGCGGCGGAACGCGGCCACCATCTTCACCACCTCCTGCTCCACCCGCTCGTCGGTGAAGGCGGTGACCGCGGCCCACTGGGCCGGGTGGTTGGCGCCGGTGGTCGTGTGCGACTGGAGCGCCGCCATCGCCTTGGCGAGGTGCATCGGGGCGTAGGCCGACCCGATACGCCAGCCGGTCATGGCATACGCCTTCGACGCGCCGTAGATCAGCACCAGCCGCTCGAGGTACTCGTCGGGCAGGTCCATGAACGAGGGCGCGGGCGCCGCATCGTGGCCGTAGTAGATCCGGCGGTAGATCTCGTCGGCGATGATCCAGACCTTCCGCTCCCGGGCCCATTCCGCGATGGCCTTGATCTCGGTGGCGGAGTAGGTGGCGCCGGTCGGGTTGCTGGGGGAGCAGACGATGATCCCCTTCACCAGCTTGTCGTACTTCGCCTCGAGATCCTTGACGCTCACCTTGAGGCCCCACTCCGGGTCGCCCGGGACCAGCACCGGTTCGGCGCGGCAGAGCGAGACGATCTGGGGATACGAGACCCAGGCCGGCGAGGGGATCAGGACCTTGTCCTTGGGGCCGAAGAGCGAGAAGCAGGCATTGAAGATCGACTGCTTGGACCCGGAGCTCACCACGATCTGGTCGGGATTGATCGCCCGGCCGCCCGACATGAGCGAGACGCTCCGGGCGATCGCCGCGCGCAGCTCGGGAATGCCGATGTTCGCGGGGTAGCGGGTCTGTCCCTTGTTGATCGCCGCGATCCCCGCGTCGGCGATCGGCCGCGGGGTGTCGAAGTCGGGCTCGCCCACGCTCAGGTCGATGACGTCTTCCCCCGCCGCGCGACGGCGCCTGGTCTCGTTGCTGATGGCGACCGTTTCGGAGGGCTTGAGGTACGCCAGGTTGGGTGAGAGGGGATCGGGCATCGCCACAGTCCTGCGCTGGAGGGTCGAGAGCCGGGCCCGAACATTCGGAAGGCCCGCCAAGCTGTGCGGGCCCACGAGTGAGTCCTTCGGCTCGTCAATGGTGCGGACAGGGGAAATTCCCCCGGTGGTGCGCGGAAGTCAACTGGTTTAGCTTGCGCGTCCGCGCTCATACAGCTGTTTGACAATCGGAGTCGGCGATGTCCGGAATGACGGAACTGCATCTGGCGCCCGCCCTCGCGGGCGCGCTCGAGGGTCTTGGCTACACCGCCCAGGACCCGGCCATCCGTGACCAGGTGCCCACCGCGGCCCGGGGTCACAACCTCGCGCTCGCCTGGCCCCCCTCGGCCCGGTACGCCGCGCCGGCGCTGGCCGGGATGATGAGCGCCCAGGCCGCGGCCGGCTCCCGGGCCCTCGTGCTGGTGCCGCCGCACGCGCTGCCCGAATGGGCCGACCTGGTCCTTCCCATGGCCCGTGCCGCCGGTCTCGCGGCCGTGGTGGCTCACACCGCGTCGCGCGCCACCCGTCGCCTCGCCGACCCCGACCTCCGCCTCATCCTCACCACGCCCGCCACCGCGCTGGCCCTGCTCGAGCGGTCGGCCCTCAAGGCCGATCAGCTGGGCCATGTCGTGCTGGTCTGGCCCGAGCAGTTCGAGGCCGACGAGGCCCTCGCGTCCCTGATGCACGACGTGCCGGCCGAGGCCCAGCGCATCGTCGTCATGGCCGCGCCGTCGACGTCTCACCCGGTGGTGGAGCGCTACGCCCGCCGGGCCCATCTCACCGGCCCGCTGCTGCCGCAGCCCGACGCGGAGACCCCGGCCCAGCCCGCGGTGCGCCAGGTGCAGGTCGGCTGGGCCCAGCGCGCGGCCGCGCTGTCGGGGCTCCTCGAGAGCGAGGACCCCGCCACGGTATCGGTGTGGTGCGCCGATCAGGCGAGCGCCGCCGCGGCGCGCGCCGCGCTCCCCGCCACCGACAGCTCGATCCAGGTGCACGCCGGTCCGTGCCAGAAGGCGGCACTCGTCGTGGCCTGGGATCTCCCCACGCCCGCCGTCCTCAACGAGCTGCGCGCCCTGGGCGACCTCGTGCTCCTGGTCCCGCCGCAGGCGGCCGCGTACGTCACCCGCGCCACCTCCCGCCAGTCGTCGGCCCGGGTGCCGGGGACCCTGGAGACGATCCGGGACGACGCCGCCCGGCGCCGTGCCACGGTGTCCCGCGAGATCGAGGCGGGGGAGCTCGAGGGCGAGCTGCTCTCCCTCGCGCCGCTCTTCGAGCGCTACGACCCGGTGGTGGTGGCCGGGGCGCTTCACCGCCTGTGGCGCAAGGCCGCGAGCGCGCCGCCGGCCCCCGCGCCGGCGGAGGCGCTGGCCGGGGCCCCGCCCGCGAAGATCTGGATCAGCGCCGGCAAGAAGGATGGCACCACGCCGGCCGACCTGGTCGCGGTGCTGAATCGCGAGATCGGCATGCCGGCAGGGAAAATCGGGCGGATCGAGATCCGCGAGCTGTTCTCGCTGGTGGAGGTGCCGGCGGCCGACGCGGAGGAGATCGCGCGGAAACTGTCAGGCAAGTCGGTGCGCCGCCGGACCCTGACGGCGAAGGTGGACCGGCCCAGCCGGCCGACGCGGCCGAGGTTGTCGCGGGGGGACTAGGGCCGGCTCGAGGTCCGGGGCCCCAGGCTACTTCCGATTCACCAGCTCCTTGAGGTTCCGCGCCGCCTTGAACACCGGCGCCACCGAGGCCTTGATGCTCATCGTGCGGCCGGTGCGCGGATTCCGGGCCGTCCGGGCCTTGCGGCGGCGGGGCTCGAAGTTGCCGAAGCCGGAGAGCTGGACCTTGCGCCCGCGGCGGAGCTCCGCGGCGATGAGTCCATCGGCCCCGAAGAGAGAATCGACCACGCGGGCGACCTCGGCCTTGGGACGGCCGAGCTTCGCGGCGACCGCACTCACCATCTGTTGCTTGGTCACGCGTGCTCCGGAGGCTGGATTCGGGGGCGCGGAATATGGCCCCGGCCTCGGAAGCGCCGCA
The DNA here is from genome assembly GCA_035549935.1 of Gemmatimonadales bacterium. Lineage (GTDB taxonomy): Bacteria > Gemmatimonadota > Gemmatimonadetes > Gemmatimonadales > GWC2-71-9 > JADJOM01. Next base: position 4,243 of record DASZPT010000016.1, read on the forward strand.
AGCGCCGATCATGCTCGCTTGACCCGTTCCTCCGACGCGCGTATCCTCAGCGATCCCCTACCCTCAATTCGTCGAGGCAGTCGCGATGTATCACGGATCACGCCCCGGGTGGATCGAAGTGATCGCCGGCGTGATGTTCAGCGGCAAGAGTGAGGAACTCATCCGCCGCGTGCGCCGGGCCATCATCGCCCGGCGGAAGGTCCAGGTGTTCAAGTCGCACCTCGACTCCCGCTACACCGGTCTCTACAGCGTGTCGACCCACGACGGCCGCGAAATCGAGGCCACGCCGGTCGACTCCGCCGCCGAGATCTTCCGGCTGGTCAAGCCCGACACCGAGTTGGTCGCGATCGACGAGGCCCAGTTCCTCGACGAAGAGCTGGTCACCGTGGCGTCGGCGCTCGCCGCCCGCGGGGTGCGGGTCATCCTCGCCGGGACCGAGACCGATTTCCGGGGGGAGGCCTTCGGCCCGATGGGGAAGCTCCTCGCCATCGCGGAATCGGTCGACAAGCTCCAGGCCATCTGCGTCATCTGCGGCGACCTCGCCACCCGGAACCAGCGGCTGGTCGACGGGAAGCCGGCGCGCTACGACTCTCCCACGATCCTGGTCGGCGGGCGGGAGACCTACGAGGCGCGCTGCCGGCACTGTCACCGGGTGCCGCGGAAGGACGAGGATCAGACGGCGCTGCTGTAGGCCGGAGGCGGGAGGCCGGAGGCGGGACGGAGGAGGCGGGAGCGGCTCCGGCCCGGGCTGCCATCCACACCTGAACGCCGTCCCCCCGATGACCTGCTCCCGCCTCCCGCCTCCCGCCTCCAGCCCACTCCCCCATGCTCTCCATCGCCCTCACCGGCAACATCGCCTCCGGCAAGTCCACCGTCGCCAGACTGTTCCATTCCTGGGGCGCCACGGTGATCGATGCCGACCAGCTGGTGCGCGAGATGCAGGTGCCGGGCACGCCGGAATTCGCCGCGATCGTGCGGCGGTTCGGTCCCGGGGTGGTCGCCGGGGACGGCACGCTCGACCGCGCCGCGCTTCGCCGCCTGGTCCTGGCCGATGCCGCGCGGCGCCGGGAGCTCGAGGCGATCATTCACCCCGCCGTCGCCACCCGCCGCGCGGCGCTCGAGGCCGCGGCCCGCGCGGCCGGCGTCCGCATCGTCGTCAACGACATTCCGCTCCTCTTCGAGAGCCAGGATCCGGCGCGCTTCGACGCGGTGGTCCTGGTCGACGCCCCCGAACCGGTCCGGCTCGCCCGCCTCATGGAGGCCCGCGGGCTGGCGGAGTCGGAGGCCCGCGCGATGATCGCCACCCAGATGCCCGCGAGCGAGAAGCGGCGCTGGCGCGATCCCGCCGGCCGGGGCCCGCTCATCATCGACAACGACGCCGACCCTGCCACTCTGGAACACCGCGCGCGGGCGGTCTGGCGGGCGCTGGAGGCGCTGCATCCCCCTACTTGATACTCCCCATCGGGTCGTCTAGACTTGCGGCACTGAATCCGGAGCAATTCGTGGCCAACATCCCCGCCGATCTCCTCTATACCGCCGAGCACGAATACGTGCGCCGCACCAGCAACCCCGCCATCGTCGAGATCGGGATCACCGATTACGCGCAGGGCGAGCTGGGCGACATCGTCTTCATCGAGCTTCCCAAGCCCGGCAGCAACTTCGCGAAGATGGGCGTCTTCGGCACCGTCGAGGCGGTCAAGGCGGTCTCCGAGCTCTTCTGCCCGGTGTCGGGCGAGGTGGTCGAGGCCAACACCGCCCTCGATGGCGACCCCGCGACCGTCAACCGCGATCCCTACGGCGCCGGCTGGATGATCCGGCTCCGGGTCTCGAACCCCGCGGAGCTCAACGACCTGCTCACGCCCGCCGCCTACGAGGCCAAGATCGGCGGATGAACGCCAACTCCGGTCCCGCACGTCCCTGTTGTCCGAACGCCCCGCAGCCGTTCCGCGGGGCGTTTGTGTGTCCGGCCTGACTCCCGATCCCCGACTTTCCCCACCCATGACCGACACCACCGCCCCGTCCACCCAGCCCGACCGCTCCTACACGCTGCTCCGCACCGAGCGCTTCGTGTCCCGCCACATCGGTCCCCGGCGGACCGAGGTGCAGGAGATGCTCGACCTGCTGGGCTATGAATCGCTCGACCGCTTCATCGACGCGGTGGTCCCCGAGGACATCCGGCTGCGCCGCCCGCTGGACCTGCCGCCCAACCGATCCGAGCGCGAGGTGCTGCAGGCGCTGCGGGGAATCTCGTCGCAGAACCGGCTGGCGCGGTCCTATATCGGGATGGGATACTACGGGACCTTCACGCCGCAGGTGATCCAGCGGAACATCCTCGAGAATCCCGGCTGGTACACCGCCTACACGCCGTACCAGGCGGAAATCGCCCAGGGTCGCCTCGAGGCGCTGCTCAATTTCCAGACGATGGTGGCGGACCTCACGGGGCTCCCCGTCGCCAACGCCTCCCTGCTCGACGAGGCGACCGCCGCGGCCGAGGCGATGAACCTCTCGCTCGCGGTGAAGCGGCCGAGCGGCACGCCGGTGTACCTGGTCGACCGGGGCTGCCACCCGCAGACCATCGCGGTGATCCAGACCCGGGCCGAGGCCCGCGGGATCGAGGTCCGGCTGGGGACGGCGTCGCAGTTCGTCTTCGACACCTCGGTGATCGGCTGCCTGGTGCAGTACCCCACCACCGACGGCGGCATCGAGGACTATCGTGCCGTCTGCCAGAAGGCGCACGAGGCCGGCGCGCTGGTCACCTGCGCCACCGACCTGCTCGCGCTCACGCTGCTCACCCCTCCGGGCGAGTGGGGCGCGGATATCGCGGTCGGCAACTCGCAGCGCTTCGGCGTCCCGATGGGCTACGGCGGGCCGCACGCCGCCTTCTTCGCGACGAAGGACGAGTACAAGCGGCACATGCCGGGGCGGATCATCGGGGTCTCGAAGGACTCGAGCGGGCGGCTGGCCCTCCGCATGGCGCTCCAGACCCGGGAGCAGCACATCCGGCGCGACAAGGCGACCAGCAACGTCTGCACCGCCCAGGTGCTCCTCGCGGTGATGGCCAGCATGTATGCCGTCTACCACGGCCCCGACGGGCTCAAGCGGATCGCCGAGCGGGTGCATACCCAGGCCCGGATGCTGGCGTCGGCGCTGCGCCGGCTCCGCTACCATATCGTCAACCAGCACTTCTTCGATACCATCTGCGTCGAGGTCCGGTCAGCCAACATGCCGCGCATCCTCGACGCGGCGCGGGCCCGGCGGATCAACCTCCGCCGGCTCGACCACAAGCACCTCTGCGTGTCGCTCGACGAGACCGTGTCGGTGGCGGATCTCTCCGACCTGATCTCGATCTTCTCGCTCGACATCGCCCTCCCCCACATGCTGGAGCAGGGTGATACCCACCACGAGCCGGCAATCCCGCCCGAGCTGACCCGCCGCACCGGCTATCTCACGCATCCCGTCTTCCACCGCTGCCACAGCGAGACGGAGATGCTGCGCTACATCAAGCGGCTCGAGGCCAAGGATCTCTCGCTCACCGCGGCGATGATCCCGCTCGGCAGCTGCACCATGAAGCTCAACGCCACGACCGAGATGATGCCGGTGAGCTGGCGCGAGTTCAACCGGATCCATCCCTTCGCGCCCCGGTCCCAGACCCAGGGGTATGCGCTCCTCTTCGAGCAGCTGGAGTCGTGGCTCTGCGAGATCACCGGCTTCGCCGGGGTCTCGCTCCAGCCGAACGCCGGCTCGCAGGGGGAGTACGCCGGCCTCCTGGTGATCCGGGCCTACCACAAGGCGAAGGGGGAGAAGCACCGGACCACCTGCCTGATCCCGATGTCGGCCCACGGCACCAATCCCGCCAGCGCGGTGATGGCCGGGCTCACGGTGGTGCCGGTGGCGAGCGACGCGCAGGGGAACGTGGACCTCGCCGACCTCCGGGCCAAGGCGAACCAGCACCGCGACACCCTGAGCTGCCTCATGGTGACCTATCCCTCGACCCACGGGGTGTTCGAGTCGTCGATCCGGGAGATCTGCCGGATCGTCCACGAGGCCGGGGGCCAGGTCTACATGGACGGCGCCAACATGAACGCGCAGGTGGGTCTCTGCCGGCCCGGCGACTTCGGCGCCGACGTCTGCCACCTCAACCTGCACAAGACCTTCTGCATCCCGCACGGCGGTGGCGGGCCCGGGATGGGGCCGATCGCGGTGGCACCGCACCTGGTGCCGTTCCTCCCCGATCACCCGGTCGTCCCGCAGGGCCGGCCGCAGAGCTGCGGCACGGTCTCCTCGGCGCCGTGGGGAAGCGCCGCCATCCTCCCGATCTCCTACGCCTACATCGCGCTCATGGGGACCGACGGCCTCGCCGAGGCCACCAAGGTGGCGATCCTCAACGCGAACTACATCGCGAAGCGGCTGAGCCCGCACTACCAGGTGCTCTACAGCGGCGCCAACGGGCTGGTGGCGCACGAGTGCATCGTCGACATGCGGCCCTTCAAGCAGAGCGCCGGTATCGAGGTGGAGGACATCGCCAAGCGGATCATCGACTACGGGTTCCACCCGCCGACGGTCTCCTTCCCGGTGCCGGGCACGCTGATGATCGAGCCGACCGAGAGCGAGCCCAAGGCCGAGCTCGACCGGTTCATCGATGCGCTGATCTCGATCCGGGAGGAGATCCGGGAGATCGAGGAGGGGAAGGCGCCGCGGGAGAACAACCTGCTCACCAACGCGCCGCACACCCTGGTGCAGGTCATCGGCGACACCTGGGACCGGCCCTACAGCCGGGAGCGGGCGGCCTTCCCCGCCCCGGGCCTGCGCGAGCACAAGACCTGGCCGACGGTGGGCCGGGTGGACGGCGCCTACGGCGACCGGAACCTGGTGTGCACCTGCCCGGCGGTGGAGGAGTATGGGTCGTGAACGAGGTTCCGCGTTCCGCGTTCTGCGTTCCGGGTGAGAAACCCCACGCGCTTCCGCCAACGGCCGCCCTCGGCGAGGAAGCCAGCCCGGCAGCGCGCGGAACGCGGAACGCGGAACGCGAAACCCCGCCCCGCCTGGCCCGCTGCATCGAGGACAGTCCGAAGTGCGGGGCGGCCAACATGGCCCTCGACCAGTCCCTGCTCGATCTCGCCGAGCGGACCGGCGAGGGCTTCTTCCGGCTCTACACCTGGTCTCCCTCCTGCCTGTCCTTCGGCCGCAACGAGCCGGCGCTCCGCCGCTATGATCGCGGCCGGATCGAGGCGCTCGGCCTCGACGTGGTCCGGCGGCCCACCGGCGGGCGGGCGGTGTGGCACGCGGGGGAACTCACCTACGCAGTCGCGGCGCCCTGCCACTGGTTCGGCACGCTCACCGAGGCGTACTGTGCGATTCACCGGCGGCTGGCGGAGGCGGTGAGCCGCCTCGGCGCGACGGCGACGCTGGCGGGCACGGCCCGCGCGGCGGGCATCGGCACGGGCGCCTGCTTCGCGAGTCCCGCCGGCGGCGAGGTACTGGTCCGCGGCCGCAAGCTCATCGGGAGCGCCCAGCTTCGGCAGGGGACCGCCTTCCTGCAGCACGGCAGCATCCTCATCCGGGACGACCAGCGGATGGTTGCCGGGGTGACCCGCGGCGACGCCCCCGCCGGTGGCGAGATCACCCTCGACGCGGCGCTCGGACGGCGGGTCGATCCCGCCGAGGTCGTTCGGGTAGTGGCCGAGGCCTTCGACGGGATGCTCGGCCCCCGGGCCGAGCTCCCCCCGCCCGATCCCGCGCATCTCGCGCGGTTCCGCGACCCCGCCTGGACCTGGCGCCGCTGAGGGCTAGAGGCGACCGCCCTGTCTCACTACAATTGAAAGCAATGACTGCACATCGCCTGCTGGCCGCCGCGCTCGTCGCGTCGGCGCTGGTGCCGTCCGCGGGTTCGCTCGCGGCGCAGGCCGCGCGCGACCCGGCCACGCTGACGATCGCCTACCCCCGTGATCCCTCCTCGCCGGTCCCGACGCTCTGGCGGGGCGATGCCTCGAACCGCGAGGTCTCCGACCTCATGTTCCTCCGGCTCGCCGATCTCGGACCGGAGCTGACGACGGTCGGGGACAAGGGCTTCCTCCCCCGGCTCGCGCGCCGGTGGGAGCGGCGGGACCCGGTGACCCTGGTGTTCGAGCTCGATCCCCGGGCCCGGTGGCAGGATGGCAGGCCGGTCGTCGCGGCGGACGTGGTATTCGCCCTCGAGCGGGGCCGCAATGCGAAGCTGAGCCCCCAGACCGCCACCGCCCTGCAGCGGATCAGGAGTGTCGCCGCCGATGGGCCCCGCCGCGTGGTGGTGACGTTCACGGAAGCGTACGCGGAGCAGTTCTTCGACGCGACCTATCACGCCCCCCCGCTGCCCGCGCACCTGCTCGCATCCATTCCACCGGAATCGCTGGCCACCTCGAGTTTCGTGACGAACCCGGTGGGCAACGGCCCCTACCGCTTCGTCCGGCGGGTCCCCGACCAGGTCGTGGAACTCGCCGCCGACAGCACCTTCTTCCTCGGACGGCCGAAGGTGAAGCGGGTGCTCTTCCTCGTCGCCAACGACGCGGAGGCCCGGGTCAACCTGCTCCTCTCGGGCACGGCGGACGCGAGCGACAACGTCTACTCGTTCAACAATCCCGCCCGCATCGAGCAACTTCCCCGGCTGCAGCGGTATCCGGTGCCCGGGCTCAACCTCGTCTTCGTCGGCATCAACCACCGCGACCCCGCCGACACCAGCAGGCCACATCCGATCCTGGGCGATCCGGTGGTCCGGCGGGCCCTGGTGCTCGCTGCCGACCGCCAGCTCATCGCGCGCTCGGTGTACGGGCCCTTCGCCACGTCCCCCGCGGCGCCGCTCTCCCCCATCCTGGGCCGCTCGCTCGACGCGCCCCCCTCGCCGCCCTGGGACACCGCCACCGCCGTGCGGCTCCTCGCGAGCCGGGGGTGGATCGATCATGATGGCGACGGGATCCGCGACAAGGACGGCCGGCCGCTCCGGCTCAGCCTCCTCGTCCCCGCCAATGTCGCCTCGCGGCTCACCATGGCGACCCGGCTCCAGGAAGCGTATCGCGGCCTCGGCATCGCGATCACGGTGGACCAGATCGACCGCGCGATCTTCTCGGAGCGCCGCCTGGCGGGGAAGTTCGATCTCGAGTTCGACGGCCTTCTGCAGGACCCCGCCCCGGGCAGCAGCCTCAGCCAGAGCTGGAGCTGCATGGGCATCGGCGGCTCCAACGTCTTTCATTACTGTAATCCCGCCGTCGACTCCCTCATTGCCCGTGCGACGGTCACGCTGAGCGGCGGCCGGGACCTCTGGCGCGAGGCGTTGCGTCGCATCGCCGACGACTACCCCGCGATCTTCATGGCCGCGCTGGTCAACACCTTCGCGGTGGATCGCCGGTTCCAGCGGGTCCAGCTCCCGCCCGCGTCGCCCTGGTCGGCGGTGTGGGAGTGGGAGGTCAAATAGGGTCGGGGGACGGGGGTCGGGGAGTCGGGGGTCGGGGGTCGGTCCCGCAGGCGCGTCAGCTCCTTTCCCATCCGCGGGGGTCCGAATGCCGAGAGGTAGAGCACCGAAGGGACCGGTCCCTCCCACGCCTCGTCCCTGGATGTGAGGGAATCGCCCACGAACCCCATGCCCTGGCTCCTCACCCGCATCGGCTCCGCCCTGGTGACCTACCTCCTGGCCACCACCCTCATCTTCTTCCTCATGCGGCTCACCCCGGGGGATCCTCTCTCGCGCCTCTCCGAGGACCGGCCGATGCCGCCCGAGGCCATCGCCGACCTCCGCGCCCGCTACGGGCTCGACCGCCCGCTCCTCGAGCAGTACCGCCGCTTCCTCGGCGCTGCCTTCGCGGGCAACCTCGGCGGCTCGATCGCCCAGAACGGCCGAGCCGTGACCAGTCTCATCGGCGAGCGGCTGCCGGCGACGCTCATCCTCGGCACCACCACGCTCCTCCTCGCCTTCACCCTCGGCACCTGGCTCGGTGTCTGGCAGGCACTCCGGCATGGCTCGCGCGCGGACGCCGTCCTGTCCGTCCTCGGTCTCACCGCCTACGCCACCCCGACCTTCTGGCTCGGTCTCGTCCTCGCGTGGGTGTTCGGGATCGAGCTGCACCTGCTGCCGACCGGGTTCATGCACGATGTGCTGCTGGCCCACGACGCCGGCTGGGCGACCCGGACACTCGACCTGCTCCGGCACCTGATCCTCCCCGCCACGACCCTGTCCACCGCCCTGATCGCCGCCACCGCCCGCTACCAGCGGGCCGCGATGATCGACGCGCTGGAGCTCGCGAGCGTGCGCACCGCGCGGGTAAAGGGCCTGCCGGAGTCGAGCATCGTCTGGCGCCATGCCTGGCGCAACGCCCTCGGCCCGATGCTGGCCCTCGCCGGCCTCTGGCTGCCGCTCCTGGTTGGCGGGTCGGTGTTCGTGGAGGCGGTCTTCTCCTGGCCGGGCCTCGGCCGCATGGCCTGGGAGGCGATCGGGGCGCGGGACTATCCCGTGATCATGGGCGCGGCGCTGCTGGTCTCCGCGCTCGTCGTGCTCGGGAATCTCCTGGCCGACCTGGCCCACCGCTGGCTCGACCCGAGGCTCCGCGCGGCGTGAACGCCACCGGCGCCTGGCAGGTCATCTGGTCGGCCCGGGGCGGACGGGCGGGCGCGATCGTGCTCGCGCTCCTGCTGCTCGTCGCGGCGCTCGGGCCGCCGGTCCTGCCCAACCCGCGTGCCATGCCCGATCTGGGGCGCGTCTCGCTCCAGCCGCCGGGCCCGGGACATTGGCTCGGCACCGACCGCGACAACCGTGACGTGCTGTCGCGCGTGGTCAACGGCGCGCGGGTCTCGCTCGCGGTGGCGGCCGGCGCGGTCGCGCTCTCGGTGACGCTCGGCACCCTGGTGGGGATGCTGGCGGGCTACGCCGGCGGGTGGGTGGACACCCTGCTCATGCGGCTGGTGGATGCCGCGCTCGCGGTCCCCCGTCTCTTCCTGCTCCTGATCATGGTGGCGATCATGGAGCGGATCCCGCTGGGCGTGCTGATCCTGGTCCTCGGCGCCACCGGGTGGTTCGGCACCAGCCGGCTGGTGCGGGCCGAGGTCCTGCGGCTCCGGCAGCTCGACTTCGTGCACGCCGCCGAGGCGCTCGGGGCGAGCCGGCGGCGGATCGCCGTGGCACACCTGCTTCCGAATGTCGCGGGCCCGCTCGCCGCGGCGACGACGCTGGCGGTGGGTGACGTGATCCTGCTCGAGGCGGGCCTCTCCTACCTCGGGCTCGGGGTGCAGCCTCCAATGCCTTCCTGGGGCGGCATGATCCTCGAGGCCCAGCCGTATCTGATCACCGCGCCGTGGACCAGTCTCGCGCCTGGTCTCGCGATCGTGATCACCGTGCTCGCCGTGAACCTGGTCGGCGAGGCGCTGCACCAGGCCTTCGCCCCGGTGCGCGCGTGACGGCCCTGCTCGAGGTCGCCCAGCTCCGGGTAAGCTTCCCCTCGCCGCGCGGGCCGGTCTGGCCGGTCGACGGCGTGAGCTTCACGCTCGAGCGGGGAGAGACTCTGGCGCTGGTCGGCGAATCGGGCTCGGGCAAGACACTCACCGGCCTCTCCCTGCTCCGGCTGCTCCCCGCGGGCGGCGTGATCGACCCCGCGAGCCGCCTCCTTCTCTCCGGGCAGGACCTCCTGGCACTCGGGCCGGAACCGCTCCGCCAGGTCCGCGGGCGCCGCATCGCGATGATCTTCCAGGACCCGATGAGCAGCCTCAATCCCGTGCTCACCGTCGGCGACCAGATCCGCGAGACGATCCTGGCGCACCTCCCGGTTCCGAAGATGGAAGCCCGGAGCCGGGCGGAGGCGCTGCTCGCGGAAGTGGGGATTCCCGAACCGCGGGAGCGGTACCGGAGCTATCCCCACCAGTTGAGCGGGGGGATGCGCCAGCGGGTGATGATCGCGATCGCCCTGGCCGCCGAGCCGGAGATCCTGATTGCCGACGAGCCGACCAGCGCCCTCGACGTGACGGTCCAGGCGCAGATCCTCGAGCTGCTCGACCGCCTGCGCGCGGCGCGCGGCATGGCGGTGTTGCTGGTCACCCACGATCTCGGCATCGTGGCCGGCCGGGCCGACCGGACGCTCGTGATGTATGCGGGCCAGATCGTGGAGGAGGCCGGGACGGCGGAGCTCTTCGCGCGGCCGGCGCACCCCTATACCCGCGGGCTCTTCGCCTCGATCCCACGCCTCACCGGGGCCCGGCGCCGCATCGAGCCGATTCCCGGCATGGTCCCGCCGCCCGGCGAGTGGCCCGCCGGCTGCCGCTTCCGCAATCGCTGTCCCTCGGTGATGGACCAGTGCGCGACCGAGCCGCCGGTGAAGGCGCCGGGGCCGGGGCGAGCCTGCCGGTGCTGGCTGTGACGGCCGACCCCATGACCCTCCTCCGCGTCGACGGCCTGGTCAAACACTTCCCGCCGCACGGTCTCCTCGCCCGGGGGAAGCCGGTGCGCGCGGTGGACGGGGTGTCGTTCGAGATCGCGCCGGGAGAGACGCTGGCGCTGGTGGGCGAATCGGGTTCGGGGAAGACCACGGTCGGGCGCACGGTGCTCCGGCTCACCGAGCCCACGGCCGGCCGGGTCACCTTCGATGGCACCGAGGTCTTCGCCCTCGAGCGGAAGGCGCTCCGGGCCCTCCGGCGGCGGATGCAGATCGTCTTCCAGGACCCCGCGGGCGCCCTCAATCCGCGGATGCGGATCGGCGCCGCCGTGGCCGAGGGTCTCGAGATCCACCGGCTGGCAGGCCGCGCTGAGATCCCGGCGCGGGTCGCCGCCCTCCTCACGGAGGTCGGCCTCGATCCCGCGCTCGCCACGCGTTATCCCCGGGAACTCTCTGGCGGCCAGCGTCAGCGGGTCGGGATTGCCCGTGCCCTCGCGGTGGAGCCTTCCTTCCTGGTGCTCGACGAGCCGGTCTCGGCGCTGGACGTCTCGATCCAGGCGCAGGTCCTCAACCTGCTGATCGACCTGCAGCAGCGCCGCGGGCTCTCCTACCTCTTCATCGCGCACGACCTCGCGGTGGTGCGGCAGATCGCGCACCGGGTCGCCGTGATGTATCTCGGCCGGATCGTGGAGACCGGCCCGACCGAGACGCTCCTCGCGGACCCGCGTCACCCCTACACCCGGGCGCTGCTCTCCGCGGTGCCCGAGGCGGTGGCCGGCCAGGCCGGGGCCAGGATCCTCCTCCCGGGCGACCCGCCCAGCCCGGTGACGCCGCCCTCGGGCTGCCGCTTCCGCACGCGCTGCTACCACCCGATGCGGAGCGACCGCTGCGCCAGCGAAGAGCCCGCGCTCCGCGAGATCGCGGGAACGCGGGCCGCCTGCCACTACGCGGAAACGCCACCGGCGTGATCAGGCCGCGACGGCCCTCCCCGCACACCATTCCCTGAGCGCCGCCCGCGCCGACACCGCCTCGGTCGCGAAGCGCTCGACCTCGGGGCCGAGGGCGCCGGGCTCGTCCTGCCGCGCCGCGGCCTCGAGGCGCCTCAGCGCCTCGGTGAGCCGGGGAACGCCGAGCGTCGCCGCGACGCCGCGGATCGTGTGGGCCCGCCGTGCCACCTGGGACCAGTCCTTCGTCTCCGCCGCCCGGAGGACCGCGCCGACCTGCTGCTCGAGATCGGCGCTGAAGATGTCGATGAGCCGGTGGACCAGCGCCTCGCCATCCCCGGTGCCGGCCGCGAGGACCTGCAGCGCCTGGGGATCGAGCACCGTCTCCTCGCTGCCCGGTTCTCCCACACGGCGACCCGCGCCCGGCTCGACCGGGGGGAGCGCCTCGGCGAGCCGGCCGCCGATCGGCGTGGCCGGAGTCACCTGCTCCTCGGCGCCGCCGACCTCGGTCTCGGAGGGCGGGAGCACCGCGGTGAAGCCGAAGGTGCTTCCCTCGCCGACGACGCTCTCGACCGAGATCTCGCCCCGCATGAGCCACACCAGCTCACGGCAGATCGTAAGCCCGAGTCCGGTGCCGCCGTACCGACGGGTGGTGCTGGCATCGGCCTGGGTGAACTTCTCGAAGATCGCGCCCAGCTTGTCCGCCGGGATGCCGATGCCGGTGTCGCTGACGCGGAAGCGGACCGTGCCCGCCTTCCCGGTCATGTCGACGGCGAGCAGGACCTCGCCCCGCTCGGTGAACTTGAGGGCGTTGCCGATGAGGTTGACCAGGACCTGGCGGACACGCCCTTCGTCGCCCACGACCGACCGGGGGACGTCGGGGGCGATGCTGGTGCGGAGCGCCACACCCCGCTCCCGGGCTCGCGGGGCGAAGAGCATCATCGCCTCGCCCACGAGGCGGTGGAGGTTGAAGGGACGCTCCTCCAGCGCCACCCGGCCCGCCTCCACCTTCGAGAGATCGAGAATCTGGTTGACGATGTGCAGGAGCGCCTCGGCGGAGTTCACCACCAGGCCGGTGTATTCCCGCTGCTCGGCGTCGAGCCGGGTCTGGCGCAGGAGATCGGTGAAGCCGACAATCGCGTTCATCGGGGTCCGGATCTCGTGGCTCATGTTGGCGAGAAACTCGCTCTTGGCGCGGTTCGCCTCGAGCGCCTCGTCCCGCGCCGCCACCACCGCCCGGGCCGCCGCCTCCCGCTCGTCGGCGAGGGCGTTGAACTGCTCGATGAGGAGCGACCAATCGCGCGCGGGACGCGGCCCGTCGGGCAGGCGACTGAGACCGCCCGCCGCGCGCATGCCGGCGAACTGCGCGCCGAGCCAGCGGAAGGGGTTGAGCACCAGGCGCCGGGCCATCCAGATCACGCCGGCGAGCAGTCCCAGGCTCGCGAGGATGACCACCAGCAGGAAGCGCCGGCTCCAGGTCTCCAGCTGGATGAGGAATTCGCGCGAGGAGCGGAGCTCCATCTCCACCGCGCGGCGCTCGAAGAAGTTGGGCACCAGGAAGCGGGTGCTCGCGGTGTCGCCGCCCGAGACCGCCTCGCGCGCCACCCGGTCGCGCGCGAAGGCGGGGGCGGGGCGCAGATGCACATCCTCCTGCAGCGTGAGCGCCAGGTCGCTCGTCAGCTGCTGGCCGACCCGGCGGGCGGTGAGCAGGTAGCCCCGGGGCCGCGCGTCCGGCGGACCGCCACTGTTCGGGAGGATCAACGCCCCGGTGACGAAGTAGAGGCGACCCGACAGCTCGAGCAGGCCCGCGGCGGCGCGCCGGTCGTCGAGCCGCGCGAGGAGCGCCGCCACCGGGAGCAGGGTGTCGAGGCCGGCTACCTCCGGCGCGCACCACGAGAACCGCGGGGTGCGGTTGGCCCGCCAGATGCCGACGAACTCGTCCCCGTACTGGGCCGGGAGCCAGTCGACCAGGTTGGTCCGGATGAATTGCCGCGCGGCAGGGCCGTCCGGCACCGCCATGTAGGCGTAGGCCTCGTCCCACCAGGCCGTTTCGGTGATGCGCCGCCGTTCCGCGTCGATGGTGCGGGCGAGCGCCTGGCGCGCCCGGCGCACCGAGCTCGCGCCCTCTTCCCGGTCGAAGCGGGCCTGGGCCCCCCGGAGCAGCGCATGTTCGCCGACGATCACCACGGCAATCCCGAGGGCGGCGATGGCGCCAAGCAGCCGGAGCTGGGCCCGGATCGAGGCCCGGGCGATCACGGCGTGCCACCCCGGGCGAGCGCCGCCTCGAGCTCGGCCTCGTAGTCCGGCCGGAGCCGCTCGAACTCGCGCACGAGCTCGGTGAGCTGTTCCCGCGGGCGAACCAGCCGTCCCCGCCCGCCCTGCTGTTCCAGCTCGAGGGCGATCTCTCCCATCCGCCGGGCGCCGAGAATCCCGCAGGTGCTCTTGAGGGCATGGGCGGCGAAGGCGGTGCGCTCGGCGTCGCCGGCATCGACCGCCTGCGCGATCTCCTCCAGCCGCCGCGGCGTCTCCTGCAGGAAGAGCCGGCAGAGCTCCGCGACCAGCGTCCCCGACGGATCGTACGCCCGGAGCTCGGCCAGCGCGTCGTCGTCGAGCGAGCCGCGCCCCGGCGGCCCGGCGACCGGCTCGGCCGCCCCGACCCGCCGCCCCCCGCGCCACCGGGCGAGCATCCGGGCGAGATCGTCGGCCTTGATCGGCTTGCTCAGGTAGTCGTCCATCCCGGCCTCGAGACAGCGCTCGCGGTCACCCCGCATGGCGTTCGCGGTCATGGCGATGACCGGAAGCGCGGCGGCGGGTCCCCCCATCGCGCGGAGCTGGCGGGTCGTCTCGTAGCCGTCCAGCTCCGGCATCTGGCAGTCCATCAGCACCAGGTCGAACGACCCGGTCCGGAGGAGCGCCAGCGCTTCGCGCCCGTGGTTGGCGATGGTCGCCTCGCATTCGAGCTTCTCGAGGAGCCGGGACGCGAGCCGCTGGTTGACGACGTTATCCTCGACCAGGAGCACCCGCGGATGGGCGGAGCCCGCCACGGGGGTGGCCGGCACGGCCGCGGGCGCCGGCTCCCGGCGCTGGGCGGCGCGCGCCTCGGCCAGGGAGTGGCGGGTGATCAGCGCGGGCCGCTCGGCGTGGCGGTCGCTCCATCCCCGCGCCAGCGCATCGAGAAGGTCGGCCTGCCGGAGCGGCTTGAGGAGGTAGGCGGCGAAGCCGGCCTCGTGGATCCGGCGCGCATCGCCCGGCTGGCCGGTGGTCGCGAGGTAGACGAGGACCGCCTCGGCGAAGCGCCCGTCGGCCTTGATGAGGCGGCCCAGCGTCTCGCCGTCCATGTCGGGGAGCCGGTGCCCGATCAGGAGCGCCTGGTAGGGCGCGCCCTCGCCGGCGGCGCGCCCCAGCGCCACGAGCGCCTGTTCCCCCGAGGTCGCCTGCGCGGTGACGAGCCCCGCCGAGGTGAGCTGCTCCGAGTAGACCTGGCCGCTGGTGACGTCGGCGTCGACCACGAGGATCCGGAGGCCATCGAGGAGGGCGCGGGGCGGCATCTCCTGGCGGGCGCTCGCGTCGGCGGCGAGGGGGAGGTCGACCCAGAAGACGCTGCCCTTCCCGACGGTGCTTTCCACCCCGATCGCGCCGCCCATCAGCTCGGCGAGCTGCCGGGAGATCGCGAGGCCGAGCCCGGTGCCGCCGTAGGTCCGGCTGGTGGAGGTCTCCGCCTGGGTGAACCGGTCGAAGATGAGTTCCAGCTTCTCGGCGGGGATGCCGATGCCGGTGTCCTCCACCGTGAAGCGGAGCCGCCCGGGCGTCACGGACGACGGCGCCACGCCCACCAGCACGCGGCCGCGGGCGGTGAACTTCACCGCATTGCCCACCAGGTTCGTGAGGATCTGCCGGATCCGTCCCGCGTCGCCGATCAGGTAGCGCGGGATCCCCTGGTCGATGCGGGTCACCAGGTCGATCCCCTTCTCCGCGGCGCGGCCCGCGAGGAGGTCGACCACCTCCTCCACCGCCACCCGCAGGTCGAACGAGATCGGCTCGATGGAAAGCTTGCCCGCCTCGATCCTGGAGTAGTCGAGGATGTCGTTGATGATCGTGAGCAGCGCCTCGGCCGACCGCTCGATCGCGGTGGCGTACTCGCGCTGCTCGCCGTCCAGCCGGGTGTCGAGCAGGAGGCCGGCCATGCCGATCACCCCGTTCATCGGGGTGCGGATCTCGTGGCTCATGCTCGCGAGGAAGTCGCTCTTCGCGCGAACCGATTCGAGCGCCGCGTCCCGCGCCCCCGCGAGCTCGCGGGCCTGCACCGCGAGGAGCGCGGCCTGGGTCTCCAGCGCCTCCTGCGAGCGGCGCCGTTCGGTCACGTCCCGCAGCGTGCCCGAGGTTCCCGTCACCGCGCCGCCGGCGTCCCGGAGCGGCCGGGCGTGGACCTCGAGCCAGTGCCAGGCCCCGTCGGCGTTCCGCATGCGGACCTCCACCGTGGAGCCGTCCCCCGCCTGGGTGAGGACCTGGTGGCGGTGCTCGAGCGCGGCGGCGTGGTCGTCGGGGTGGATGAACTCCATCACCGGGCGTCCGAGCGACGCGGCCACGGCGTGGCCGGTGATGCGCGCCCAGGCGGGGTTGAGGTAGGTCCAGTGGCCGTCGGCGTCGGTCCGGTAGAGGACCTCGCCCATGCTGTTCACGACCGCGTGCAGGGCGTCGTGGCTCTCGCGGACCGCCCGGTCGGCATCGCGCCGGATCGGCTCGGCGACGAGGCGCCAGAGGACGTAGCCCCCGATGAGCGAGAGGCTGGTGGCGTCGACCAGGCCCTCGAGCCACGGACTGCCGATGCCGAGCCATGGAAGGGCCAGCATGATGAGGAGCTCGGCCGCGAACATCGCGGCGACCACCAGCCCGAGGCGCCTACGCATGGGCGGTGAGTTCCCGGACG
This sequence comes from Gemmatimonadales bacterium, assembly GCA_035549935.1. Classification (GTDB taxonomy): domain Bacteria; phylum Gemmatimonadota; class Gemmatimonadetes; order Gemmatimonadales; family GWC2-71-9; genus JADJOM01. The sequence continues at coordinate 20,499 of DASZPT010000016.1, forward strand.
AGCGCGGTCCGGGCCCGCTCGAACTCCTCCGCCAGCGCCTCGACCCGGCCGAGCGCGGCGTCGCGGGTGATGGAGGCCGCCTCCCGCTCGAACGCGCGGCACGCCTCGGCAAGCGCCGAGGCCCCGACCGACCCGGCCGTGCCCTTGAAGGCGTGGAGCCGGGACGCCAGCTGCTCCCGCTGCCCGGCGAGTACCGCGGCGCGGATCTCGCCGAGCACCAGCCGCCCCTGCTCGTTGAAGAGCCGGACCACCTCGGCGAAGAGCCCCACCTGGCCGTCGGCCTCCAGCTCCCGCAGTCCGCGCAGCACGTCCGCCTCGATCGTTTCGCCGGCCGGCACCGCCGCCCCATCGGCGGGGACCGGCTCGGCGGGGGAGAGCCACCGGCCCAGCACCGTCTCGAGCGCCTCCCGGCGCACCGGCTTGGGGATGTAGTCGTCCATCCCCGCCGTGAGGCAGCGCTCGCGGTCCCCCTGCATCGCGTGCGCGGTCATCGCGATGATCGGGGTCCGCGGGGCCCCGACCGCCTCGCGCTCGCGGATCAGTCGGGTCGCCTCGAACCCGTCCATCTCCGGCATCTGGCAGTCCATCAGGATGACGGCGAACCGCTCGGCGGCGGGGCGCTCCACCGCCTCGCGGCCGTTCTGGGCCAGTTCGACGGTGTGGCCCAGGCGCTTGAGCATGCTGAGCGCGACCTTCTGGTTCACCAGCGTGTCCTCGACGAGGAGGATCCTGGCCCCGGCGGGCGTGGCGGGGTGGGCCTGCCGTTCGGCCGGGGCGGCGGGCCGGGCGGGGGCGCCGAGCAGGGCGGCGAGGACCTCGCCCCGGCGGATCGGCCGGCTGATGGTGGGCCCGGCGAGGTCGTGGCGATGGCCCGGGTTCACGAGCAGGACCGCGCGGCGGGCGCCGGAGGCGGTGGCGAGATGGACCTGGTCGGCGACGATGATCTCGCCCGGCGCGGGCTGACCCGGGTCCCCGTCCCGCACCTCCGCCCCTTCCGACGCCAGCAACTCGGCGAGGAGCGCGCGCTCACCCGGGTGGCTCACGGCGAGGAGCACCCGCGTCCCCGCGAGCGCCGGCGGTTCGCTCGGCTGCTCCGGGGCGGCCGGCAGCACGAAGGTGCAGGAGAACGTGGAGCCCACCCCCTCCTCCGCCGTCACCCCGATCGCCCCGCCCATCAGCTCCACCAGCTCGCGGCAGATCGCGAGACCGAGGCCGGTGCCGCCGTAGCGGCGGGTGGTGGAGGCGTCGGCCTGGGTGAACTTCTCGAAGATCCGTTCGCGCTGGGAGCGGGGAATCCCGATGCCGGAGTCCTGCACCTCGAGCCGGATGAGCGCGCCACTCGGCGTCTCGCCCGCCAGGGCGAAGCGGACCTCGATGGTCCCCTCGGTGGTGAACTTGACGGCATTCCCCGCCAGGTTGAGCAGCACCTGCCGGAGCCGGCCCCGGTCGCCCACCAGGCGCCGCGGGATGGCCGGGTCGATCCGGGCCACGAAGGCGAGTCCCTTCTCGACGGCGCGGGTCCCGATCAGCGCCACCACGTCGTCGAGCGTCTCGCGCAGGTCGAAGGGCAGCGGCTCCAGGACCAGCCGACCCGCCTCGATCTTCGAGAGGTCGAGGATATCGTTGAGCAGGGTGAGCAGTGCGTTGGCCGAGTGGTGCAGCGTCTGCACGAAGTCCCGCTGCTCGGCGGTCAGCTCGGTCTCGAGGAGGAGGCTCGCCATCCCGATCACCCCGTTCATCGGGGTGCGGAGCTCGTGGCTCATGTTGGCGAGGAACTCGCTCTTGGCCCGGTTGGCGGCCTGGGCCTTCTGGTTGGACGCCACCAGCTCGTGGGTCCGCTTCGCCACCAGCTGCTCCAGCCCCTCGCTGTACTCGGCCAGCTCGCGGTAGAGCTCGCAGCTCTCGAGCGCGCTCCCGAGGTTGCCGAGGAGGATCGAGAGCAGCTTGTAGTGGACGTCGGGCACGTCGGTGAGCGGGCCGCCGGCCATGCCGAAGAACATCCCGAGCACCCGGGAGCGGGTCGCCATGGTGTGCAGCAGCACGGTGCCGCCGGGCAGGGTCCGGGTGGGGACCCGCACCGGGGCGGTGCGCTGGGCGGCGAAGGCGAACTCGCCGGCCTTTACCAGCGCGTCCATCTCCTCCTCGAGCATCAGCTCGGCGGAGGGCGGGTCGGCGTCGACGATGTGGAAGCCGAGACCGTCGGCATCGAGCAGCAGGAAGGCGGAGCGTTCGAACGTGAAGAGCCGGCGCAGCACCGGCCGCGCGGTGGCGACCACAGCGGCCGGAGTGAGGCTCCGCGGCTGGTCACCCCGGAAGGTCCCGAGCGACGCGACCATGTCGAGCGCGTCGGAGAGCCACTGCTCCTTCCCGGCCCCGGTCATCACCGGTCAACGGCGATCACCTGCACCGCCGCCTCGTAGTGCCGTTCGGACTCGTCCATGAGGTCCCCGAGCACGGTGGGCGGAAGCCCGATGGTCTGCCAGGCCTCCGGTACGAATGGGGGAATGCCGGCCTCGCCGCTGGAGCCGAGCCCCAGGGCGTTGGCGAGAATGTCGGCGACGTGGACCACCGCCGCCTCGGTCGGGAAGCGCTGGGCCCGCTCGGGATGGTGGTGCTGGGCCACCGCCTCCCGGAGCGCCGGGGGCAGCTTCCACTGGTCGAGCAGCGCATGACCCACGTGGGTGTGATCGAATCCGAAGAGCTGGTGCTCCAGCGCCACCAGCGGCACCCGCTCCTCCCGGCTCCGGCTCACGGCGGTCCGCGACTGCTCGGGGGCCTGCATGTACATCACCGGCCGGCCGATGTCGTGCAGCAGCCCGGCCACGAAGAACCGCTCGACATTGGTCTCCCGCCGCCGCGCCGCGATGGCGCGGGCCGCCACCCCGCAGGCCACGCTGTGGCGCCAGAACGACTCCATCGTGACCAGCCCCTGCGGCATGTTGGCGAAGAGGCGGATCACCGAGGTGGCGAGGGCCAGGTCCTGCAGCTGGGCGGTGCCCACGATGCTGATGGCGTGGCTCACCGTCTCGATGCGCGAGGGAAAGTTGTACATCGCGCTGTTGACGAGCTTGAGGAGCCGGGCGGTGAGGCCGGGATCCTCCGCGATGACGCGGCCCACGTCGGCGGCGGAGCTCCGCGGGTCGCTCACCACCTCGGTGAGCTTGAGGTACACCCCGGGAAGCGAGGCGACGTTGACCAGCCCCTTGAGCAGGTCCGAGGCCCTAGCCATGGACCGCTCCCCGGGCCAGCCGCCGGGCCTCGCGCAGGGTGCAGAGCTGCACCAGCTCCGCGATGAACGGATGGGCGGCGTCGGTGTGGCGGAGCCGGCCGGTCACCAGCGCGCGCGCGGCCTCGAGGTCGGCCGCCGAGATCGGCGGCTCGGCCGGCTCGCTCGCGTCGCCGGAGGTGATCCGGACGCTCAGGATCCCCCACAGCTGGAAGGCGCGGAGGTGCCGGTCGGTGAGTTCCGTCCC
>DASZPT010000017.1:0-16406 GCA_035549935.1 Gemmatimonadales bacterium
TAGACCTTGCCCCCCGCGCCGAAGCCGGCCAGTGAGGCGTTCCTGGGAAGCTGGACGGTGCGGATCTGCTTCCCGTCGCGCCCCACCACGTCCCACACCGGCACCGAATCGGCCCAGGCGCGGGAACGCTGGAGCCAGACCTCGCCGCTCGGGTTGGTGAGAGCGGCCTGGAAGGGCGGCTTCTCGTCGGCAAAGGGATAGGAGAGTTCGATCCCGGCGGGGGCGCCCATCTGCGACATCTGGACCCGGAGCTTGGCCAGGAACTCGTCCTTCTCGCCCTGCGGCACGGGGATCTTCGTGAAGGGGCGGGAGGGGCCACGGGTCCAGCTCCCGTCCGGCGCCCGCCAGTCGACCGCGTTGTTCGAGGCGCGCGCCACCCACATCGAGCCGTCGGGCAGGACGCCGAAGAGGTCCCGGCCCGAGAAGATGGTCGAGACGATCTTCTGCTGTTCGCCGAACTGGCCGCGGCCCCAGACGGGGAGCTTCAGGTGGGCGATGGTGTCTGCCACGGTATCGCCCGGCGTGATCCGGAGGACGCTCAGGCTGTCGAACTCGAGTTCCTGGCCCGGCTCGAGCCCACCCAGGACCGTCCGGTAGTCTTCCTTGTAGCCGTTGAGCCGCGCGTCGTAGGCGAGGGGCTGGTTGTACCCGCCGATCCCGGCACCCGGCAGGACCGACAGGAACTCACCCTTCTCATTCCAGAGGGTGGTGCGCTGCGCGCCGAAGTCGACCAGCCCGAGCGTGTCCCCGCCGAAGCGGAGCACGTACCCTGGCAGCCGGTGGCGGCCGGGGGCGGGATCGTTCGGCTTGATGGTGTCGGCGTGCTCGCCGATCGGGGTGGTCTCGCCGGAGACGGGATTGAAGAAGAGGAAGGTCTTGTCCTTGAGGTCGGCCATGGCGAGCCGCCCGTCATGGAGCTCGACCACGTTGCTCACCTGCTTGAAGGTGTGGTCGAGCGTGACCTCGGGCCGGTCGAGCACGGTCACGGGCGCATGGCTCTCCCGGGAACAGCCGGCGAGGACGAACAGAACGAGGGTGGCGCGCGCCATCCGGGAAGTGACCATCATGCGCATCGGCTCCAGGGAAACCAGCGGACCGTCAGGGTTGAGTCGCCGCCGGCGCGGTCGCCGGCAGGCGGAAGTCGAGGAGGCGGATCCCGCCTTCGAAGGGTTCACCCACGAGCACTACCCCCTCGCCCATCGCGAGGATCCGGCCGAGCCCGGGGTGGGTGGCGAAGCCGACGAGGTGCCCGTCCCGTCCCACCAGCTGGTAGTTCCGCAGGGTATCGCCGATCGCCCGGTTCTTGACCAGCCAGACCAGGCCGTTGGGGGCGCTGAGCGCGTCCTCGAATGGCGGCTTGATGGCGGCGAACGGAATCTGCTGGACCGTGGGGCGGAGCGCGGCCTCGAACTTCCGGAGGAAGAGCTGCCGGTCGTTCTCCGTGATCGGGAGGACCGCGTCGGGGAGATCGCGCCCGTGCCGGAGCGTCCCATCGGGGTCGTGCCAGTCGACGCGGTTCTGCGCCACCCGGGCGATCCAGAGCGCGCCGTCGGGGAGCACCCCCCAGCGGTCCTGCCCCGACAGCAGCCGGCGCTCGAGGCGCCGGCGGCCCTCGCTCACCACCTCGGCGAGGTCGAAGGGTGCAAGACGGGCGATCGTGTCCGCGCCTGAGCGATCGGGGCGAGTGCGCACGATCGCCGCGGAGTCGCGGTTGCCGCTGCCGTCGGGGCCGGGCGGCGGCCGGAGCTCGAAGTACCAGTTTCCCGCCGCATCTCGGCCACGGGGGAGGGCGCCGCGGAGCCCATCCACCGCGGCTACGGTGCCGCCCAGGCTCCCGGCCAGCGACCAGTCGGTCTGCCGGCGCCGCTGCCAGTCCGCGATGTACACCGAATCGCCGGCCCGGAAGAGGCTGAAGGGCTGCTCCAGCTCCCGGCTCTTCGCGCCGGCGAACGGGGTGAGCCGCTTCGCCGCGAAGTCCGCCACCGCGACCGCGCGATCCTGCGGCGCGATCACCACCCAGCGGGTTCCGCCCAGCCAGGCAGCGGCAGTGATGTCCCCGTAGGGAGCCACGACCGTATCCCCTCCCGCGACGAGCCGGATCGGTTCTGCCGGTGGCGGGGAGGAGGAGCAGGCGGCCAGCACCAGGGCCAGCGGAAGGGTACGGGGAGCCAGGCGGGCGAGCATAGAGGGCGGAAATGTAACCGGGGCCGCGCTCCCCATGGCCGGAAAGCCCGATCGCCGCCCCCGTGGAGGAGGCGGCGACCGGGACACCATCGCGGTGGGCGCGGACCCTACCGCTTGGTCAGGATCTCCTCGAACAGCGCCAGCGCCCGCGGGTCCTCGGACTGCCCCAGCCAGAACAGCGCTGAGCGGCGCACTTCGGCACTGTTGTTGGTCCGGGCCACCTTGATCAGCGCCGGCACCCCTTCGTCCCGCGGCCGCTGTGAGAGCCCGAAAACCGCCTGCTTGCGGATCTCGGTCTCCTCGGTCTCCGCCAGGTCGGCGAGGCCGGCCGTGGCGGAATCACTCGCGACCTGGCTCAACCAGAACACGGCCTGCTTCCGGGTCTCGTGCGGCGCGTCGTCCTTCCGCGCGAGCCGGAGGAGCTCCGGCCAGATCGTCACCGAGTCGGCGAGCGTGGTGGGGAAGACCGCGTCGTCACCCCCGCTGTTGCGCCGGTCGTTGGCGATGGCGAAGAGTGTGGCCACCGCGTCCTTTGCCGACACGGTGCCGAGATCCACCGCCCGGCTGTCGCTGCGCCACGCGCCACCCACCAGCGTCCGTACCTTCGTCACCTGGTGGTCCCGGACCCGGAAGACCACCCGCACCGGTCCGTTGTTGCAGGGGCAGTCGCTGTCCCCGTAGGTCACATCGTCGTCATCCTCGGACCGTCCGACCCGGCCCCGCTTGCCGAAGCGGATGGTATTGACGCCGTCCCCGCACACATCCGGCCGCGCCGCGAAACTCATCCGCACTTCGCCATCGGCGGCGTCGGTCACCTTCCGGGCCAGACCCTGGGCGGCGCCCGCGGCGGGCAGGAGGGTCACGGCGGTCACCGCGATGATCACTGCATGCACCGGCTTCATGGTCACTCTCCGTTGAGAACTCCCGCCTCCCGCCTATGGCTGCTCGATCACCTGGAGCAGGAAGTCCGACGCCCTCGGGTCCCGGCTCTGGGAGAGCCAGAAGATCGCCTTCTTCTTGAGGTCCTTGTCCGGGTCGGTCTTCGCGATCTGGATCAGCTTGTCGACCGCCGGCGCCTCGCGCCGCTGCGAGTAGACGAAGATCAGCTGCTCGCGCATCTCGGGTTCCTTCATCCTGTCGTAGAGCGCGATCAGGTCCGTGAGCGAGGCTCCCGACTGACCGGCCCAGAACAGGGCCTTCTTGCGCATCTCCACGTCTTCCTTCTGGTTGAGCGCGATGTCCATCAGCCACTGGTTGCTCGCGGTCGACCGGATCTGCGAGAGCGAGAAGAGGATCTTCTCCTTCACCTCGCTGCTGCCGGTCTTGCCGTAGAGGGCGCGCAGGAAGTCGGCGTTGCCCGGGTCCTTCGACTGGCCCAGCCAGAAGACCGCCTGCTCCCGCACCTCTTCGTCGGCGCTCTCGCGGCCGGCCAGGTCGCGGAGGATCTGCTGGGCCCGGCCCACCCGGGTCTGCGAGAGCGAGAAGACCGCCTTCTTCTGCAGCTCGGGGTCCTTCGAGAACTGGAGGATCGAGTCGAGCGCGTTCACCGACCGCTCGGTCCCCACCTGCGAGAGCCAGAACACCGCCTGCTCGCGCACCTCGGCGTCGGGATCCTGCCGCGCGGCGTCGAGCAGGATCGACTCGGTCTCGTCGGTCCGCTTCTGCGAGACCAGGAACACCGCCTTGCGGCGCAGCACCTCGGAGCACTTCTCCCGCCGGGCGAGGACCTTCTTGAGGATCGGGATCGCGCGGTCGGCGTCGAGCTGCAGCAGGGCGTTGAGGGCGGCGATGCGGGTATCGTCCTCGTCCTCGGTGCACTCGCTGGTGTTGCGGCTCGGCGCCGCCGATTCGGCCGCCACCGAGACCCGCTGGGCGGCGTCGGCATCGCCCATCCGCGCGAGCTGGCCCTCCACCCGGGTGCGGAGCGTGGCCGCGTCGCCGTTGGTGGCCGCCTTGGGGTAGCGGGTCTGCTGCTCGGCCAGGAGCCGGCGGGCCTCGCGGAGGTCGTCGCTGCTGCCGAGGCGGTAGCGGGCGAACGCCTCCCAGTAGTAGCTGTCCGCGACGTAGCGGGACTTGGGCTGCTCCTCGCGGAGCTTGCGGAAGAGGTCCGCGGCGCTCCGGTAGTTCGAGCCGTTGAGCGCGGACCGGGCCGCGCGGTAGAGCGAGTCGGCCGGATCGTCATCCAGCCAGCCGCCGAGCAGGGTCCATTCGCTGCCGAGGCCGGCGGTCGAGGGCGCGCTCGGGCCGGGGTGCGCGAACAAGAGGCCGGCCAGCGAGAGGGCAAGGGGGAAACGCATCAGCTTTCTCCTGACATGGTGATGGCGGGCCCCGCCGGAATCGTGGTCCGGAGGCGGGGCAGCACGCCCTGATGATCGAGTTCCTGCACGATGAGGTCGGCGTCCTCGCGGGACGGTTCGGCCTGGAGCTGGGTCACCTGCGCGAGCACGATTTCGAGCTCGCCGAGGAGGGCCCGCATGCGCTGGTCCTTGAGCCCCGGCGAGTCGAGCAGCAGCCGGGTGGTGCCGAGGAGGTCGCGGGCCCGCGCGATCAGCGCCGAGTCCGGCAGCTGGGACTTCGCCTCCAGCCGGAAACCGGTGAGGAACGTCTCGGTACGGCTGAGGTGCTGGATGGCGGCGGCCGCGAGCGCCGGCGACTCGCGGTCACTCCCGCCGTGCGCCACCGCCGCCGCCGGCGGGGCCTGGCGCGCCGGCGTGGTGTAGCGGCCGAGGGCGAATCCCAGGGCCAGGATCGCGGCGATGCTCATCGGCCACCGCAGCATCCGGAAGCGCGAGGGGGCCGGCCGGGTCGCCCGCTTCGCGCGGATCGCGGCCCACATCTCCTCGCGGGGCGGCGCCGGCGGGCGGTGGTAGTCCTCGCGCGCCTGCTCGAGCAGGCGGTCCAGCGGATCGTGGGTCATGGGTTCCAGTCTCCTGCATGCGGACCCAGCAGGGTCCGGAGCTTGGCGCGGGCCCGGAACAGCTGGGCCTTCGACGTGCCCGGATCGATCCCGAGCAGCGCGCCGACTTCCTCGTGGGTATATCCCTCCAGCTCGTGCAGCACGAGGACCGCGCGATAGCCATCGGGGAGCGCGTCGATCGCCTCGTAGAGCCGGCGCCGGAGATCGGGCTCGAGCCGCGAACGCTCCGCGGCGATCGGTTCGGCGTGCTCCAGGTCCTGCTCCCGGTCCCAGCGGCGCTTGCGCTGCTTGAGCCCCGTCAGGGCCACCGAGATCGCGATACTGCCGAGCCAGGTCGAGAAGGCCGATTCCCCCCGGAACGTCTCCAGCCGCTCGAAGGCCCGGACAAAGGCATCCTGGGTGAACTCCCGGGCCTGCTCGGCATCGCCCGCCATCCGGTAGACCAGCCGGTAGACCCGGTCGACATGCCGGTCGTAGAGCTCCCGCTCGGCGGCGGGGTCGCCGACGAGGGCGCGCGCGATCAGCGCGCGGTCATTGCCCGGAAGGGCCCGGAGGGTCATGGGCGAAGCCATTGGCTGTCAGGTAGACAACGGGGACACCGGAAGGGTTTCGTGCGACCCCCGCGGGGGGGCGCGCATCCTCCCCGTACCCGAAAAACACCCGGCTGGCGTACCCCACCTTCAGGAGGTCTGGCATGCAGTTGAGGCTGGTTCGACCGTGCGGTGTGGCCGCCCTGGCCCTCGCACTTCCGGCGGGGCTCGCGGCCCAGGGCAGAGTGGCCGAACAGCGGCTGGACAAGCCGGACGCGGAGTTCCAGGAGTCGTTCGACCAGGTCACGGCCCTGCGGGAGCTGCCCGGGGGCAAGGTGCTGCTGGTGGATCTCGGCCCCAAGGCGCTGATCATGGCCGATTTCAAGAGCGGCACCCAGACGACCATCGGCCGCAATGGGCAGGGGCCGGGCGAATACCAGTTCCCCGGGGCCCTGATTCCATATCCCGGCGATTCCACGCTCCTGGTCGACCTGGTGAGCCGCCGACTGCTCACGGTGAGCGCCGACGGCAAGCTCGGCAAGACGATTCCCTATCCCGAGGCCATCCAGGGCCTGGCGCAGCCCAAGGGAGCCGATCGGCAGGGCCGGATCTACCTGCAGGGCAGCGCCTTCCGTGTCGGGGATGGCGACGGAAGCGGCGCGATCCCCGATTCGGCGCCCGTGGTGCGGTGGGACCGGGCAACCAACCGGCTCGATACCCTGATCAAGGTGAAGATCCCCGCGACCAAGGTACAGCGCACCGGCACGTCGAATGCCCGCGTGGTCATGATGCGACCGCAGCCGTTCGCGCCGCAGGACGAGTGGGTGGTGACGACCGATGGCCGGGTCGGCATCGCGCGGGTGGCGGACTATCACGTCGAATGGATCGGGGACCGTCCCGCGAAGGGCCCCCCGGTCGCCATCCAGCCGATCAAGGTCGGTGACGGCGACAAGCAGGCGTTCATGGACGCGATCAAGAACAGCCGGAACCGCATCACCATCAACAACGGTGGCCCGGGGCGCGGGGGCCAGGAGATCAAGCCGCCCGAACCCTCGGCGGACGAGTTCGACTGGCCGGAGTACAAGCCGCCGTTCCGCGGGCGGTCCGCCGTCGCCTCGCCCGAGGGCCAGATGTGGGTGCAGCGCTCCGCCACCGCGAGTGACTCGGTCCCCGCCTTCGACGTCTTCGACGCGAGCGGAAACCTCACCCGCCGGGTCTTCCTCCCCAAGGGTCGCCAGCTGGTCGGGCTCGGGAACGGCACGGTCTACGCCGTTCGCACCGATGAGGACGGGCTGCAGTGGCTGGAGCGGTATCGCAGGTAGGGGCGTGAGGGGTAGGGAGTGGGGAGGCAGGCCCTCCTCACTCCTTACTTCTCCCTTCTCCCTTCACCCTTCACCCTTTTCCCTTCTCGCCTAGCCCCGCAGCACCAGCTCTCCACCCGCCACCAGCCGGGACGGGCTCAGCTCCACGTAGCCGAAGCGCCGCAGTGCCATCTCCAGGATCCACTCCCAGCCGGCCCGCGCCATCACCTCGGGCCAGGACAACTCGGTCGCGAGGCGGAGCCAGCGCCGGAGCGAGCGGGGATCGACCCCCGCGGTGAAGGCGGCGCATTCGAGCGAGACACGGTCGGGAGCCAGCGCCGTGGTGACGATGCGCGCCAGCCGGGCGAGTCCCCGCCAGTCCCGTACCTCGAGCGGACCGAGCGCGCGCACCCGCCGGGTGAGGGTCCGTGGCGGTCGGATGGTATCGCAGCCATGGCCGAAGCAGGCGCTCAGGGTACTCGCGGTCCCGGGCAGCGAGAGCCGGTGTTCGACCCAGACGGCGATGGTCGTGGCGGTCGGCGCGGGCCGGCGCGCCACCGCGCGGAGTGCGCGCGCCGGGTAGGGCATCGTCGGGTAGTCACCGGGGTAGAGTGGGGCGAAGGCCCCCGGCACGACCTCGAAGGCGGTGAGACAGGCCGCCGGGATCCGGCGGTCCGTCAGGGCGGCGACCAGGGGACACCACAGGGCGGCGCGGTGCTCCTCCACCGCGCGGGCCAGGGTCGGAATTCCTCCACTCAGGTCGGCAACGAGCACCGCGCCTGCCGAGGGCCGGAAGGAGCCGGCGGGCAGGAGTCTCGAATAGGGTGGCTCCAGGAGATACAGCGTCACGGACATAGCCCAGTTCCCCCGCGAGCGGCGGGGGGTTCGCACCCAGGGGGGTCCCGGCAGCTTGGCTCGGGGAGGGGCGTAGAGTGCACCAATTCGCGACGTGGTTCAAGCAGACGGCGGAATCCCGCCGACCATGGCGCGATTGTGCATGGTGACCTCGCGTCCCGCGGGGTAGCGTGGGCCGTCCACAAAGCGCAGGACGGCCATGGTTTCCGTTGCTCTCATCGATGCACGGCGCGCGCTCCTTTTTGCAGTCTCCGTGCTGTCCGCGCGGCCGCTCGTGGCGCAGGCCTGCCGCAGCGGGCCGGTCTCGCTGTCTTCGCGTGCCACGCTCGCGCTGCCGGCCAACGCCGGCATCGCGGGGGTCGGCGCGGGCGAGAATGGCGCCCTCGCGCTCTGGTCCGCGACCGGCGAACTCTTCGACGTCGACTCGGCCCGACAGCTCACCCGGTCACAGCTCCCTGACACCATCCGGCCCGCCGGGATCGCCCTCACCCCGGAGGGCCTCCGCCTCTTCGACCAGTCGGGCCGCGACTACCTGCGGCAGCGGACCGGGGAGATCCGCCTGGTGGCCGAGTACCGCCTCGCGATGGCGGAACAGGTGGACCAGGCGCTCCGGCAGCGGGAGGGGTGGGTGGTCGGGATTCGCGATCTCGCGACCCGCACCTTCGTGGTCCGGCGGTTCGGGCCGCGGGGAAACGAGGAGCTGTACCGGTCCGCGCCCAGCGACAGCGTGCGCACCATCACGCGGTACCAGCTCACGGAATCGAGCCGGGGGCTGCTCCTCACGCGGACCCAGGCGCCGTTCGCCGTGCTCCGGCTCGATCCGGCGACGCGAGTGGTGGACACCCTGGAGCTCGTCACCCGGTACCCCGGCTTTCCCGTGTCGCCCGACAGCCTGCCGCTGTGGCGCGCGCTGCCCGCCGTCTCGCTCGACTGCACCCTGCTCCTCACCCTGAGCGACCTCACCGCCGACCGCCGGCTCCTGGTGCGCTACGGCCCCGGCGACCGGGTGGAGCAGGTCACCGAGCTGGATGCGCCGCTCGGGCTGATCGGGCGGCTGCCGGGAGAGGACGCGGTGCTCGCCGCGCGGCGGGCCGGCGAACTCGAGCTGGTGTGGTACGACTGGCACTGGGTCCGGGAACCCAGCTTACAAGCACCCTGACGATTGGTCTTACTCGAACGGAGGTACGCCATGCGATGGAAACTTCTCGGGGCCACGCTGTTCCTCGTGGCCTTGTCCCTCACCTCGTCCCGGCCGGCCTCGGCCCAATCCCTCGCCTCGCTTGCCGCGGCGAACGCGGCGACGGCGACGATGCAGAAAACCCCCGGCTGCTGGGGGTGCGCCAGCCTGGGCGGGATGCCCGTCTGCCACGGCGGCGAGGTTCCCGGCTACTACAACTGTACCGCGAGCGTCGCGGCTACATGCCAGCTCAGCAGCCCCGGCTGCGGGGCGGGCGCCGCCCTGCCGGTGGATCCCGATGGCGCCGTGATGTACGTCTCCCGGGGGAGTCTCCTGGGGGTGCCGGTGGCACACGGGAACGGAGACCCCCCTGTTAGGCGGAATTGCGAGGGGGTGGTAGTTGCGCGTTGGCAGTCGCCTGACGATATATTGTCCGTACGGAGCCGTACGGGCACACTCACCCTCTGAGTCCCGGTTCCCGGATCCGTCGCCATGTCCATGTCGAAGACCCGCCCGCAATGGCCGGTGCTGCTCGCACTGAGCCTGGGTTCGTGGCTTCACCCCCTCCCCGCGACCGCCCCGACCGACGCGCCGTACCGGCTGGTCGCCGAGCGTGACCGCACCTTCAGCGTGCCGGACAGCGTCCGCGCGCTCCTCTCCCGCGTCACCGCGATCGCCGCGGCGCGGGACAGCAGTCTCTACCTCGCCGATCCCTCCCTGGGCGCGATCCTCAACCTGACCCCGAACGGCGACTTCCGCCGTGTCCTCGGCCGTCGGGGTTCGGGGCCGGGCGAGTTCAACGCCCCGCTTCTCGTCGGGTTCCACCGCGACACCCTGTGGGCCGTCGACCCCGCCTCGGTGCGGCTGACCCTGCTGCCGACCCGGGGGCCGGGCGTGGTGACCGTGCCGCTGGGCCTCAGCGCGGCGACCCTGCCCGACCGCTCGCGGCCCCAGGCCCGGCAGGGACTGCCCTCCGCGGTGCTGCCTGACGGGAACCTCCTGATCGAACAGCCGGTGCGGGATTCGCAGGACGGCGGCACCCAGTGGAGCCAGGTGCTCCTGCTCCGCGCCTCCCGCAACCTCGAGGTGCTCGACACCATCGCGCAGAGTTCGATGACCCACAGCATGATGGTCTTCGTGAACCGCGACGGGGAGGAGCATCTCGTCCAGCCCTTCGGCGACGATCCGCTCTACGCGGTCTCCAGCGACGGCTCGCTGCTCGTGCTGGTTCACCGGGAGGTCCCGGCGAAGGGCGGGAAGGGCACGTTCACGGTAACCGGCTGGCGCGGCGGGAAGGAGAAGCTCTTCGAGCGCCGGGTCGAGTATGACGGACGGCGCATCGTCCGGAACGCGGTCGACAGCGTGATCCAGCTGTTCACCAATCCGCGGTCGAAGGGCGGCTACGGCTCGCATGTCCCCGCCGACTCGCTGCGGCGCCGCCTGTACCGTCCGGCGACGTACCCACCGGTCGAGTCGGTGCGGGTCAGTCGCAACGGCATGATCTGGCTCAAGGTCCGGCTGGCCGACAGTCCCGAGGGCGTGGGCGACTGGCTGGTCCTCTCCCCGCGGGGCTTCGAGATGTACCGCGTGTCGCTGCCCGCCACGTTCCGGATGCTGGAGGCGGACCGCCGCACGGTCTGGGGCGTGGACGTCGACTCGCTGGATGTGCCGCTGCTGGTTCGCTATTCCATACCAGGTCCGGGGCAGGCGGGCTGAGGAGTCGCTCCGGCGGGGCGTCGGGGACCAGCCCGCGGGCTGGTCCTCGGCGTTTCCGCTGAGGTGGCACCGATCTATCCGGGTGCTGCGGGATGCGTTTTATTGGTACGTACCCCCTCCTGCGACCGTGGTAGACTGTGGCGCATCCTTATCGCCACTTCTCCACGTGAATTGAGTCCATGACCCGACACGTCGCCCTCCTCATGGGTACCGCGCTCCTGGCGATCCCTGCCTGCAAGGGCAAACCCGTCCAGGCCGAGGGCGAGAAACCCGCCGCGGACTCCGGGGTGGCCGGCGGCGGACTCGCCCTGCCCGTGGCCGGCGAGCTGGTGCGGAAGGGCGACCTCATTCTCACCGTCGCCACGACCGGGCAGGTCCGCTCGGAGGCGGTCGCGGCACTCAAGGGTGAAACCAGCGGGACGGTGGAGGAAGTGCTGGTCCGACCCGGCTCCCATGTCCTCAAGGGTGACCCGATCCTGCGGCTCGATCCGCGCCCCTTCGATCTCGCCGTGCGCGAGGCGGAGGCGAGCCTCGCCGAAGCGCAGATCAGGTACCAGGGAAGTCTCGCCTCCGACTCCATCCTCCTCGGCCCCGGCCAGGAAGCCGATCGCCTCAAGAACGCGCTCGCGCTCTCGGGGGTGCCCGCCGCGGAGGTCCGTCTCGAGCGTGCCAGGCTCGACCGCGAGCGGGCGACGATCACCGCCCCGTTCGACGGCGTGGTCGACCGGGTCGGCATCGCCGCCGGCGAACGGCTCTCGGCGGGACAGGATGTCGCCACCGTCGTCGACGTGACCCACCTGCGGGTCGAGGCCCAGGTGCTGGAGCACGATCTCCCCTACGTGAAGCCGGGCGGTGAGGCGCTGGTCTCGACCCCCGCCTCGGGGGGCACCCCGGTGCGCGGCCGGATCGCGGCGGTGCTGCCGCTGGTGGATTCGACCAGTCGCGCCGGCAGGGTGGTCGTGAACGTGCAGCCGACACGCGCGTCGGCGCTGCAGCCCGGCATGTATGCCGACCTCCGGCTCGAAGCCGCCCGCCTCCCCAACCGCATCATGGTCCCCGCGCGCGCGGTCATCGAACGTGACGGTCGTCCCCTCGTCTTCGTGGTGAAGGGGGGCCGGGCCCAGTGGGTCTACATCGTGCCCGGCAAGTCGAACGGCGCCGAGACGGAGGTCCTGCCCGACTCGGCGAGCGGCCAGATCCCGGTGGCGGTGGGCGATACCGTGCTCACCGAGGGGCATCTGACCCTGACTCACGACGCGCCGGTGCGGGTGCTGTCGGCGAAGGAGCGGGGTGAGGACTAGGCAGGAGGCCGGGGACCGGAGGCGGGAGGTGAGCGCCTCGGCACGCCGGCCCCGACGCCTCGCACCGGTCTCCCGCCCCCAGCCTCCGGCCTCCTGACCCATGTCCCTCTCCACCGCCTCTCTCAAGCGCCCCGTCACCACCGTCGCCGCGACGCTCGCGCTGGTGCTGCTCGGCGCGGTGTCGCTCGACCGGCTGCCGGTGACGCTGCTCCCCGACGTCACCCTCCCGGTCCTCACGATCCGCACGCTCTATCCCGGCGCGGCGGCTACCGAGGCATCGCGCTTCGTAGCCGAGCCGGTGGAGGAGGCGATCGCCGCGACGCCGGGCCTGGTCGAGCTTCGCTCGGTGAGCCGCAACGGCGAGGTCACCACCACAGCGCGGTTCGCCTGGGGAACCGACATGGCGGCGACGGTGCTCACGGTGCGCGAGCGCCTCGACAACGCGCGGGCGCAGCTGCCCGAGACGGCCGAGCGCCCCACGCTCCTCACCAGCGACCCGGGGCAGCGGCCCATCGCGGTGCTGGGGGTGACGGGGAAGGGCGATCTCCGCGCCACCGCGCGGCTGGCCGAGCAGGTGCTGGCGCGGCGGCTGGAGCAGCTGGACGGGATCGCCAGCGTGGCGGTCACCGGCGCGCCCGAGGACGAGATCCGGGTCGAGCTCGATCCGGCGCGGCTCCGGGCGCTCAACCTCACGACCGACAATGTCGTCTCGGCCATCCAGAGCGCGAACGCCAGCGCCCCGGGGGGCACGATCCGGCGGGGCCAGTTCCGTTTCTCGGTGCGGGCGCTCACCGAGCTCCGTCAGCTCGATGAGTTCGCCGGCATCCCGGTCGGGCCGTCCACCGGCCGCAGCGGCGGGCCGGTGCGCCTCGCCGACGTGGGGAGTGTCTCGCTCGCGACCGCCGATCCGCGGACCCTCACCCGCCTCGACGGCGCCCCAGGCATCGGGCTCGTGGTCTACAAGGATGCGGGCGCGAACACGGTGGCGGTCACCGGCGCCATGGTCGAGACGGTCGAGCGGCTGCAGCAGGAATTCCCCGACGTCCGGCTCCGGGTGGTGGCGGCGCAGGCGCGCTTCGTCACCGACGCGCTCGCCAACCTGACCCAGGAGATCGTGGCGGGCGGGCTCCTCTCCCTCTTCCTCATCCTGCTCTTCCTGCGCGACTGGCGGAGCGCCCTCGCGATCGGCCTGATCGTCCCGCTGTCGGTGCTGGTCTCGCTCACCGCGCTCCAGCTCATGGGCGTCACGATCAACGTGCTCTCGCTGGGCGGGCTCGCGCTCGGCGTCGGGCTCCTGGTCGACAACGCGATCGTCGTGTCGGAGGCGACCGGGCGCTACCGGGAGGAAGGCCTCGGCCGCTGGGAAGCGGCGCGGGTCGCCGCCGACGAGGTGGCCGGCCCGCTCATCGCGGGCACCCTCACCACGGTGCTCGTCTTCGGCCCGATCGTCTTCGTCCGGGGTCTCGCGGCGGCCCTCTTCCGGGACCTGTCCCTCGCGGTGGTGACCTCGCTGACCGCGTCGCTGATCCTGGCGCTGACCCTGATGCCGGTGATGCTGGTTGGGAGGAGAAGGGGAAGTGAGGAGCACGGTGTTCCGGGTTCCGGCTTCCGAGTTCCGGGTGGGGATCCTCCTGACCCCGCGCGGAACGCGGACCCCGGAACGCGGAACCTCCTCACCCGCGCCGGCCTCCACCTTGCCGAATGGTACGAGCACGGCATGATGTGGTCGCTCGACCATCCCCGGACCGTCTTCGGCGTCTCCCTCGCCGCGACGGTCGCGGCGGGATGGCTCATGTTCCAGCTGCCGCGCGAGATCCTCCCCCAGGTGGACGAAGGGGTCGCCATCGCCTCGCTCCGGCTCCCCGAGGGCACCGCCATCGAGGAGACCGCGCGCCAGGCCGCCCGGGTGGAAGCGGCCGCCGCGGGACTCGGCTCGAAGGGGATCTACACCCGGATCGGCGCCGCCACCGACGAGGAGCTCGTCTCCGGCGCTGAGCCGGGGGGCCCGACCTACGCCCAGCTGCTGCTGCCGGTCCCCGATGGCGCCAACGCCCGCGTCTTCGCCGACCGGTTGCGGGCCCGGATTCCCGACCTCGCGCAGGGCGCCCTCGCGATCGACCTGGCCGGCCAGTCGGAGTTCGGCAGCCTGATCGGACGGGAGGGCCGCCTCCTCAGGGTCGAGGTCGCCTCCCCGGACCGCCGCACCACCGCCCGCTGGACCGATTCCGCGCGGACACTCCTCGCCGGGATTCCCGGGCTCACCGATATCCGCGATGCCTACGCCGGCACCCAGCCGGTGGTGGAGCTCGGGCTCGAACGGGAGCGGATCGCGCTCCGCGGGCTCTCGATCGACGCGGTGGCCGACGCGATCGCCGGCGGGCTCGGGGGCGTGAAGGCGAGCGAGCTGAGGGAGACCGACCGGCGCACGCCGATCCGGGTCCGCTACGCGGGGAGCGCCAACGAGGACCTGGCCACCACGCTCACCGCCACCATTGGCGGCGTGCCGCTGGGGCAGCTGGTGTCGGTGCGCGAGGTGCGCGATCCGGTGGAAGTGGTGCGGGTCGGCCAGCGCCCGGTGCAGGTCCTCGAGGCCGCGGTGGAGCGAGGCGGGACCGCCCGGGCCGTCGACCTGGTGCGCGCCACGCTGGCCGCGCTCCCGGTACCGGCGGGACTCACCTGGGACATCGCCGGGGCCGATACCGAGCAGCGCCGCACCCTCTCGGAAATGGGTATCGTCGCGGCGCTCTCGGTGGCGCTCATGTTCCTGGTGCTGGCCGGCGAGTTCGCCTCGTTCAGCATTCCCCTTCTGGTGATGCTCACGGTGCCGCTGGCCGCCGTCGGCGGGATCGTGGTCCTCTGGATGACCGGGCAGAGCCTCAACGCCGTCTCGCTGATCGGCATGGTGGTGATGATCGGCCTGGCCGACAACGACGCGGTGGTGAAGCTCGACGCGATCCGGCGCTTCCGCGAGGAGGGGCACCCGATCCGCGAGGCGGTGCTGCTCGGCGGCCGCCAGCGCCTCCGCGCGATCGCGATGACGTCGCTCACGACCATCGTCGGCGTGCTGCCGCTGGTCTTCGGGTGGGGGAGCGGCGGCGAGCTGTACCAGCCGCTCGCCGCCGGCGTGATCGGCGGGTCGGTCACCGCGACGCTGGTGACGTTCTTCCTGCTCCCCACCGCCTACGCGGTCGTGGAGCAGCGCGCCGAGGCGCGGGCGGCCCGGCTGGCGGCGGAGGTGGCTGGTGGCGCCACCCTGCCCGCCGGCGGCCTGGGCGAATCGGCCACATGATCGCCTGGGCCGCCCGGCGTCCCGCGGTCATCTGGGCGACCGCGGTCTCCCTGCTGCTCGCCGGCGCGATCGCGCTCCAGCGGCTGCCACTCGCCACCAAGCCGTATGTCGAGCTCCCCCGGCTCACCGTCAGCATGAGCTGGCCCGGCGCCTCGGCCGAGCTGGTCGAGACCTATCTCGGGAGTCCCATCGAGGCCGCGATCCAGCCGGTGCGCGGGATCCGGAAGATCACCACCGAATCGGGGGAGAGTTACCTCTCGCTCGATGTGGAGCTCGAGCCCGGCACCGACGTGCGGCTCACCCGGCTCGCCATCCTCGAGCGGCTCGAACTCCTCCGCGCCGACTTTCCCGCCGGCTCCGGCGATCTCCAGGTCAGCAACTATGTCCCCGAGGGGCTCGACGAAGAGCCGCTCATCAGCGCGACGGTCTACGGTCCGTACACCGCGGGCACGCTCCAGGACCTGGTCGAACGCCAGGTCAAGCCCCGGCTCAACGCGGTGCCCGGGGTGGCCGGGGTCTCGGCGATGGGCGGCGCGGTGGTCGGAATCGCGGTGGCCTACCAGCCGGAGCGGCTCCGCCAGCTCGGGATCGAGCCGCGGGCGCTCAGCGAGGCGCTGGCCACGGCCCGCGCGGTCCAGTCCATCGGGGTGGAGCGGGGCGGGGCGAGCGAGCGCCGGGTGGTCCTCCGCGACACCCCCGCCGCCCTGGAGCAGCTGGGCCAGCTGCCGGTGCGCGGCGCCGGCGGCCGGGTGCACGCCCTCGCCGAGTTGGCGACGATCCGGCGCGAGGAGGACAACCAGGACCGCTTCTTCCGGGTGAACGGCGAGCCCGCCGTGATGATGCGCATCGCGCGGCTGCCGGGGGCCGACGCGATCCGCACCGCCCGGGCCGTGCGTGCGGTGCTCGATGATCTCCGTCCGGCGCTCCCGGCGGGAATTCGCTTCCAGGTCCTGAGTGACGAAAGCGTGCGACTCGGCCAGCAGCTCGGCGACCTGGGCCGGCGCGGCTCGATCGCCTTCGCCGCCGTGCTCCTGGTTCTCGCGATCGCCCTGCGCGCCCCCCGCGCGGTGATCCTGATCCTCCTGAGCGCGGCGGTCGCCATCGCCGGGACCACCCTCGGGCTCTATCTCCTCGGC
>DASZPT010000018.1:0-2636 GCA_035549935.1 Gemmatimonadales bacterium
GTCCGCAACCGATCAGCGTGTGCCGCATGCCGGGCTTGCCGAAGAGGAATTTGAATACGGTCCACCAGGGCGGCGGCGCGCCCGCTCTGCCGACATCGAATGTCCCGCGCGGCGGCTCGCGCAGTGTCGCGAACGCGAGCAGCGCGACTGCGATCGCCGGCGTGCCGACGGCGTAGAACGCTGCGCGCCAACCCAGGTGATCGGCGATCCAACCGGCGGCAGTCGCACCGACCAACACACCGACCGGCGCTCCCGGCACCGGGCCGAGGTGGCGCTCGCCGAATCGCCCGCGCCGGAGACAGGCGGAGCGTCGGTCGAGCGGATCCAGCTCCGCCGCGCGGTGGACTCGCTGCCGGAGCGGCTCCGGACGGTCGTGATCCTCAAGGCGGTCGAAGGCTACAGTCACGGCGAGATCGCCGAGCTGCTGGGTATCAGCCGGGGCGCGTCGGAGGTCCGGTTGTCGCGGGCGCTGGCGCGACTCAGGGAGGGGATGGGGGACCATGATGCCGCATGACGAGCTGGAGGAGCGGATCAGAGCCGCGTACGCGGGAGACGCACTCACCCTGTCGACGGCGACCCGGGCCCGGATCCTCGCCCGGCGGTCGGCCGGAGCGCGGGTGCGCTTCACGGATCGACGCCCTGGGCCGATGCGGGAGTGGATCATCGCGGTCGCGGCCACGGCCGGGTTCGCGGTGCTGGGCGGGTCGTACGCGCTGCACCACCGCCCAGCGCCCGGGCGTGAGCGGGCGCTTGCCGAATCGGCGCTCCTCCCGGCAGCCCTGCTCGCGCAAGGCTCCGCAGCGCCATCCTTTCCCGAACTCCGGCCGGTGCGGGAGATTCGGCCAGGGGAGTGGGGATACGCCGTGCTCCAGGCGGGGGAGTCGTTCACGGACACCACCCCGGTGCGGCGCTGGCGCCTGGCCCGATCGGCATACAAGGACATCCCCGCCTGGCTCCTGCTGAGCTCACCGAGGCCAGGGTCCGCTCCCGTCGCGTGGCGGGATTCCGTCTGGCTCGGTGCAACCGACCTGCGGCAGCTCGGACGTTCCGTGGAGGTGATGGGCGGCAGGGGCCGCCTCACCGAGGAGTTCCAGGAGCACCAGATTCTCCGCGGGTTCACGACCGAGGCCGGGACCACCTGGACCGTCATCGACCGGGAGGCTCCGGGCGATCGGCAGGGCAACGGGGTGGTGCTGCAGGCCGGTGTGCTCGCGCTGAGCCTGCGTCAGGCAGCCCTCGGTCCCGCGTGGCGGGGGAGTGTCGCCCTGGCGGTCTGGCCGTACTACAGACGCGAGGTGAAACGGTGGTACGACCTCGCCGTCGTGGGCGAGGAACGGCTCAGCGTGCCGGCGGGAGAGTTCGACTGCTGGAAGGTGCGCCTCGGCCCGGTGGACCGGGACGACGGCCGCGGGGTGTTCTTCTGGATCAGCAAGCGGGAACAGTGGATCGTCCAACAGGCCATCATCGGGGGCCCACAGGCGGAGAGCCGCTCACTCCTCGTCACCGGCAGGGAGGAGTGAGCGGCCGGGGGCCGGCTAGCGCTTCACGTAGATCTCGCCCCCACTTCGCTTGAACTCCTCCGACTTCTCCGCCATCCCCTGCGCCGCCGCCCGGATGTCCTGGGTGATCTTCATCGAACAGAATTTCGGTCCGCACATCGAGCAGAAGTGGGCCACCTTCGCCCCGTCCGCCGGCAGGGTCTCGTCGTGGAAGGCCCGCGCCGTCACCGGGTCGAGGGACAGGTTGAACTGGTCTTCCCAGCGGAACTCGAACCGCGCCTTGCTCAGCGCGTCGTCCCGCTCCCGCGCCCGCGGGTGCCCCTTGGCGAGGTCGGCGGCGTGGGCGGCGATCTTGTAGGCGATCACCCCCGCCTTCACGTCGTCCCGGTCGGGCAGGCCCAGGTGTTCCTTGGGCGTGACGTAACAGAGCATCGCCGTGCCGTACCAGCCGATCATCGCGGCGCCGATGGCGCTCGTGATGTGGTCGTATCCCGGCGCGATATCGGTGGTGAGCGGCCCGAGCGTGTAGAACGGCGCCTCCCCGCACCACTCGAGCTGCTTCTCCATGTTCTCCCGGATGAGGTGCATGGGAACGTGGCCGGGCCCCTCGTTCATCACCTGCACGTCGTACTCCCACGCGATCCGGGTCAGCTCGCCCTGGGTCTTGAGCTCGGCGAACTGGGCCTCGTCGTTCGCGTCGGCGATCGACCCGGGGCGGAGCCCGTCGCCCAGCGAGAACGAGACGTCGTACGCCCGCATGATCTCGCAGATCTCGCGGAAATGGGTGTAGGTGAAGTTCTCCCGGTGATGGGCCAGGCACCACTTGGCGATGATCGAGCCGCCCCGCGAGACGATCCCGGTCATCCGGTTCGCCGTGAGCGGGATGTAGGGGAGCAGCACCCCGGCATGCACCGTGAAATAGTCCACGCCCTGCTCCGCCTGCTCGATCAGCGTGTCCCGGTAAATCTCCCAGGTCAGCTCTTCCGCCACCCCGCCGACCTTCTCCAGGGCCTGGTAGATCGGCACCGTCCCGATCGGCACCGGGCTGTTCCGGATGATCCACTGCCGGGTGGCGTGAATGTGCTTCCCGGTCGAGAGATCCATCACCGTGTCGGCGCCCCAGAGGGTCGCCCAGCG
>DASZPT010000019.1:0-1617 GCA_035549935.1 Gemmatimonadales bacterium
GACGTTGAGGACGTCGGGATGGTTGAGGAATACCGTGTCGAGGCCCGGCCCATCGAGAGTGTCGAGCCGGGCGAGGGCATCTCGCATGGCGGCGTCGACGGCTTTGGTAACTGCTTGGCGTTCCCCATCGGGAAAGTGGCCGGCCGTTGTAGTACAGCCGAGGGCGAGGCAAACGAGGAGCGGGGCGTGGGCGAGTGCACGCATGGCAGGGTCCCCAGTGTGAGAGGGGCTGCTCTCCAAGACCGCCAGCTAACGATCCCGCATAAGCTGCGCCCCGAGGCGCGTTCGCGCCAGCGAACGGGCCGACGGCTGGTTGTGCATGCAGTTCACAACCCGACGGCCGAGGACGTCAGCTTCATGCGGTGGTTAGCTGGCGCGTGAAGCCAGCCATTTCTTGAGAGAGCTCTGTGTTTCGGTCGATGCGTGGCCAGCCAGAAGACTGGTGACGCTGATATCTTCGTCGATATCGGGCCAATGGATGCCTTCCCCCCGCCCAACCAGCCGCCAGTTGTTGCGTTCGGTCGGGGTCGCTGCAAGGAGTCTTGGGAACCATGACAGGGGGACCGAAAGCACCCGTCCGTCTAAGAGGTCCACGACGAGAAGGTCGCTTTCGACGCGAACGGCCTGAGCCCAGGGCGGCCGGATCTCAATCGGCGAAGTAGTCATTCCACGCTCCTAGCAGACGGTCACGGTGCTGGCGGACAGCGGCTTCAATCGACCGAAGCTCTCGCGCTCCGAACCCCCCGCTGTCAGCAAGGCGGACTGGATCAAGCCAGAACTTAGCGACGTTCTGATCTCGCTCAACGTGGACGTGAGGCGGCTCGTGCCCGTCCGCGGAGTAGAAGAAGTAGCGATATGGCCCTTCCCGGAACACAGTCGGCATGACCCAAGTCTAAGGCCCGCAAGGGATTAGCGCTAGGTTGTGTTGGGAGCTTAGACAGGGCCGGCTTCGGAGGGAGATCGAGGTGCTTCGGCGCCGGCTAACGACCCCGCATAAGCTGCCGACCGAGGCTCGTCGGCGCAAGCCGACGGGCCGACGTCGGGTCGCCCTCCGGGCGACACCAACCGATGGCCGAGGCGGTCAGCTTCATGCGGTGGTTAGCCTGCGCTATATACGGGAAGCGCTAATGCCCTTGCAATGATCTTGACATCCGAGAGACCGGGAACCGTAAAGGTGAAAGGGTAGGGTAGGAGCGGCCTTCCTCCCGCGCCCGGAGTCTGCTATGCCCCGCGTTTCGATTGCCCCAGAAGCCGACCTGAGTACTGACATCAACGTCCTGCCGCTCATCGATATCCTGCTCGTTCTAATCATCATATTCCTCGTCGCCGTCAAGCGAGAGTTCTACATCCCGGCTCAGGTGCCGCCGCCGGCCTCGGGCGGCAGCGTCACCGGGGGGCAGCTGGTGCTGCAGCTGAGGGCGGATGGGTCGATGACACTAAACCAGCAGCCAATCCCGGCCGGTCAGCTCGAGGTGCAGCTGAGGGCGGCGTTCGCGAACCGGCCAGCCAAGCTGCTGTTCGTGGATGTGGCGCCGGAGCTGTACTATCAGGATGCGATCACGGCGACCGATGTTGCTCGGGAGGCCGGGGTCGAGGTAGTTGCGTGGGTACCGCACC
>DASZPT010000020.1:0-1787 GCA_035549935.1 Gemmatimonadales bacterium
CTCCTCACTCACACCGCTGTTTCCGGAAATCGGCTGGGCGGCAGCGCAGCGGGCCATTGGCCCACAGCCCTCGCCGTGCCTCGCGGGCATCGCGCTCCGCGGCGCGGATCCGTTCGACGAAGCGGACATTGGGCGGCACCGTGTACAGCACCGCCCAGCCGTCGCGAACCATTGCCTCGTTCACCAGGGTGTCTCCCACCCACACATACGCCAGTGTGCGGCCGTACTGGTCGGTGGGGCGCACGTCGGCCTCGAGTTCCACCGTGCGCTGGGGCACGAGGTAGCGTTGCAGCCCGCGGCGCGCCTCCTGGTAGACCGGCCCCTGGCCTTCCTCGGGGCTGTCGATCGCCAGCAGGCGGACGCGGGTGCCGTCGGTGCACCGAAAGGTGTCGCCGTCGGTCACCCTGGCCACCACACAGCGGGTGCGGGGCGACCGGGACTCGGGTTTCTGGAGGGCGGTGGTGGACCCGGCGCAGCCGAGTACCGTGAGCCAAGTCAATGCGAGGGCGCGGACCATCGGGTATAATAGCCGGCGCGGCCCATGCCGGACCGGGGAGGAGCCCAACGATGTCCATTCGCACGGTGGCGTTCACGACGGAGCTTCCCTTCTCCGCCGACATGGTCTACGCCTGGCATACCCGGCCCGGTGCGATGGAACGGCTGGTGCCGTACTGGGAAGAATTGAAGGTGCTGGACCGGGAAGGAGTGTTCGGCAACGGCAGCGTGACCTTCGAGGTGGGGGTGGGGCCCCTGCGCTCCCGTTGGAAGGCACGCTATCGGGACCCGATTCCCGGCCGGCAGTTCACCGACGTGCAGGAAGAAGGGCCCTTCGCCCACTGGGTGCACACCCACGCCTTCGAGCCGGTCGGCGCGGACCGCTGCCGGGTGGTGGACCGCATCGAGTACGAGCTGCCGTTCGGCCCCGCCGGCGAGCTCGCGAGCAGCGCCGTCGAGCACCGCATCGCGCGCGCCTTCGCCTTCCGCCACACGACGCTGCACGACGATCTCGTCAGCATGCAGCAGCACCGCCATACCGGCCCGCGCAACATCGTGATGTCCGGCGCGACAGGTCTGATCGGCCGTACCCTGATCCCGATGCTCACGGCGATGGGCTTCCGGGTGAAGCGGCTGGTGCGGGGCGAACCCAGTTGGCCGGAGGATATCCCGTGGGATCCCGGCCGCGGCCGGCTCGATCCGACCATGCTCGAAGGAGTCGAGGCCGTGATCCACCTCTCGGGCGAATCGATTGCCGGAGGCCGGTGGACCGCCGAGCGGAAGCGGGAGATCATGGAAAGCCGCCGCAAGGGAACCACGCTCCTGGCCGAAACCCTGGGCCGCCTCACGCGCCCGCCCCGGGTGATGATCTCCGCCTCCGCCATCGGGATCTACGGCGACCGCGGCGACGAATGGCTGGTCGAGACCTCCCCGCTTCGCACCGGCCCCGAGGCCTTCTTCGTGGAGCAGGTGGGACACGCGTGGGAAGCGGCCACCGAACCGGCGGAGCGCGCCGGGATCCGGGTGGTGCGCACCCGCTTCGGCCTGGTCCTCACCCCAGCCGGCGGCGCGCTGCACGCCATGCTTCCCGCGTTCCAGGCCGGCGTCGGCGGGCGAATGGGGACCGGCGAGCAGTGGATGAGCTGGGTCAGCATCGACGACGTGCTGGGCGCCCTGCACCACGTGCTGCTCACGGAGACGATGCGCGGGCCGGTCAACGTGACCGCACCGAATCCGGTGCGCAACAGCGACTTCGCCCATATCCTCGGCAGCGTGCTCCACCGGCCCAGCGT
>DASZPT010000021.1:0-5565 GCA_035549935.1 Gemmatimonadales bacterium
TCTCGGATGGCTGACACGCGACCCGCAGGCTCACGGATTCATAGATCCCGCGGTCCACGTGGGAGAGGTCGATGTCGAAATTGTAGATGGTCGGGCTCTGGGCCACGGGCGGTCTACTCCTGGAGACGCGGGCCGGTGGCGCGCGCGGTCGCGCGCATCGCACCGCCTTTGGAGGAATGGGCAGGACCTGCCATCCGTCTCACCGCACGCCGACCGCGACCGAGACCAGCCGGTTGTACCGGCGCGCATAGGACCCGGCGACCTGCTGCCACCGCTTCTGTGCCGGACTCGATCGGAACTCGCCGGTCCAGGGCAGGAGCAGCACGCCGAGCTGCGCGCGCACCTCGGCCGCGGGGTCGACCTGGATCCCGGGGAGCCCGGTCTGGAGCGCGAGCAGCCGGCGATCGCCCCGGCCCAGCGCCCCTTCGAGCTGGACCCGCGGATCCAGGCGGGACAGGCTGTCCGCGAGCGCCCGGAAGTTGGCGTCCGTGGGGGCAAAGAGCACGAGTGGCGCTCCCATCCAGTTGGGCGGGGGCGCGACAGGTGCGGGAGGCCTCGGCCCTTGCGGCACCAGCACGAACCGGCCGAAACGGTGATGCCGCGGTCGGAACTCGTACCAGAAGCCCTGCACCGTGTCGCCATCCCAGTAGCCCTCGAAGTCGAGGGCGCCGGCCGAGTAGACCTGCCGCCCCGGCGCCTGGCCGTGCAGGTGCCCGCCGGGCGTAACCTCGAATGCGAGCGTGGTCGCGAGCGGACGGCGGAGATGGAGCGAGTCCCAGAGCACCTCCGGCAGCGGAATGCCGAGACAGGTCCGGCAGGTCACGACCTGGAGGTCGCTGGTCGCGAACTCCAGGGAGTCGGGCGCCACCGGGACGGTGTACTGCCCCGCCGGCTCGCCCCGCTCCCGCCAGACGGTGAGCTGCCACGGACCCACATAGGCCCACTGGTGCGCCGGCCATTCGGGCGGAAGGAAATGGGAGGACTGCTGCGCCCGCGATGCGGTGGGCGCGAGCAGAACCAGCAGGCCGGCGAGCGGCAGGACGCGCAGAGGCACGAGAGGGATGACGGTGGGTGCGGCTGACTAGCGGACCGGGCGAAAGCTGGCCGCCTTGCGGGCGGGAGGCAAGCGGGCCACCGGCAGGACTCGGATGGGCTAGCGGCCAGCGAATCGGCGGGGCTCGCCCGGCGGGCACCACGCCAGGCGATGCCTGAGGCCGGCGTCGGCGAAGACCGACTCGATCTCGGCGCGTCCCTCCGAGAAGTGCCGCCACCCCTCGAAGTGGAGCGGGACGATGGTCGTCCGCGGCCAGGCGCGGGCCAGGGCGACGGCCTCGGCGGCGGTGAAGGTGAGTGGAAGCGGCCCCGCCACCTCCACCCGGGCCGCGCCCATGTTGAGGCAGGCAATGTCGACCGGGAACCGCAGCCCGATCTCCGCGATCCCCTCGTACCAGACCGTATCGCCAGAGACGTAGACCATCGGTCCCCCGTCGCCCGGCTCGAGGAGGAAGCCGAGCACCGGTCCCCGGTCACCGCCGGGGGGCCCGTGCCGCCCGGGCGTCGCGGTCAGGCCGAGCGCCGGGCCACCCGGCACGGTGCATTCGATCCGCTGCCAGGGCGTCATCCCGATCGCGTTGCCGCCCAGCCGGTCGGCCCCGGCCATGGTGGTGTAGACCGCGGCCGCCCGGGGCAGGAGCGCCCGGCCGAGGTGATCGAGGTTGTCGAAGTGGTGGTCATGGCTGAGGAGCACACCGGCGAGCGGCAGCACCCGCTCCGGCGCGAGCGCCGGCCCGGTCGTCTTGTGGAGGGTGTACACCGGCGTCGGGTAGTCGGTGCCGGCGGGGTCGAACGTCGGGTCGGTGAGAAACCGCAGGCCCGACAGCTCGAGCAGCGCGGTCGGGCCATCGATGTAGGTGATGACGAGTTCCGGCTCGAGCGTCATGCCCGGCCGCGCATCTTCGCGACCCACCACCTGAGCCCGACGAAGAGAAAGCGCCAGTCGTGGAAGAACTCCGGCGGCTTGCCCTCGAACGCGTGGCCCACGAACTGGAAGATCCACCCGATCAGGAACAGCGCGAGGGGCACGGGCCAGAATCCGCGGATGAAGAGCGCGGCCACGAAGAGCAGCAGCGACAGCACGATGATCGGGATGCCGAGGGTATGGCAGAAGCGATTGACCGGGTGCTGGTGGCTCTGCGCGTACTGGGCGATCCACTCGTCCCACGTTCGTCCGCCGAGCATCGTGATCTCCTCAGTCAGGGTTACCGGTAGACCCGCCCGACCCGCCGCTCACAGAAATGAGGGGGAGAGTGGGAGAATGTGCCCGGCGCCTCCGCCGGGCGCAAGCAAGTGGCGGTCGCGAGCCCGCCCCGACGCATCCGGGTTCGTCAGGGATGCCGCGCCAGCGTCCCTGGCCAGATGTGTGGCGCAACGACGCAACCAGGAGGGGGCATGCATTTCAGGGGACGCACGACGTGGAGTCGCGTCTGGGCCGCCGCGGCGCTCGCGGCCGGCCTCGCAGGGTGCGGGGGGGAAGGCACGGTGGCACCGGAAGGATCGATCGGTTCACCCGACGTGGCCGCGACGGTGAGTGCGCCGGCCAGTCACCGGGAGACTGACCTCGGCACCTGCGACAGCCTGGCCGTACCGACGGGCCAGCGGCGCATCGCGACCCTCTACGCCCGCGGTGACCAGATCTATCGCTGGGACGGCGGAGCGTGGGTCTTCGTTGCGCCCTCCGCCCGGCTCTATCCCAACCAGCACGCGCGGGGCCAGGTGGGCGTGCACTACGCCGGCCCGACCTGGGAGAGCCTCGGTGGGAGCAAGGTGGTCGGCAGCGTCGTCCGCCGCTGCCCCGCGTCGCCGTCGGCGATTCCGTGGCTCCTGCTCGGCGCGGCGTCGAGCGAGGGACACGGCCTGTTCCGCGGGGTGAGCTACATCCAGCGCCTGCACACCCAGGGGGGGCTGGCCCCGACGACGGCAGGAAGCACGGTGGGCGAGACGGTCAACGTGCCCTATACGGCCGACTACGTCTTCTATCGGGCCAGGTAGCAGCGGCGCACCGGACCCTAGGTGTCGTCCGGATCCTGGAGGTCGTCCCCGGCCTTGAGCTGGGGCCGGCCTCGTCGCGCCACCAGCAGGATCGCCGTCGCCGATCCCCCGCCCGCGACCGTCACCAGCACCAGGTTGGTGATCGCGCTGGCGAGCGACCAGACCCCGAAGGCGCCCATGAATCCCATGAACAGGAAGTAGAGGAACCCGACCCCCGCGCCCAGCGCGGCGAAGAGGGGAAGCGAGAGCCGGTCGAAGGGCCGCCCGCGCGCGGTGAGCGCAAGCAGGCCGGAGAACCCGACCCCGATGAGGCAGGAGACCACCGAGAACCGGAGCACGCCCGCGATCAGCGTCCGCAGGGAGATGCCTCCCAGCAGCCAGACCGGGGTCGCGATCAGCGCCGTAACCAGGCCGACCCCGACCGCGAAGGTGAGCCCCGTGACGACCATTCCTCGCACGATCCTGAGCCAGCGTGGCATGCAGTGCTTCCCGGTGAGTTCACTTTGCGGCACAAAGTAGCCGGCGGACCGGGAGCCGTCAATCGGCGCCGGGGGGCGGTTGCTAGCGGTCGGGGGAGGGAAGCGTGGTGAAGGCGGCCCGGGCCTCGGCCAGCACCGCGGGCCACGCGGCCGTCCCGTCGGGCCCCTCGAACGGCTCGTGCACCAGCGGCAACTGGTCCAGGAGCTGGAGATCGGGCACCTCGGGGATGCGGTGTCGGGCGAGGATGGCCCGGGCGACCTCCGGCTGGTTGGTCCAGATCTGGAGGTACTTGGCGGGCGGCACGAAGATCTGTTCGGTCACGGCCTGGTCCTGGTAGATCAGCCCGAAGGCGAGCAGGCCGTCGTGCTGGAGGGTCTGGGCGTGGGGCTCGAACACCCGGAGCGCCGCGGCACGGATCGTCCGGGGACCAGTGCAGGTCTCACCGTTCTTGATGGCGATGATGGGAGCGACGGCCCGTGGCAGGACGGTGAGCGCCAGGTCGTGAAAGACCGCCCAGAGATTGAGGGCGTGGACGTTGGCCTCGATATAGGCCGTGTAAGCGCCGCCGGTATTGGGGAGGACACGGTACCCCGTGGTGATCTCCGCCTGCCGGATCCGCGCCTGCTCGCCCTCGGATCCCGGGGGCAGCTCGTCAGGGCGGGGGAAGCGGACGCCGCGCGGGAGGATCAGGGGCTCGGGACTGGCGGAGGGCTGGCTCACGATGGCCGTAAGCTGCCCGGCGCCAGTCGGGGGCGCAAGCGCGGCCGATCAGGTCAGGCGCGAGCGGTTGAGCGCCACGGCCGCCCGGATCAGAGCCTTGAACGCCTTCTCATTGACCTTCTCCCCGTCACGGATGTCGATCGCCCGGCGGGTATTGCCCGCGAGGCTCGCGTTGAACAGCCCCGCCGGATCGGGGAGGGCGGCCCCCCTGGCGAAGGTCAGCTTCACCACGCTCTTGTAAGTCTCGCCGGTACAGATCACCCCGGCGTGCGACCAGACCGGGACGCTCCACTTCCACTCCTCGATCACCCCCGGGTCGGCCTGCCGGATCAGCGTGCGCAGACGGGCCAGGGTCTTCCCCCGCCAGTCACCGAGCTCCCGGATTCGATGGTCGATCAATTCGGACGGGGACTTCTCCCTGCGGCTCGAAGCGGGCATCTCGGGTCTCGAAGGCGGAGGAGGTGTGTCGTCTCCGGGTCAAACACGCCGTGAAGCTGCTGCCGGGGGTGGACAGCCGCAAGCGAGGATCAGCGCCCCGTCCCGCAGGACGCAGCGGTCCGCTGGATCGCCGAGAGGGAATCCGCCAGGGGGGCCGGCAGGTGGCGCAGCGCCAGGCTCCAGAATGCCCCGGGCCCACCGATCGCGAAGTCGTGGAGTGCACCGGCCTGTCTCGTCTCTTCACTCAGTAGCCAGAGCGCGACCGGCACCGCTCCCCACTTCCTGGTGAAGGGCCCGCTCGACAGTCCGGCGAGGAGGGCCGGCGCGGTGGTCGAGTCGGCGCAGGCGAGCCCGGCGAGTCGGCCGACCAGCCGGGGCTCCAGCTCCGCCAGGGTCCGCGCCGCCTCGGCTGAGGGCGTCTCACCGGCCGGGCGCCACTTGCTCGACAGGGAGAAGTAGTTCCCCAGGCCTTCCGCCCAGGCGTCCAGCAGCGCCGTCTCGAGGTGCGACCGGGGGACATACGGATGCCGGGCGAGCCACCGCTTCTGCAGGGTGTGGACGAACTCGTGACGGAAGAACCGGTTCACCCGATCGCGATTCTCGGGCTGGCCGGCGTCGCCGTACACCCGCTGCAGCGCACTCAGGTCCATGCCGATCGTCGTCGAGTCGTGCGTGAAGGCATCCTCGGCGCCGCGGTTGCCGAGTACCACCCGCACCGTGCCGACCCGGGGGTGGTCGAAGAGCGCGCGGAGGGAGTCGGCGGCCATCGCCCAGGCCTTCGCCTCGGTGCGGATCAGCCGCGCCCAGGCCGCTTCCGCCGGTGTCTCCTGCCGCCGGATGGTCGCCACGCTGTCATAGACCGGCTGCTCGACACGCCTG
>DASZPT010000022.1:0-2079 GCA_035549935.1 Gemmatimonadales bacterium
CGGACCGGTATAGGGATAGCGGGACCACCCGATGCGCGGCTGCCGGGCGTCCTCGAACTTGCCACCGCGGGAGAGGGAGAGGTAGTCCACGCCTTCACCGGCGAAATGGAGACCGAACCAGACCGCGACCGCCAGGGTGCTTCCTCCGTCGATGCACTCCTCCGTGAGGTACCGGCATCCCACCACCATGGCATCGCCCACCGACTGCCGTACCGCGCGCAGGACCTCGAGGGGAAGCCGGATCCGCCCCTCGCGTGAGCCGCCGTAGCCGTCATCCCGGTCGTTCAGCGCCGAGAGGAAGGAGGCCATCGTGTAGGCGTGGGCGAAGTGGAGCTCCACCCCGTCGAACCCCGCCAGCTCCGCGCGACGCGCCGCCCTGGCGAAGAGCCCTGGGAGAACCCGGGGGAGGTCGCGGATGTGCGGGCTATCGAGGTCGGTGACCCGCTCGCGCTCCCCGAACTGGAGGCTCTCGAGTTCCTTCGGCGACAGCACCCTGGGCCAGTCTGCCTCCGGGAGCTTCGTCAGCGCCTCTCGAATGTCGGAATCGTCGCCGCCCAGGAGGGCGCGGTGCCGGTCGGTGAGGGTGAGATATTCGCGGAAGAAGCGGGCCGGCTCCGGGCGCCGGCGGATGCGGAGGAAGTCGAGGATCTGGATGAAGAGACGGGTGCGTCCGCGGCTCGCCTCGCGGACGGTCCGGACCAGCTCTGCCAGCCCGGGAAGGAAGCGGTCGTGCCCGATCCGGAGGAGCGGGCCGCTCGGGATGTCGCGGATCCCCGTCGCCTCGACCACGAGGGCGCCGGGCTCGCCCTCGGCGAAGCGCCGGTACCACGCCAGCACCTCCGGCGTCACGAAGCCGTCCTCGGTGGCCCGCCAGGGCACCATCGCCGGCACCCAGGTCCGATCCGCCAGCTTCAGCCGGCCGGCGTCGAGCGGGCTCAACCAGCGGGACCGGCGTACCTCGTCGGTCGTCGGAGGCCGCGTGTCCGGGAGCGGGTGCCTGGTGAACGGGTCAGGATGCCACATCTGGGGGCGGGCTCGGCTGTGGCTTCGGCGGGTTTCGTGTGGGGGATGGTTGGGTATTCAACGCAGAGGCGCAGAGGACGCAGAGGGCCGCAGAGGGATCGTCGCACGCGACAGAGCCGGCCTGCGGGTGTACCTGGGTGTCTTCGTGGGTTCACTCGAATTCATGATTGCTGACTGATATCCAAGCGATGATTGTTGACTGACACTGGATGTCCGGGTGATTCTGGTCGCCTGCTGGCACTGCCGTGGACTCTCACTCGCCTCGGAGCCCTCTGCGGCCCTCTGCGTTCTCTGCGTCTCTGCGTTGAATCCTCCCAGCCGTCCAATGCTCGCGGCCATCCCATTCTCGCCAGACCTCACCCCTTGAGCAGCTCGCCGGCGATGATGAGCTGCTGGATCTCGGTGGTGCCCTCGTAGATGCGCAGGGCCCGCACCGCCCGGTAGAGGTGGTCCACCGGATGCGAGGCGAGGACCCCGCGCCCGCCGATGAGCTGCACCGCATCGTCCACCGCCCGCTGCGCCATCTCGGTGGCGAACGACTTGGCCATCGCCGCCTCGACGGTGATCCGGTCCTGGCCCTGGTCCTTCTCGTAGGCGGCACGGTACACCAGCAGGCGCGCCGCGGTGAGGTCGGTCGCCATCCGCGCCAGCTTCTGCTGCACCAGCTGGAAGTCGGCGAGCGGCTTGCCGAACTGCCGCCGGCCCTTCACATGCGCCAGCGACTCCGCCAGCGCCCGCTCCGCCATGCCGCAGGCGGCCGCCGCCACGGTCGGGCGAAGCCGGTCGAGCGCGGCGAGTCCGATCCCGAACCCGCGTCCCTCCTCTCCCAGGAGCGACTCGCGCGGGACCCGGCACTGCTCGAAGCGGAGCTCCCCCAGCGGGTGCGGGGCGCTCAGGACCTGCGCGCCCCCGAAGACCAGCCCCGAGGTGTTGGCGGGCACCAGGAAGCAGCTGATGCCCCGGGGACCGGCCGCCGGGTCGGTCGACGCAAAGACGATGTAGAGGTCGGCGATCCCCGCGTTGGAGATCAGGGTCTTTCCCCCTTCGAGGACGTAG
>DASZPT010000023.1:0-16569 GCA_035549935.1 Gemmatimonadales bacterium
GCCATGCAGGCGAGCACCCGCTCGGGGATCGAGCCGAAGTACTGGTCCTCGAGCTGCTGGCCCTTGGGCGGCTTGGCGCCGAAGAGGGTCCGGTTGGCGAGCACCAGGTCGGCCCGCTGCCAGTAGAGCTTGGCGTCGACCAGGAAGTACTCCTGCTCGGGGCCCACCGTGGTGAACACCCGGGTGACGCCGGCGTCGGTGCCGAAGATCCGGAGGATCCTGAGCGCCTGCTTCGAGAGCGCCTCCATCGAGCGGAGGAGCGGGATCTTGGTGTCGAGCGCCTCGCCGGTCCACGACACGAACGCCGTCGGGATGACCAGGGTGACCGCGCCCCTCCCCCGGATCAGGAACGCGGGCGAGGTGACATCCCAGGCGGTGTAGCCGCGGGCCTCGAAGGTGGCGCGGAGGCCGCCCGAGGGAAAGCTCGAGGCGTCCGGCTCGCCCTGGACCAGGTCGCTGCCGGAGAAATTGAGGATCACGCTGCCGTTGTTGTCCGGCGAGATCAGGCTGTCGTGCTTCTCGGCGGTGGAGCCGGTCAGCGGCTGGAACCAGTGGGTGTAGTGGGTCGCGCCGTTCTCGATGGCCCAGTCCTTCATCGCCGACGCCACCACATCCGCCACCGAGTGGTCGAGCGGTTCACCGTGGTCAATGGTCCGGATCAGACGCTTGAACACGTCCTTGGGGAGCCGCTGCCGCATCACCGCACGGGAGAAAACGTCGCGGCTGTAGACCTGCTCGACGGGTTCGAGCTGGCCGTTGGTCACTGCAGGGGTGGTCACCGAGAAAGCCCTCAGAGAAAGGGGTGGCGCGCGAGGGGCGCGGACTGGCGCCGTGAAAATAGCGGAAGGAACGTGCCGGTGGGAGCCCGGGAATCTTACGGTTTGCTGGCAGGTCGATAACAACGGCCTAACTCATTTCCCCGTTTAATTATCCGCCATGCAGCTCCGCCACAGGAACCCCGCCGCCGGCCGGCCCTACGTCCGGTCCGACAAGTACCACCTGGTCTCCCGCGCCGTGCTCGAGCACCTGCCCGTGTCCGGCGAGGGCCCGACCTCCGAGGAGCTGGTGCAACAGCTGTCGCGCGCCCTCCCCCTTTCCTTATTCCCGACCACGGCCAGCATCCGCTGGTTCCTCACGGCGGTCAGGATCGACCTCGAGGCCCGCGGGCTGATTCAGCGGGCCGGCCGGTCCAAACCCGCCCGCTACCTGGCCTGTCCCGCCACGCCGGCCACCGGGCGCACCTCGCCGGTGTCGATCCTGATACCCGACTGGAGCGCCCCTGACCAGGTCGGGTTTCCGCGCCGCCGCGTGAGCTGACCCCGGCGCCCCTGAGGCATCCTGACCACCAAAACGACACTGGGGGATCCGGGGCCATCTCCGGATCCCCCAATCGTCCTGCCCGACGCCCGGTCCCTCGGCGGGAGGACCGGGGCCTGCCCCGACCTCCCGCCGAGACGAATCAGGTCCCGGTCAGGTCCAGGCGGAACCAGGACGGATCGGTGCTGCTGAAGTTGATCAGCATGAGGTAGAAGGTGCCGGCCCCGAGGCTGATGCTGCAGCTCTCCGGCTGTCCGCCGAGGCCTTCGCCCTTGTCGTCGCAGGCGCCGGGGGCAAACGTCAGGGTGCCTGCCGAGTTGAGGAAGTACACCCCCATGTCCTGGGTGCCATTCCAGGTGGCGCTCATGTCGAAGGTCCGCGGCGCGGCCAGCGTGATCTTGTAGACCCGGCAGGGGTGCGACCCCAGCGCGGCGCTGACGCACTGCGGCACCGAGGACGTGGCGCCGACGTCGAGGAAGAGCCGGGAGGCGCCGGTCGCGGGGATGGCGAACGCGGGCGCGGTGGCGAGCGCGTTGGTGCCGGTCTGGGCCGCCGGTGTGGTGAAGGCCGGCTCGGTCGGGAGGTTGAGCGACAGGTTCGGCGCATAGGCGAGCGTCACGCCGTTCACCGTCGCCGACACGGGCGTCGCGCTCGGGATCGGGATGAACCGGATGCTGGTCGCGGTCCGGCTCACCAGGATCGACCCGACCCCGCCATTCGACACCGTGGCATCGGACCGGAACGAGAACGGGGCCGCGGTGGTGACCGTCACGGTATCGCCCACGGCGGGCGCGGCATCGGAGAAGGTGGCCGTGACACTGGCGGGGACCACGCGCACGTCGATCGTGGTGGTGTGTCCCCCGCCGGACACGTCGAAGGAGGCCGTCCCCACCCCGGCCGTGGCCTGCACGATATACCGGATCCGGGTCGCCTTCGCCGGCAGGGTGATGTTGCCGTCGTTGTCGACGACCTGGTTGAAGGAGGAGTCGACCGTCACCTCGAGGCCGGCCGACACGTTCTCCAGCGAGAACCGGGTCGCCTCGCGATTCCCCTGGCCGTCCAGCGCCTCGACGACGACCGTGTTGCTCGCCCCGGTGCTGAGGAACATGACCGACGGGGTCGCCACCAGCTGGTCGATTCCGTTGCGCAGGTCACCCGTCGGGTCACCCTTGCACGCTGCCACCCCCGCCAGCACCAGGGCCACGCTCCTACGCAGTACAGGCTTCATGAGTCACATCCTCCGGAAATGGATGGAGATCGGCACGGGGCCAAGGGTCAGTTCGCCGACGACCGGTCGTTCTGGAACAGGTCGATACCCAGCCAGCGACTGATGTCCTGCAGCGCCTCCCCGCCCAGGATCGAGCGGTACCCCGGAAGCCCGGTCTCCTTCAGGTCATTGGTCGACATCAGCTGATAACTGCCGAACCCGGTACGGTCGGCGAAGAGGTAGTAGCGCGGCTTGCCCCGCTCGTACCGCCAGACGAGGTAGGGCGGCGCCGTCCCGCTCGCGACCCGCCGGTCCAGCACGTCGGAGGGGTCGCCGTTGATGATCGCGATCCTTCCCCGGTCGGTCCGCCAGCCGGGGATCTTGCTCCGGCCGATTTCGGTGTAGAGGCGGTTCGCCTCGTCGATACGCTGATAGAACGCCTCCCGGGCCTCGTTCCGCGCGGTACCGGGGCTGGGATCGCGCGCGGCCCAGAAGGTGGTGAGGAACTGCCGCTTGGCCTGGACGGTGAGCCCGCTCTTCCAGACCGCGAGCGAGTCCGACCGGGTCAGGTAGATGAGCGGCGCCTCCGCCTCGTTGAGCTGGTCGTCGTTCATCAGGCCGAAGTACCCGGCGTCGGTCTCGCGGAGACTCGCGAGACGCACCTTCTCCGACTCCATGGTCTCGGTGAAGTCGGCCATGGTGAACTCGCTCTCCCGCTCCTCCACCTTCCCCTCGCCCAGCCGGACCGCCATCCGGTAGTGGCCCGCGGGGAGCCCCATCAGGTCGACCTGCCCGCGGAGGACCGAGCCCCCCTTGAGGACCTTCACCTGGCGGGGCGCGGTCGTCAGCACCGCGCGCCCGCTGTCGTTGAGGACCTGCCCCGACATGGCGAGGGTGGTGTCGTGCCCGGGATAGACCTCCAGCAGGTAGAACAGCCGCGACCGCACCGGGGTGAGCCGCAGGTTGGCGGCGGGGGTGAGAATCACGCCGCTCCAGCGCCGCTCGCCGGGGGCGAGCGCGGTGTCCCCTGCCTCGGGCAGCCGCATGCTGGGCGAGAGCACCACATCCGACACCGGGGGCGGAGAGCGGTAGGCCACGATCGGAATCGACCGGCTCACCGGCCGGCCGGCCGAATCCGTCACCGTCACCTGCAGGTTGTAGGACCCCGCCGCGAGCTTGAACTCCACCACCTCCATCACGCTGGCATTGCCGCCGGCGGGCGGGGCCTTCACCTGCCAGGCCGAGTGATGCAGTTCGAGCCCGGCGCTGTCCTTCACCGACACGGCGACGTCGCCCACCAGCCGGCCGCCCCCATCGGCGCTCCGCGTGAGCAGCCGGTAGGGGATCTCGATGAGGCCGGTGACAAGCGTTTCCCCGCCCTCCGCCCGGTAGAAGCGGAAGGCGCGGACTCCGAGGGGGCTGTCCACCTGGTCCCCCGGTCCCGCGGGGGCGGGGCCGGAACCGGCGAGCAGCGCGAAGGCGAGCAACGCGAGCATGCGCCTACCAGCCGAGCCCGAAGCTCACGAAGTGGGTGGGCCCGAGCACGCCCATGTACTTGAAGGCGTAGTCCACGCTCAGGTTGAAGTTCCCCTGGCCATAGGAGAGCCCGCCGCCGGCGGCGAGGCCCTGGAGGTTCTCCTCGTCGTTGAGCGCCGTGGGGAGGGTGGCCGGCTTCTGGCTGTTCGCGGAGTAGTACGAGTAGCTGCCGCGCACCGAGGCGGAGAACGGGCTCCCGCCCAGGTTCTTCGAGCTCCACTCGACGCCACCCGAGAACCCGGCCTTGCTGTTGTTGGGCTGGTTGAAGTCGGAGAGGACCGTCAGCCGGTTGCTGGCCGCCGCCACGAGGTCATAGGCCAGGCCGACCCGGAACGTGGTCGGGAGCGGGAAGGCCTTGGTCCTGAGGCGCGACGGCTGGGGAATGCCGGGGACGTCGTCCTCTCCGGGGAGCGGCTCCCGCCCGGCGGTACTGTTGAGGGCGTTGCCGCTGTAGCCGATGTTCGTGCCCAGGTTGGCGAGCGTGAAGGAGAACTTGATCGGGTGGTTGTTGAGCGCCGCGTGGAAGTTGGTGCCGAAGTCCACCGCGAAGGCCTTGCCGCTGGCGTCTCCCAGGTTGTCGCTGATGAACTTCCCGGTGATGCCGGCGGAGAACCGGTCGGAGAAGTTCTGGGCATAGCTCAGGCCGACGAACGTTTCGCTCACGTCGTAGGTCGCGCCCGATCCGTTCGGTTCGTCCACCGTATAGACCGGCTGGTCCTTGAAGCCGAAGGTGCCGAACTGCGCGCCGAAGGCCTTGGAGCCGCCGTCGAACGGGAACACCACGCCGCCCCAGCTGTAGCGGGTCCCGGCGACGTAGTCGTAGGTGCCGACGAGGATCCCCGGGCGGGTCATGAGGGCCGCGCCGGCGGGGTTGTAGTAGAGGGCGCTCGGGTCGTTGGCGACGGCGCTGTACGCGCCGCCGAGCGCGGTGCCGCGGGCCCCGGCGCCGAGCAGCAGGAACTCCGCCGAGGTGGTGCCATAGGCGGTGTTGTCCTGCTTGGTCCCGGCCTGGGCCAGGAGTGGCGCGGCCGTCCCGCCGGCGAGGCCGGCGAGGAGCAGCACGCGGGGAATCAGGGCATGTCGCATGGTCGGGTCTCTCCAGGAGAAGCGGCGCGGGGCGGAGTGCCCCGCGCCACGGGTCCTATTGGGCGAAGTTGACGATGGTCATGCGGCCCACTCGCCGGGCGGTCCCGCCGGACGAGTTGGACTCGATGTGGTAGAAGTAGACGCCGCTGGCCACGACCTGGTTGTTGCGGTTCCGCACGTTCCAGGTGCATTCGCCGCCGGTGGCGTTCACCGCCGCGACCGCGCCGGTGGCGCCCACCGAGCCGTTGGCGCAGGTCGGACCCGGGTTCTCCAGGATGTTCACCAGCACGCCGCTGGCGCTGTAGATCCGGATGATCGCCTTGTCCGGCAGGTTCACGAACTTGATCACCTTGAGGTCCGTGGACTGCTCGTACTCGTTCGTCACGTAGTACGGATCGGGCACGGTGTGGACCTGGCGGAGATCGGCGAACCGCGGGGCCCGGATCAGGTTCACCACGTCGAAGGCGACTTCCACCTTCGCGCCCACGACCGTGAAGGGCCGGTCCGCCTGCGTGAAGGTGTAGGGCAGCCCGGTATCGCCGCCGCCCGGCCCCTTCCCGCCGCGGATCATCCCGGCGTAGGTCCGGAGGGTCCAGATGGTGCCCGCCGCCGGCGGGGTGGCCGAGGGGAGCTGGAAGAGCGTGAAGGTGCCGGCCACATAGAGCCCGAAGCCGTTGGCCACCGGGGCCGCGCCCGCCGCATCGGGGGGCGCGTTCTTGAAGAACGCCACCTGGCCCGGTGTCACGATCGTGTCCGGCGTGAAGGGCCCGCCCGGCACGTACGCGGGATTCCCGGTCGGCGCGCAGGGGAAGCCGTCGCTGTTGGCCGCCTGCGGGCTCGCGTGGATCGACCGCATCGGTTCGAAGCAGGGGAAGTCCGCGGCGGTGAGCACCCCCGGCCGCCCGTCGGCCGAGGTCGAGGCGAAATTGGTGCGCGCGGTGTTGATCACGCCCCAGTTGGCGCCCAGCGGCCGTACCCCGGTCACGGCTCCCGCGGCGTTGCGGATGAAGGCATCGGGGATCGGTACGTTGTGGGTGATGTCGATGACCGAATCGATCCGGCCCCCCGCGCCCCAGTAGACGTTCATGTCGGCGGCCCGGTAGTACGGCGCCAGGCTCGACTCGACATTCCGCCAGCGGCGGATGAGCTGGGTATAGCTCTGCGGGACGTGGACCGTGGTCACGCCGGTGAGCCCGCCGCCGTTGTTGAAGTCGACCGCGACGCAGACCGGGTTGTTGCCGCCGTCGTGCTTGCAGTTCCCGCCGGTGGGGTCGGCCACGGTCTCGGCCTTGACGCGCTGCGCGGGGAGCGGGCTCGAGGTGCCGGCCGAGGGGCCGTCCAGCCAGCGGGGGCCGTTGTAGATGCACTCGTTCCCGGCCGGAATGCCGGTGCCGCCGATGCGGCAGCCCAGCGTCTGGGCGTTGGTGAAGTACATCGACGGCATGTGCTGCTGCAGGGTGCCGCGCAGCGCGAAGCTCGAATCGCCGCCGTACTGCCGGGCCTTGTCGTTGTCGACCCGGGTGGTGGTGAAGTAGACCTCGCCCGTGCCCTCGTTGGTGTCGTTGCCGTTCACCTGGACCGGCACCGAGAGCTGGGTGGTCTGGGTCCCCACCGTCGCGGTGAAGTAGTAGGTCGTCGGGGACCCCGCCTCGACGCCGCCGCAGCAGACCGATTCCTCTCCCTCACCGGTAGCCGAGATGCTGTCCAGCGTCACGGAGAAGCCGCCGCTGCCGTTCAGCACCTGGCGGGCGAGCTCACCCGCGAACTGCACCGCCGCGCCGTTCGCCGGCCGGGACGGGCCGCTGAAGACGCCGGTGGCCGGGTTGATGGTCGGGTCGGCGACGATGATCGTGTCCATCGCCACCCCGCGCCCGATGACGTGCGTGGTGAGCGTCCCCTGGTTCACCAGGTTGCCGGCCGGTCGCACCGGGGTGACCGCCTTGGTGTTCCGCGGCGATTCGAGGCTGGTGGGCCCCGACTCGAGGGCGTTCACGTCGAAGGCCGTCACCGAGTAGAAGTAGCGGAAGTTGTTCCGCGGGGTGTGGTCGACGAACGAGAACGGCACCCCGGTATTGGCGAGGGCCGGGCAGTTGCTCTTGGGGCCGCAGGTCCCGCTCCGCGCCCTCCCGACCACGGCCGTGTCGGTGACCGTGCTGAGCGCGACCCCGGTGTTGAGCAGCACCCGCTCCGGGCCGGCCTTCACCTGGATGATGTCACCGACCAGGTCGTATTCCTTGAACTGCGTCAGCGTCACCCCGTTCTTGAGGTTCGGCTGGAGCCCCGCGCACGAGGTCGTGAGCCCGAGCTCGGGGGCGCAGTCCTTGTCGGCGTTCACCGTGCCGGTGTAGTCCTTGATCGTCGTGCCGGAGTAGTCGAACTGGGCCAGCAGCGTCAGCTCGTTCGGCGCGTCCACCCGGCCCCGGTAGATCCGGTAGCCCTCGACGTCGAACTGCCGGTAGTTGGGGTTGTAGAGGATGTTGTTGACCAGGCCGCCGTGCCCATCGGGCGTCTGGGCCTGGCTCGCGAGGGCGAAGAACGGATCCCCGGACTGCTCGCTCCCCGAGGGCTTCCAGATCACGGTGACCTGGTTGTCGCCGGGGATGAGGAAGAACTCCGGGTTGTCCGGCGCGAAGGGCAGCAGGAACTTCCCGTCGAACACCCCCTGCGCCACCTTCGCCTTCCCGAGCAGCGAGCCGTTGACCGTCTGGAACTCGCCCTGCTGGACCACGCCGTCCCCGTTGTCGTCGTGATACCGGGCGAACCCGGCCAGGCTGTCCACCAGGTTCGCGCCCTGGGCCAGCTGGGTGGCGTTGGTGAGCCGCAGGGGATCGCCCGGCTTCACGTCGCAGTTGGATCTGCACCCCGCGGTCTCCACCGGCGCCGCGAAGATGTAGGCCACCACGATGGAGCCGCCCTGGCCCGGCCCCAGCTGGAGCGGGGTCGAGGACTGGAAGAAGCGCATGTCCTGCGGGCTGGTGTTGTTGACGAAGCAGATGTGGGTCTGCGCCGGGTTCCCGGTGTTGCAGGGGTCGTCCCCGAGGGTCACCGAGAGCGTGCCCGAGAGGTAGCGGTACAGCTGCACCACGTCGCGCGGGTCGTTCACCGCGCCCGCGAACGGGCGGCCGTTGATGGTGTTGCTGAACAGCTGGATCTCGCCGGCCCCGGACGGGCTCGAGAGGTACTTCACGCCCACGAAGCCCGACCCCGCGAAGAACGGCGCCGAGAAGATCGACGGATCGAAGGTCCAGCCCTGGGCGCCGGCGAAGCTCCGGTCGTAGACGTAGCCCAGGGCGAAGGGGAGGTTCACCGACGAGTAGTTGGCGCCCGCGGTCGACACGTCCATGTCGGCGGCGAACGCGGCGAACAGCGGGTTGATCGTGTAGCCGGCCGCTGGGAGGTTCACCCCCTGGGCCGCGGCCCCGGCGTGCAGGTCGAGGGCCTTCTGGTAGAGGATGTCGGCCAGCGGCGCCCGGATGTGGCTGTAGTCGGCGCGGTTGGTCGAGGTGATGTTGTAGAAGGTGTAGACGAAGTAGAGGATGTCCTCGTTCCCGCTCGGGAAGTTCCACCCGAGGCCGCGGGTCTCCACCGCGATGCCGAGCGGGTGCGACCGGCCGGCCCGCAGGTTCACGTTGCCTTCCCACGACAGGAACCAGATGTCGCCCTGGCTCGCCGAGCGGCGACAGTAGGGCACGCCCGAGCCGCCCCCGTCAGGCCCCGTGGTGCTGTCGGCCTGGAGCAGCGGGTGGAAGAGGTTGGCCTCGTCGTCCCCGCGCGGCACGCAGGCGGCGCCCGGCCAGCTGGCCAGGTCCTGCACGCTGGTCGAGTTGAAGATCGGGCGGACTTCCTCCCCGTGCGTGGTGGTCCCCTTCGGGTCGAAGAGGAACCCGCCGGCGGTGTCTCCCGCCCAGGGGCCGCCGTCGTTCCCGACGATGCCCGCCAGCTGGAGGCCGGAGTTGAAGACGTACTGGTCGGCCGTGCCCTTCGGCCAGAACCCGCCGCCGCTCACCGCGGAGCCGGTCGAGTCGGTGCAGATGTTGCCGCTCGACGCGAGCCCGCAGGCCACGCGGTTGATGGTCATGGCCCCGGTGGCGCGGGCGAAGAGCCGGAAGCCTTTCCGCTTCGCGCCGGCGCCCGGCTCGGGGCCGGCGCTGGCCCGTGCGGGCAGCACCAGCAGGGCGAGCAGGGCAACCAGGCCCGCCAGGAGGAGGGGTGGTACACCCACGACACGTGCACGCATGCGTTCCTCGCTTGGGAAGACACCGGGGCGGGCCCGGCGTTGGCCGGCCCGCCCCCTGGTGAGATCAGAAGTTGACTTCGAGACCCAGCCGGATCTGGCGTGGCTGGCCGGTGAAGCTCGAGAGGCCGCGGACGACGGCGTAGAACGCATCGTTCGCGCGGAGCTGCTCGGCCTGGGTGAACAGGTGGTCCCCGTTGCCGTAGCGCTCCTCCGCCCGGATCAGGTAGACGCAGTTCGGGCTCGCCGAGACGCCGTCGCTGCCGACCCAGTTGCCGCACCCCGTCCGCGGATCCGCCACCCCGCCGAAGCTGAGGTTGATGGTGCTGTCCGCCGACAGCACGCCGTTGCGCGCCGCCTCGGCCGCGAAGCTGGACAGCTCCGACCGCCGGATCTTGTCCTTCTCCGCCGCGTTCACGATGTCGTTCGTCTGCGCGAAGACCGCGGCGATGTTGCGGAAGTTGAAGAGGTTCCGGACGTCGGCGTAGGCGGTGAAGTCGAGCCCGCCGAAGCCGAAGCCCTTGGTCACCCGGAGGTCGAACTGCTTGAAGCTCGGCAGCCGCGCGCCGTTGAAGTCGCCGGCGATGTTGCGGTTGCAGGGCCCGCCCGAGAAGACGTTGTTGTCCTGCGGGTCGTCGATCGGGCAGCGGGTGTAGGGCGTGCCGCTCGCGAGCCGGAAGGTGGCGAAGATCCCCACGTTCTCGAGGACCTTGCCGGCGGTGCTGCCGGCCTTCCAGTTGTTCGGGAAGTTGACGGCGAACTGGCCGGCCAGGTTGTGGGGCCGGTTGTCGTTGGTCGTCAGCGCCGCCTGGGCCGGCGGATTGCGGCCGCCCGGGACGATCGCGTTCAGGATCCGGGAGCCGAACGCCAGGTAGCTGAACGGATTGCTGCCGGTGTTCTTGGCCTCCTCGTAGGTATAGGCCAGGCTCCCGTTGAACAGCTCACCGATCCGGCGGTCGAATCGCACGTCGACACCGCGCGCGTTGCCGAAGTCGGCGTTGGTGATCACCTGGATGTTGGTGTTCTGCTTCAGGAACGGATCGTAGTACGAGATCAGGCGCCCCGCCGCGTCCGACAGCTTGTCCTTGTTGTAGGCGGAGACGTCCAGCACCATGTCCTCGCTGAACGAGTGCCGCACGCCGAACTCGAAGGTGATCGTCCGGCCGAAGTCCAGGTCGGTGCCGTAGGTATGGTTGGTGTTGGTGACGCTGACGTCGGTGTTGATGCCGCCCAGGATCAGCTGGAAGTCGGGCTGCTGCACCTGGTGCGCGTACGAGAGGCGGAAGTTGGTCTTGGTCGTGACCGGGAACGA
This sequence comes from Gemmatimonadales bacterium, assembly GCA_035549935.1. Classification (GTDB taxonomy): domain Bacteria; phylum Gemmatimonadota; class Gemmatimonadetes; order Gemmatimonadales; family GWC2-71-9; genus JADJOM01. The sequence continues at coordinate 10,693 of DASZPT010000023.1, forward strand.
CACCTGCACGTGGGGGCTCAGGTAGTCGTGGCTCTTGTCGGCGACGAACCCCGCCGTCGGGTTGCTCGGGTCGAAGCCCGGCATCGTCGAGATGCGGGGGAACCAGCTCCGGTTGCCCAGGCTGTCGGTGTAGTAGGGGCGGCTCGCGCCGGTCTTGTACCAGTCGTACCGGAGCCCGCCCACCAGCACCACGTCACCCAGGTCGAGGCGGTCCTCGACGAAGGCGTTCCAGCGGGTCGGCTTCTCGTGATAGGCGTCGCTGAAGGCCTGGTTGGTCAGGTTCGACGAGTACGCGTTCATGAAGTACTTGGTGTACTCGCCGCCGAGCTTGACCCGGTTGTAGCGGTCGAGCTGCCAGTCGAGGTTGCCCTTCCCGACCGCGCGGTCCTCCTTGTACATGCTGAGCCGGCCGGTCGGGCCGCCGCCGTCCCAGAACGGGACCAGCGCGCCCTGCAGGCCGTACGGGTTGTTCCGGTAAGTATCCAGCAGGCTGTACTGGCCCGGGCTGTTCAGGTTATAAGGCGAGAGGCGGCCGCTGTTGAGCCGGAAGTTCTGCTCGAGGTTGGTGATGTCGAAGTTGTCGAAGTCGAACCGGAACTTCATCGGCTTGATCATGAACCCGCCGAACGGGTCCCTGGTATCCAGCTCGCCCTGCGTGGTGAGCGGCCCGTTGATCGAGCGGTCCCACTGGTACGAGGCGTACAGCTCGAGGGCCAGCGCCCGGTCGGCCGACTTGGCGAGGTTCTGGCTCCACGCCAGGGTCGCCACGTTGTTGCCGTTGTAGACGCCGAAGAACTGCTGCGGATTGGCGAGGGCCGGAATCCCCGAGTTGGTGCCGTCGAACTCCCGCTGCTGGCCCTGGCTCCGCAGGAACGAGAGCGCCAGCCGGCTGCCGGTGCCGTAGGTGTACTGCAGGCGGCCCTGCACCCGGTAGGTGCTGATGGCGCTGGCCGGCACCCGCGCGCCACGGCAGGAGTACCCGTAGTTGTTCCGGATCCCCGCGTTGGCGCTGCTCTTGAAGGCGTCGCATTCGCCGGTGTACATCGCGAAGCGGGTCACGTCGACGTACGTCGTGTCGCCGAAGTCGCCCGTCACCACCGGGACCGTGGTGTCCCGCCCGGCCGGCACGAAGACGGGGTACTTCTGGTTGTCCATGCCGAACGGCGCCGACTTCTGCCCCTCGAGGTCGCCCGAGAGGTAGAAGCTCAGGTTCTTCGCCAGCGGCCCGCCGATGCCGCCCTGCAGGCGGGTGAACCCCAGGCTGTGGTTGAGCCCGCCGATGTCGTCGTTCTCCACTCCGAAATTGCCGCTCCACTTCGAGCCGCCGCTCCGGGTCTGGATGGCGATGACGCCCGACTGGGCGTTGCCGAATTCCGCCGACGAGCCGCCGGTCGTGACCGACGCCTCTTCCAGCGAGCTGGTCGAGACGTCGACCTGGGCCGGGAACTGGATCCCGGCGCCCGGCGGGCCCGCGAAGGCGTTGCCCCGGCCGCCGGGCGTCACCGGCACGCCGTCGATGTAGGTCACCGCCTCGTCCGGCCGGCCGCCGCGGATGGTGAGGCCGTTCGGCCCCTGGATCACGCCCGGCTGCAGCGCGAGCACGTTGGCGATGCGGTCCACCGGCAGCGCCGCGGTGAAGTCCCCGCTGATCGTCTGCTTGGTGGTCACCGCGTCGCGCGGCACCAGCGGGTTCTCGGCGGTCACTTCCAGCTCGCCGATGTCCACCGCCTGCTGCTCCAGCTGGAAGTCCTGCGTGATCGTCTGGCCGGCGGAGATGCGGAGCCCGTTCACCCGCACGGGGCGGTAGCCCACGAACGCGGCGGCCACGTCGATCACACCCGCCGGGATGTTGTTGATGAAGTAGTAGCCCCGCTGGTCGGCCACGGCGCCGTACGCGGTGCCCTCGACCCGCACCTGCGCGCCGGCCACCGGCGCCCCGGCCTGGTCACGGATCCGGCCTTCCAGCTTGCCGGTCGACTGCGCCGCGAGCGGACTCACCGCGAGCAGCGCCAGGAGCGCCACCAGCCACGACGCGCGCCCTCGCGGGACGGATGGCGTCGGGTCGGGCCGGCGCGGACTGCAACGTCGGACAAGGCACAACCTCATACGAGTCTCCTTCGGACTGGGGATGCGTGCTGCCTGACGGGACGACCCACGCCGCGTCCGGGACGCGTGGCGCGCGTTGCCGTGCTGGCGGGAGCGTGCCAGCGTCCATCTGCGGCGTGTGTCGTCTGGAGAGCCCGGATGCGCGTGGCCCGACGGCGCATCCGAGCGAGGTGACGCCCAAGCTACGGGACGATGGACGTCCCGGTGTTCAGGCCGTGTTAAGGAGATGTGTGAGGAGTGCTAACGAGTGACGGGGGACGCGGAGTGAAACGCGGCCGGGGAATCGCCCGGTGGAGGGAAAGGACAAGGGTCGAAGACTGAAGTCCTGGCGCCAGCGAGGGGAGATTGCTCACAGTGCCATTCCTTCGACCTTCGACCCCTGGACCCTCGTCCTGCGTGCCGCACCTGCACCTGTACCTGTACCCGCAGCTACGGATCGAACCGGTACCCGATCGAGTGCACCGTGATCAGGTGCCGCGGGTTCTCCGGGTTGTCCTCCAGCTTCCGGCGGAGATCCGCCACGTGCACGTCGAGCGTGCGGCTGTAGACCCCGGGCTGATACCCCCACACCTCCTGCAGCAGCTTCCGCCGCGCCAGCACCTGCCCCGGCGCGCTCATCAACCGGTGAAGCAGGTCGAATTCCTTGGGCCGGAGGTGCACCCGCTGGCCGCGGCGCGTCACCGTCCGGGTGAGCGGCGAGAGCTCGATGTCCCCGCCGGCGAGGGTGCCTTCCTCGATCGCCCCGTCATCGTTCCCGCGCGTCGCCCGGCGGAGCACCGCGTGCACCCGGGCGATCAGTTCCAGGATGCCGAACGGTTTGGTCACGTAGTCGTCGGCGCCCAGCTGGAACCCCCGGAGCTTGTCCGCCTCCTCGCCCCGCGCCGTCAGCACGATCACCGGCAGCATGCCGCCCGCGGTGCGCAGGCGTTCCAGCACCTGGAACCCGTCGAGGCCGCCGGGGAGCATCATGTCGAGAATCATGAGGTCGAACCGCGATTCCCGGACCCGGCGGAGCCCCTCCTCGCCCGACGCGACGTGGTCGGTGCTGAATCCGCCGTGCTCCAGGTTCATCCGGAGGCCGAGGGCGAGGTTGGCGTTGTCTTCGACGACGAGGATACGCTGCATTCGGCGAACGTTGCGTCAGGCTCGATGTCACGACGTCGCGGCGTCGATTCGGTTTCGCGGGCGCGCACCCGCACGGAACATCATTCGGCGAGTGAGGTGACGAGTGAACCCGCCGGCAGACACACGCAGACGTCGTTCATGGTCCTCCATGCGTTTCATGTGTTCCACGCATCGTGACGGTACGGAACGACGGGAACCGCACCGTGAACACCGCCCCGCCACCCGTCGCGCTGTCCACCGACACCCGCCCGTCCATCCGCTCCACCAGATCGTGCACGACCGCGAGGCCGATCCCGCTGCCGGGCGCGCGGCTCGCGTTGGCCCGGAGCCGCACGAAGGGCTTCCAGATGAGGTCGCGCTCCGCCGGCGGGATCCCCGGCCCCTGGTCGGTCACCGAGACCAGAGCCCATCCGTCCTCGGTCCAGCACCGCACCGTGACCGTGAGGTCGGGCGGGCTGAACTTCACGGCGTTGTCCAGCAGGTTGAGCAGGATCTGGCGGGTGGGACCGGGGTCCACCTGGACCTCGACCCGCCCGCCGGCCTCCACCACGAACCGGATGCCCCGCCCGCGGGCGAGCGGCTCGAAGCCCTGCACCACCTCCCGCACCAGGTGCGAGAGGTCGATCCGCTCGGGAAATGGGGTCCGGCCCCGGCCGTTGGGCCGGGTGAAGTGGAGCACGTTGTCCACCAGGTGCATGAGCCGCTGCGATTCCTGCAGGATGACCTCGAGCGCCCCGGCCCGGTCCCGGTCCGTCCGGATCGACCCCAGCTTGAGGCTCTCCGCGAACAGGCGGATCTGGGCGAGCGGCGTGCGGAGTTCGTGCGACACCGACGACACGAAGTCCCCCCGCGCCCGCACCAGCTGCTGCTCCCGGCGGATCTGCGCGATGACCACCGCGGCCAATGCCAGCGTCGCCGCCAGGAGGCCGAGGAGCCAGAGGACCCGGAAGCCCTTGGGCCGGCTCGGCACCAGGCGCGAGGCCAGCGACGGCCGCAGGTGCGCCTCGAACGTGAGCGCCCGCGACTCCGGCCCCTCGGTCACGGTGGCCATGTACGTCGGGGGATACCGCGTCGGCGAGACGAACAGCGTTTCCCTCGCCACCCCCCCCTCGGCGCGACGCGTCACGGTGATCGACACGATCGAATCGTTCGGGACGTCGCCCACCAGGGCGGGCGGGAGGAGCGGGTAATTGTTGAACACCCGCGGGAGGGCGTCCCGCCCCAGCGCGCGGAGACAGGTCTCGAGTCCGTAGGTGGCCGCCGCGCGCCCATCGGGGCCGACCTTGTGGCCGGCGAACACGACCCGCCGCTGGTTCTGGGGACCGAAGCCGATCGTGAACAGATCCATCGGCGGCAGTTCGAGGAGGGGGTAGAGCGAGTCGATCAGCGCCCGGCGATGCTCGGGATCCATCGTGGCGCCGCTCGTCGTCAGGACCCCGGTCCGGTGGTCGAACCGGAAGTAGAACCGCCGCGCGTCCTGCGCCGGGTCGGCACAGTGGGCGAAGTCCTGGGCCACATGCGCCAGCATCGTCACCGCCGGCAGGGTGTCACCCTGGTGCAGCGGCTGCGCCACCACCGGGCCGAGCGCCGACTTCCCCTGCGCCTCCCAGTCGGCCCGCCAGACTGTGCGGAAGTACCACGCCGCGAGGCCGGCGTACTCGTTGAGGACCCGGTCGGTGGCGTGCCGCTGCTCCTCCGCGGTCCGGATCGCCTCGACGCCGAGACCGATCACCAGGGCCACGAGGAGCCCGAGCAGGGTGTAACTCCCGCGGCTGGTTGCGGACATGGGGTCGAATGGTCGCCCGGGTGGGACGGCGCGGAAACCGGTGGTCTGTCAGGGAATCGTCAAATCGGGGGACGACAAAAACGCCCGGAACGAGCACGTTCCGGGCGTTTCCATTGCACACACGACGCGGGGCTCAGTCGCGGTCGTCTCCCCGCTTCCGCCGGCGGCGCCGGCGTGCTTCCGCCTGCTTGAGCGCGCGGGCCTCGCTCGGCTTCACGTAGTAGCGGCGCCGGCGCACCTCGCGGAGAATCCCCGCCTTGGCCACCTTGCGCCGGAGCGCCTTGAGCGCCCAGTCCAGCCGGTCATCATCGCTCAGCACGATCTCGATGGACATCTCACCTCCCGGAAAGAGGAGCGGGGCCACCCCGTTGGGGCGGCCCCGTCCTGCCCCACAGCGAGACTTGGCTTACTTCTGCAGGCGGGTCACCTTCTCCGCCGCCGGGCCCTTCGGCCCCTGCACCACGTCGAACTCGACCTGCTCGCCTTCCTTCAGCGACTTGAAGCCGGTCCCGACGATCGCAGTGTGATGGACGAAGCAATCCTTCTGCCCGTCGCTCGGAGTGATGAAGCCAAAGCCCTTGCTGTCGTTGAACCACTTCACCGTGCCGGTGGTACGCATTCCCTGCTCCTGATAATGATGAAACGTGACGTCGGAGTCCGGGATGCCCGTACCTGCCGACAAAAAAAGGGACCCACAGAGCCAGGTCCCTGGAACTACCATCTGGGATGGGCCAAACCAGGCGGCCACAACGGGGAAAAACCTAACGGCCCCGTCCGGTAGTGTCAAACCAGGGGGCCTAGAAGGCCCCCTCCCTGACCCGGTTCCCGGCCCGGTAGACGACCACCCGCTCGGGGGCCAC
>DASZPT010000024.1:0-16764 GCA_035549935.1 Gemmatimonadales bacterium
CGCCCGGGCCACCCAGCCGGGGGCGGGCAGCGGCCCGTCCCCGACGAGGGTGGTCCCCGAGGGGGTGAAGTCGGTGCGGAAGATGTAGCGGGGCCGGATCAGCGGCCCGCAGTGGCACCGGGCCACGCTGTCCGCCGCGGCCAGCAGCCGCTGGAAGTCCTCGCGGGCCGGCGGGGCGCCCCGCACGCGCCGGGCGCGGAGCGGGCGCAGGAAGGTGATGCCGGCGCTGTAGATCACCAGGCTCGCCCGCTCGTGAAATCGTTGTGCCGCGATGCCGGCCTCGCTCCGCTCGAGCGCGAGCTCGAGGTCCTCCTGGCGCGCCGACGCCTGCCACGCCAGTGCCGCCAGGGGCGCGACCGCGAGCACCACCAGCGTGGCGGCCAGCATCACCTGGCTCCGTGGCGCAAGCCGTCGCATCCTGCCGGGAAGCTGCATGGGGCGGAGCACCGCGAGGTGGATGGTGGCCGCAACGATGTGCCAGACAGGCGGCGCCCGGAGCGTACCTTGGCCGGATGCGCGCCCTGCTACCCCTGCTCACCGCCGCCTGTGCTACCCAGGCCTCCGAGGCCCGGGTCACGCACCTGGATCCCGATGGCACCGCCCGCGATACGACCATCGCCATCGTGGCGGTCAACCTGGTGTCGATGGAATCGGGCCAGGCCGAACCCCGGCGCGACGTCATCGTAAGCCACGGACGGATCGTGTCGATCGGCGAGTCGGGGGCGGTCCCGCTCCCGTCAGGTGCCGTGGTCATCGATGGGCGGGACCGCTACCTGATGCCCGGCCTCATCGACATGCACACCCACGTCCTGGCCGCTGCCGACCTGACGGCCTACGTCCGCGAAGGTGTCACCACGGTGCGGAACATGTGGGGGACCCCGGGTGTCCGGCGCCTCGCCGGCGAGATCGACGCCGGCACCCGCGTCGGACCGACGATCATCTCCGCGAGCCCGGGGGTCGACGGAACGCCGCCGCAGTGGCCCGGCACCGAGATCGTGCTCGACCCGGACAGCGCCGCGGACGTCGTCCGGCGACTGCACCAGGAGGGATGGAGCTTTCTCAAGGTCTACACCCGGCTTCCGCCCGGCGTGTTCGAGGCCGTGACGCAGGCGGCCGTGGCCGAGGGAATCCGGGTGGTGGGCCATGTCCCCCTCGCGGTGGACGTCCGGCGGGCGCTCGAGCTTCACATGGCCTCGATCGAGCACCTGACGGGATACGATCGCGCCGTGAGCCGGAACGGGAACTCGGGGACCTTCGGCTGGGCGGACGCCGACCCGTCACGATTCCCGGCCCTCGTGGCCGCGACGGTCTCCGCCGGGACCTGGAACTGTCCGACCCTGGCGATCTACTCGACCCTTGCCGCGCGGCAGCATTCCAGCGAGGAGCGCCGGCGCATCGTCGAGAACCGGCGGCGGTTCGTGCGCGCGCTGGACGCGGCGGGCGCCCGGTTGCTGGTGGGGACCGACGCCGGCATCGGGGTGGTGGCGCCCGGATCCTCACTCCACGATGAGCTGGCCGAGTTCGTCGCTGCGGGGATCCCGGTGTACCGGACGCTGCGCGCGGCGACGATCGATGCCGCCGGGTTTCTCGAGCGGCCCGACCTCGGGGTGGTGCGGCCCGGCGCGCGGGCCGACCTGCTGCTGCTCGAGGCGAATCCGCTCACCGACATCCATCATCTCCGCGCCATGGCGGGCCTCGTGCTGGACGGCGCCTGGATGCCGCGGCGGGAGCTCCCACCCTGACGCCGCGCGGCCATCCCACCGGATTCTGACACGCCGCGGACACGCGACCCGCCCTGACCGTCCTACTATCGGGCATGCACCCCATGCCCCTCGTCGCTCTGTCCCCGGTCCCGGAGTATTGCTGGAGTGACTGGACCACCGGCATCGGCGTGGTGCACGCCGAGTCGGGCTCCGCCGCGGCCTGGACGACGGCGACGCTGTATGACTGTCCGGCGTCCACCCTCGCGGTGCTGGTGGAGGGTGCGCGCCTCGCCGGCCTGGTGCTCGGGCCTCGCCGGGCAGTGGGTCGCCTCGACTGGCCCGCGCTGCTCGAGGAACTGCGAGCCGCTCCACCGCCGGTCGGCCCGGGCCTCGAGTCCCAGCGTGACGCGGTGGATCGCGCGATCGGCCACCTGCGCGGGCTGGACGAGGACCAGCTTCCCTCGCTCTCCGCGCTGGCGGAGGTTGCCGGGCTCTCCCGCTTTCACTTCCTCAGAGTTTTCCAGGCCCACACCGGGCTCACGCCGTACCGCTACTACCAACAGCTCCGCCTGAGCCGCGCCCGGCTGCTGCTCCGCGAAGGCACCGGCGTCGCCGCGACGGCCTTCCGCCTGGGATACAGCGACCAGAGCCATTTCACCCGGGACTTTCGCGCCAACTCGGCCATCACGCCGGCACGCTATGCCGCGGCGGTCCGTGACGGTGAGCCGGGGGGCGATGCAATGCGACCTCCGCCGGTGGATCCAGCGGAGGTCGCCTGACGACCTCGGGGGGAACGGCGCGACGGGCTCAGGTCACGATGCCCGCGCCGGCGGCGGCCTGGAGGTAGTGGTTGAAGTTGGTGGGCCAGCGGTAGCCGAGGACCGTGGTTTCCCTGGCGAGCATCTCGCAGACCTTGTCGCCCTGGTTGCCGCCCAGGAGCTTGAGGAAGGCGCCGTTCTTCTCGAGGAAGAACGCCACGTGCCCGGTGGTGCTGCCGGTCGAGCTCGAGGGCCTGATCACGGTGATGCAGCCGTAGGTCGGGTGCAGGAGCGGCGTCCCGAAATCGAGCCAGGCCCGCGCCGTGCCGAGCCCGAGCCGCGGGCACCCCGCCTGGGCGAGGCACCAGTTCACGAACGCCGCGCACCACGCGGTGACCTGCGCCCGCCCGCCGGCCTCGTAGGTCGGCGCCAGGTCCCACACCCGCCCCTTCCGATCGTCGAGCGGGTTGGTGGTGACGCCCTCGAAGTACTTCACGATCTCGGGATTCTGGGCCGCGCGGTTGGGCACTTCCATCTCGCCCAGCAGCCGGTTGGGGATGTCGGGCATCTGGTAGAGCCGGTAGCGGCGCGGGTCCATCGCTCCGCCCCCGCTCCCCAGGAGCTTCGAGTTCTGGGGGAAGTCCCTGAACTGCTGCATCCGCGACTCCTCGAGGCGGTGCTGGGCCAGGGCATCTCGGAGCTGGTTCACCAGCGCGTCGTTCGCGGGTTGCTCCTTGATCTTCTTCGCCAGCTCCGCCTTGGCGACGTCCATCCACGGCGTCGAGCTGGTATCGAGCTGGATCTCATCGTCCTTGATCCAGGGTCCGGTGTAGCCGGTCTTCTTCGCTGGCATCGCTGCTCCATCGCCCGGGTTCGCACAGGGTCGACCCCCTGCCGACCCCCGTGCATGGAACGAGGCCCCGGCCGCCGCTGTCTCAGCCCCCTCGCTTTCCCCGCGCCTGACCTCGTCTCCCACACCCACCTGGCCCGGTTTTGCCGGGAGAACCGGCAGTCCTTTGCCCCCGGCAAGGAGGACCTCGGGCGCTCGGAAGATTCTTCCAGCGGTCCCCGGTCCAGCCCGACCCCTCCGCGCCACCTGCCGCAGCCGCAAGCACTTACGACGGGCACTCCCCGTGGTACGCCGGTTGCCTTTCCACCCCGCCGAATGGCCTGGCACCGGTCAAAGGTTCCCAGAGGAGATCGCGATGGCGGAAGCAGCAGCGGCGGCGCCGGCGGCGGAAGCGGCCCCGGCGCCCGGCAAGAAGACGGGCCTCCTGATCGGGCTCACCCTGGGAGGCGCCCTCCTCGGCGCGGCCCTCGCCGCGTTCGTGGTGGCCCCGCGGATCATCGCCCGGCAGGCGCCACCCGTGGTGGCCGACACCGCCGGCGCGAAGGAAGAAGGCGTGAAGGAGGGCCGGAAGGGAGGCGAGCCCACCAAGCTGGTGGAGCTCGAGAACATCATCGTCAACCCCGCCGGGTCCCAGGGGAACCGCTTCCTGATGACCAGCGTCGCCTTCGCGGTGTCGGACGAGAAGCTCCAGAAGTCGCTCGACGACTCCAAGGTCGAGCTGCGCGACCGGGTGACCGGCGTGCTCGAGGCGATGACGATGGCCCAGCTCACCTCGCCCGGGGCCCGCGACACGATCAAGAGCCGGATCGCCGGCGTGGTCGGGGAGATGGTCGGTGCCAAGGCCGCGGTGACCGTGTTCCTGCCCCAGTTCGTGATCCAGTGAGCCGCGCGCATGGCTGACACCTTCTCGCAGAAGGACATCGACTCCCTGCTCAAGGGCGCGGCCCCCGCGGTCGCGCCCGAACAGTCGGTCGAGGTCATCCCCTACAACTTCCTCCGGCCACCGCGGATCGCGAAGGACCGGCAGGCGCTGCTCAACGGGATCTACCAGCGCCTCGCGGTGTCGCTCCAGGCGCTCTTCTCCTCGCGCCTCAGGAGCTCGGTGGACGTGGTGCTGAGCAGCGTGGAGCAGGCGACCTTCGCCGAGTTCATCTTCTCGCTGGCGAGTCCCTGCGCGGCGTACGTGCACGACCTGGGCGACAAGGTCGGCGGCCAGGGCGTGATCGACATGGGGAGCGACCTCTCCTACTACCTGATTGACCGGCTCTTCGGCGGGCCGGGCGAGCTGCAGGACATGAAGCGCGCGCTCACCCCGCTGGAGCGGACCGTGGTCCGCGGCGTGGCGGACAAGGTGTGGAGCCTCGCCGCCGAGGCGTGGGCCGACCACCTGACGTTCGCGCCGAGCTACGTCGGGTTCGAGTCGTCGCCGGACGCGCTCCAGATCGCCAACCGGGAAGACAACGTGCTGGTGGCCAACATCGAGGTGAAGGCCGGCGGGTTCGCCGGGCTCATCACGATGTGCGTGCCGCTGCTCTCGCTGGAGCCCTTTCTCCAGGAGAAGCCCACCCGGCACTTCCACAACGTCAAGTCGACGCCGGCGGAGCGGGAACAGACCCGCCGGATGATCGAGCAGTCGCTCCGGGTTTCGCAGCTCGAGCTCCGGGCCCGATTCCCCCTCTTCCAGCTCAAGGCCCGCGACGTGGGCAAGCTGGAGGTGGGCCAGGTCATTCACACCGGCCATCCCTACGACGTCCCGGTGGAGCTCTACGTGCGGGGGCAGCGCCGCTTTGTCGGCACCCTTGGCCAGAGCCGCAAGTATGTCGGACTCCGCATCACGCAGCAGCTCAATCACCAGCGGCCGGAAGGCACACCCCGGTCCTCCCGTGGAAGGTTGGTCTGACCGATGGATCAGAACGAAATCGATCGCCTGATGGGCAAGGGCGGGGCGCCGCAGCCGGCGCCGGCCCCCAAGTCGCACGATCTCTCCGAGCTGCCCGCCGGCGGCGGGCGGGGGACCGCGACCGCCCTGGGCGGGTCGCTCGACACCCTGCTCGACGTCTCGCTCCCGGTGGCGATCGAGTTCGGCCGTACCCACATGACGGTGCAGGAAGTCCTCGAGCTCGGCAGCGGCTCGGTCATCCAGCTCGACCGGATGGTCGGTGAGCCGATCGACATCTACATCTCCGACCGGAAGCTGGCCGAGGGTGAAGTCGTCGTGATCGGCGAGCATTTCGGGGTCCGGATCACCCGGATCGTCGCCGGCTCCGAGCCCGCCGCCGCGACCCGCGAGCCCGTCTGATGCTCGGCGCCTTCGGCTCGCTGCTGGTGACCCTGGGGTTCCTGGGCCTCGCGCTCTGGCTGGTGAAGCGCTGGGTGCCGGGGGCCCGGTTTCCCGGCGCGGGCGGCATTCCCCTCGAGGTGCTCCGCCGCGTCTCCACCGGCCCCAAGCAGGGCGTCGCCCTGCTCCGCGTGGGCGAGCGGGTGCTGGTGCTCTCGGTGAGCGACCATGGCTCGCGGCTCCTGACGGAACTCGACGGCGCGGACCGGGAACAGGCGCTGGACCCGCGCGGGGCCGCCGCGACCCCCCTCGGCGCCGAGCCGGTGCGTCTCCCCCGCCTGTCGAGTCCGAAGATGGCCGGGGTCTTCAAGGCGATCCCGTTCCTGATTCTGCTCCTGGCGGTCCTGCCGGCGGCGGCCCACGCGCAGGCGGCCCGGCGGGCCCCGGCCGCGGCCGGCGCGGTGCAGGGTCCCGTCGCCCCCAAGGTGACCGTCACCATCGGCTCCGGCAGCGAGCAGCTGCAGCTCTCCGGCGCCGTCGGCATCGTGGTGTTCATGGGGGCGATGACCCTCCTGCCCGCGATGTTCCTCCTGATGACCAGCTTCACCCGGATCCTGATCGTGCTCCACTTCGTGCGCACCGCGATCGGGACCCAGACCGCGCCGCCGGGCCAGCTGCTGGTGGCGCTGGCGGTGCTGCTCACCGGCGTGGTGATGCAGCCGGTGATGACCCAGGCGAACAGCGAGGCGATCCAGCCTTACCTGAACGGCCAGATCACCCAGGCGCAGGCGTACGAGAAGGCGGTCCAGCCGCTCCGCAAGTTCATGCTCGAGAATACCCGCGAGAAGGATCTCGGGGTCTTCGCGGAGCTGACCGGCCAGGAGCAGGCGGACAGCGTGGAGGCGCTCCCGACCCTGACGATCACCGCGGCGTTCGTGACGAGCGAGCTCCGGACCGCCTTCCAGATGGGGTTCGTGATCTTCCTCCCCTTCGTGGTGGTGGACCTCATCGTCGCCTCGGTCCTCATGAGCATGGGCATGTTCATGCTCCCGCCGGTGATGATCTCGCTCCCCTTCAAGCTGATGCTCTTCGTGCTGGCCGACGGGTGGAGCCTGGTGGTCCAGAAACTCGTCACCGGCTTCCAGGTCTGAGATGAATCCCGCGCTCGCCGTGCAGCTCGTGACCCACGCCTTGATGGTGGCGCTGATGGTCGCGGCCCCGCTCCTCGTCACCGCGCTCCTGGTGGGCGTGCTGGTGAGCCTGGTGCAGGCGCTGACCCAGATCCAGGAACAGACGCTGACCTTCATCCCCAAGCTGGTGGCGGTGGCGCTGGTGCTGCTCCTCACCATGCCGTGGATGATCCGGCAGCTGGTGCAGTACATCGTGCTGGCGTTCGACCTCCTGCCGAGCATGGTCGGATGACGCCGGAACTCCTCAAGCTGATCGGGGTCGGGGACTGGCCCGCCTTCGTGCTGGTGAGCGCGCGGGTGGGCGGCCTCTTCCTCGCCGCGCCGCTCTGGTCCACGCTCGGACTCCCGAAGAGCATCCGGAGCGCCGCGGCGGTGCTCCTCAGCGTGGTGCTGATCCCGGTGGTCATCCCGGCCGCCCCGATCCCGGACGACATGGTCGCCGCGGCGGTGGTGCTCGCGGGCGAGACCCTGATCGGGATCGCGATCGGACTCACCGGCGCCATGTTCATGCACGGCGTGATGGTGGCGGGGGAAGTCGCCTCGCTCCAGATGGGTCTTTCCCTCGGCCAGGCCATCGGCTCGCTCCCCGAGGGCGCCACCGTCGGCGTGGGCCAGCTCAAGGGCTACTTCGCCTCCCTCATCTATCTCTCGCTGGGCGGGCACCTCACGCTCTACCAGGCGCTCGCCGCGAGCTTCGCCGCCGTCCCGGCCGGCAAGGCGGTCCTCGGCCTCGAGGGCGGCCGGATGGTGGCCGACCTCGCGGGCACGGTGTTCAGCTCCGGGATCCGCGCGGCGGCCCCGGTGATGGTGGCGCTCCTCCTCGCCAATATCGCGCTGGCGATCCTGGGCAAGGCGGTGCCCCAGCTCAACGTGATGATGCTCGCCTTCCCGGTCACGATCTCCCTCGGGATGATCGCGCTCGGGGCGACGATGCCGTTCCTCGCCGCCTATCTCGCGGGCCAGATCGACGCGCTCCCGGCGCTCCTCGGCCGCACCATCTCCGCCTTCCAGCCGGCGGGGCAATAGACCATGGCGAACGACGACGGCCAGGAACGCACCGAAGCCCCGACGCAGAAGCGCCGGGACGAGGCCCGCAAGGAAGGGCGGGTCCCGCGGAGCCAGGAGCTCTCGGGCGCGACCCTTCTCCTCGCCGGGACCGGCACGCTGGCCGCCGTGGGCGGCGCCGCGCTCGCGACCCAGTCGGTGCACCTCCTCGGCACCGGGGCGGCGCATCTGACGGCGCTGCCCCTGTCCGACGGCGACGTCATCCGGATGCTCCGCGAAATGGCCCGGAGCGCCCTCCTGGCGATGCTGCCGTTCCTCCTCGGCGTGGGCGGGATCACGCTGCTGGTGAACGCGGTGCAGGCGCGCGGCGTCATCACCCCCGAGCCGCTGGTGCCCAAGTTCTCGCACATCGACCCGATCAGCGGCCTCAAGCGGCTGTTCAGCGTCGAGGCGCTCTTCGCGGTGCTCAAGGCGGTGCTCAAGCTGGTGCTGATCGGGTGGGTGGCCTGGCTGGTGTTCCGGGGCGCGTGGCCCCGGATTCTCTCGACCAGCGGCGCCGAGGTGCCCGCGATCCTCGGGGTCACGCGGTCGCTCGCCATCCGGCTCTCGCTCCTGGTCGGCCTCGCGTTCCTGGTGGTGGCCGCGGTCGACTACGGCTTCCAGATCTGGCAGTACGAGAAGAGCCTCCGGATGACCAAGCAGGAGATCGTCCAGGAGCACCGCGAGTCGGAGGGCGATCCCGCGCTCAAGGGCCGGATCCGCCAGCTGCAGCGGCAGATGGCCAAGAAGCGGATGCTGGGCAAGGTGGCGACCGCGGACGTGGTGGTCACCAACCCGACCCACATCGCGGTCGCGCTCAAGTACGACCCGCTGGTGGCGCCGGCGCCGATCGTGCTCGCGATGGGCGAGCGGCTCATGGCCCAGCGGATCAAGGAACTCGCCTACCAGGCCGGCGTGCCGGTCATCGAGAACAAGCCGCTCGCGCGGGCGCTGTTCGCCGGCGCCAAGGTCGGGAGCCCGGTGCCGCCGGCGCTCTATGTCGCGGTCGCCGAGGTCATCGCCTTCGTCTTCGGGAAGAAGGGGAAGCCGCTGCCGGTGGGGAGGACTAGATGACGGCGCCCAGCGCGGCGATCGGCTCGGTCGGGGCGGCCGGGACCGGCGGGGTGTCGACCCTGCCGCGCGGCAAGGGCGTCGCCCGGGCCGGGGGCTCGGCCGGCGCCACGATGTTCCAGCGGCTCTCCGGCTCGGCCGAGATCTGGCTCGCGATCGGGGTGGTGGTGATCGTGGCGCTCCTCATCGTGCCGCTGCCGCCGCTGGTGCTGGACGCGCTGCTCGCGATGAGCCTCGCCATGGCGATCCTGGTGCTGCTGGTGACGCTCTCGATCAGCGATCCCCTCGAGTTCAGCATCTTCCCGAGCCTGCTGCTGCTGGTGACGCTGCTCCGGCTCGGCCTCAACGTGAACAGCACCCGGCTCATCCTGAGCCACGGCCACGCCGGCCAGGTCATCGCCGCCTTCGGCAACGCGGTGATCGGCGGGAACTACGTCGTCGGCCTGGTGATCTTCCTGATCCTCATCGTGATCAACTTCATGGTGATCACGAAGGGCGCCGGGCGCATCGCCGAGGTGGCCGCCAGGTTCACCCTCGACGCGATGCCCGGCCGCCAGATGTCGATCGATGCCGACCTCGGCGCCGGCCTCATCGACGAGGCCGAGGCCCGGCGGCGGCGCGAGGAGATCCAGCGCTACGCCGACTTCTACGGCGCGATGGACGGCGCCGCCAAGTTCGTGCGGGGCGATGCGATCGCGGGCCTGCTCATCACCGGCATCAACCTGATCGGCGGCTTCATCATCGGCATCACCCAGCAGGGGATGTCGGCGACCGAGGCGCTCGGCACCTTCACCAGCCTCACCGTGGGCGACGGCCTGGTCACCCAGATCCCCGCCCTCATCGTCAGCACCGCCGCCGGCATCATCGTCACCTACGGCGCCAAGAGCCCCAGCGTGGGGCCGGCCATCGCGGCGCAGCTCACCCGGCACCAGAACGCGCTCTGGATGGCGGCGGCGATCGTGGGTCTCCTCGGCATCGTGCCGGGCTTCCCGATCGTCCCCTTCTTCCTCCTCGCCGGGGTGCTCGCGTCGATCGCCTGGGTGGTGCGCGGCCGGGAGCAGCAGAAGGCGCGGGCCGGCGAGCCGCAGGCGATGGTGCAGACCAAGCCCGCCGGCCCGGCCGAGCCGGCGCCCATCAAGGACCTGCTGCAGGTGGAGCCGCTGGAAGTGGAAGTGGGGTACGCCCTGGTGCCGCTGGTGGACGAGGCGCAGAAGGGCGACCTGCTGCAGCGGATCGGCCTCATGCGCAAGCAGCTCGCCGTCGAGCTCGGCATCATCGTGCCGCCGGCCCGCATCCGGGACAACATCCAGCTCCCCGCCACCGAGTACGCCATCAAGCTCCGCGGCGTCCGGGTCGCGTCGGGCGAGGTGCTCCCCCGCTACCTGCTGGCGCTCGACACCGCCGGGGTCGCCGCGCCGATCGACGGGATCCGCACCACCGACCCGAGCTTCGGGCTGCCGGCGGTGTGGATCACGCCCGACCGGCGGGTGGAGGCGGAGGCCAACGGCTACAGCGTGGTCGAGCCGCAGACGGTGCTCTCGACCCACCTGATGGAGACGATCAAGCACCACGCCGCCGACCTGCTCTCGCGCCAGAACGTGCGCGAGCTGCTCGACGCGCTCAAGGAGACCCATCCCGCGCTGGTGGACGACACCATCCCGGCCAAGCTCTCGCTCGGGAGCGTGCACCGGGTGCTGCAGCGGCTCCTGCGCGAGGGGATCCCGATCCGCGACCTCGCGCTCATCCTCGAGACCCTCTCCGACGGGGCCGAGGTCACCAAGGATCCCGAGGCGCTCACCGAACAGGTGCGCCGCACCCTCAGCACCGTGCTGGTGCAGATCTTCGACGAGGGCGACGGCAGCATCAGCGGGATCACCATGGGCCCGCGGCTCGAGACCGCGCTCATGGGGCTCTTCAGCCCGCGCCCGGTTCGCGAAGGCGCCCGGCCGATCGAGCCCGACGAGCTCACGACCGCGCTCCGGATGCTCAACGACCTCATGAACCGCTACAAGCGCGACGGCCAGTTCCGTCCGCTGATCACCCCGCCGGCGCTCCGGGTCGGTGTCCGCCGCCTGGTGGAACCGGTGCTGCCGCACGTGCCGGTGCTGTCGCTGGGCGAACTGCCGGCCCAGACCCCCATCCACAGTCTCGCAACCTGGGAGCTCTCCCGTGCCGCTTGAGTCCTTCATCGGCCCCGCGGTCGACGCCCTGCTCGTGCAGGCCCGCCAGCGCCTCGGCGCCGAAGCCGAAATCATCGCCGTGCGGACGCTCCGCTCGACCCCGACCGGTGCCCAGTTCCAGGTCCTCGCCGCCGACGCCGAGTCGGCCGCGGCCGAACGCCGCCGGATGACCCCCGATGGCGGCGGCCACCCGCTGCTGACCAGCGCGCCCGGCCCGGAGCACTTCGCGGTGCGCCGCCAGGACGGCGGCCCCCGGGTGATCGCCTTCGTCGGCCCGACCGGCGTCGGCAAGACGACCACCATCGCCAAGCTCGGCACCCATCCCGACTTCCTGCGCCCCGGCCGGATCGGCTTCCTCTGTCTCGACACCTACCGGGTGGGCGCGGTGGAGCAGATCAAGACCTATGGCGAGATCGCCGGGATCCCGGTCGAGGTGATCTACGAGTCGGCCGACCTGCCGAACGCGCTCCGCCGGCTCTCCGACCGCGACCTCATCCTGGTCGACACCCCGGGCCGGAGCCCGCGCCTCCAGGGCGATACCCAGCAGGTGCGCCAGTGGCTGATGCAGCTGATGCCGCACGAGACCCACCTGGTGCTGCCCGCCGGGCTCCAGCCCGAGCAGGTGAAGCGGACCATCGCCGCCTACCGGGCGCAGGGCGCGACCCATCTCCTCGCCACCAAGCTCGACGAGGCCCCGGACGACTGGTCGCTCTTCGACGCCGCCGCGGAGGCGCGCATGCCGATGCGCTGGCTCTCCGACGGGCAGGACGTCCCGCGCGACCTCAAGGCCGCCGCCCCGCGCCTCCTCGCGGCCGTGGCCGCGCTCCGGGTGACCGGCGCCGAACGTACCGAGGTGGTGGCGTGAACGACCAGGCCGCACAGCTCCGCGCCATGATGGCGGGGCTTCGCCGCACGCCCGTCGCACCGGCGGGGCCGCCGACCATCGTGGTCGGCAGCGGCAAAGGCGGCGTGGGGAAGTCGGTGGTGAGCGCGCTCCTGGCGCAGCGAATGGCGAGCGAAGGCCATCGCGTGCTGCTGGTCGACGGGAGCCAGAATCTCGGCAACCAGCATGTGCTCTTCGGGGTGCATCGGGGGGCGACGCTCGAACACCTGCTCACCGACGCGGCCAGCCCGCGCGACCTCCTGGTGAGCGTGACCGAGCAGCTCTGGCTCCTGCCGGCCGACAGCGGCGCGGAGAGCCTCCACGGCCTCGGCGCCCTGGACCGCGCCCGGCTGCATCATCGCCTCAGCGCGCTCTACAGCGACTTCGAAGTCGTGATTGTCGACAGTGGCGCCGGCATCGACAGTGTCATGCGCGTCTGCACCATGGGCGCGACCCGGCTCATGCTCGTCACGCTCCCCGAGCCGGCGGCGCTCACCGACGCCTACGCCACCCTGAAAATTGTGCATGCCCAGCTGAAGGATTTGCCGGTTGATGTCCTGATTAACCGGGTGGAAGACGCCCGCGAGGGCCCGCAAGCCTTTGAAAGGCTCTCCACCGCGGCGGAACGCTTCCTGCACAGGCCGGTCAGGTATCTCGGAGCAATCTGGGAAGACGATGACATCAGGCGCGCCGTGCGCGCGCCGGGCAGGGTGGCCACCGGTCTCGGCCCCGGCCCGAACTCCGATCTCCTGACCTCGGTGCTCGAACGTCTCGAGTTGCCGGCTCCGGCGAGGACCGTTCCATGAGACCCGAGGATGAAGGGCTGCCGATGGTGACGACCGCGACTCCGACCACGATGACCGACGCTCTCTGGCAGCGCTACCGCGCAACCGGCGACCCGGAGGCCCGTTCCCAGCTGCTCGACCGCTACCTCGGCCTGGTGCACCACGTGGCCCGGCAGGTGGCGGCGCGGGTGAGCGATGTGGTGGAAGTGGACGACCTGGTGAGTGCCGGGACGCTCGGCCTGGTGCAGGCGCTGGAGGCCTTCGACCTCTCCCGCGGCCTCGCCTTCAGCACCTACGCGATGCGCCGGATCCGCGGCTCGATCCTGGACGAGCTCCGCAGCCGCGACTGGGTGCCGCGCTCGGTCCGCTCCAAGGGCCGCCAGCTCGCCACCGCGGTGGCGCAGCTCGAGAACCGGCTGGGCCGCGCCCCCGAGCCGGTCGAAGTGGCGAAGGCGCTCTCGATCGACATGGAGACCTACTGGCGCTGGCGCGAGGAAGTCGACGGCGCGGTGCTGGTCTCCCTCGACGGGTCGGTCTCGAGCGACCACGCCGAGTCGGCGACCCTGGCCGAGACCCTGAGCGACGCCGCCGCCGAGCGGCCCGGCGACGCCGTCACGCAGGAAGAGACGGTGGCCACGCTCCGGCACGCGATCGGCATGCTCCCGCCCAAGGAGCGCACCGTGCTGGCGCTGTACTACTACGAAGAGCTCAACCTCCGGCAGATCGCCGAGGTACTGCACGTGACCGAGTCGCGGGTCTCGCAGATCCGGACCCAGGCCCTCAAGCGCCTGCGCCAGCGGATGTCGCCCGCGGGAGAGCTCGCGTGAACCCCCGCCTGCGTCGCGTGGTCCTGGTGTTCGTCGCCGGGTTCGTGCTGCTCTCGCTCCTGCCCACGCTGCCCGGGCTCTGGACCACCCTGGGACGGCTCGACCTCACCGCCCTCGGCGCCCTCGCCGACCGGTGGAGCGATGGGCTCCTCGCGATCTCGGCGGTGCTCCTCGCCGGCGTCCTCGCCGTGGCGATCCGCCGCCGCCGGCGGAGCGTGCAGGGCGCCGCCTTCGCCCGGGCGCTCGCCGCCCAGGGACGGGTGACGGTTCCCGCGACGCGGAGCGGCGCACCCGGCCGGCCGCCGCTGGTCCGGCGCGAGTCGCGCCGCCCCGCCGCGCCTGCCTCCGAGCTCGAGGGGAAGATCCGCGCCGCCGCGAAGAAGGGCGAGCGCATCCCGGTGCTGGCCCGCCGGCACGGCATCTCGATCGACGCCGTCCGGGTGGCCCTGGGCGATGCCCTGCCGGAGCCTGCCGCCCGACCGGGCAGTTCTTTCCGGGGTCGCCAGAAGCCGCTACCGGCAAAGTCGCCCGCCGCGGTTCTGCCCAAGCGCCGAAACCCTTACGGAGCACTGGCTTAGCCAGGCCAGTCGCGGGGCATGGCGATTGCCCTTACAGGCCCCAGTCGTTTCATGGCCGGCCGCGAACCGGCACTACCTGTGAGGCACAATGGGGCTCAACGCACTCAAGAGTACCGCCCAGACCCTGAGCTTCTACACCCGGCTCCAGGCACTCACGGCTAACAACCTCGCCAACAGCGACACCGAAGGCTTCAAGGCGGACGCGATGTCGGCCCGCCTGATCGGCGACGCCACCTGGCCGGTGCCGGTGACGAAGACCGACCTCTCGCAGGGGACGCTGACCCAGTCGGGCCGCCCGCTCGATCTCGCCCTCGAGGGGCCCGGCTTCTTCGTGCTCCAGACCGACCAGGGCGAGCGGCTCACCCGCGGTGGCGCGCTCGCGCTCGACGGGGCCAACCGCCTCGCCGACCGCCACGGCAACCTCCTCCTCGGCCAGAACGGCCCGGTCCAGATCCCGCTCCGCTACGCCACGATGGAAGTGCAGGCCAGCGGCGACGTGGTGGTCGACGGCGTGAAGCTCGACCGGCTCCGGCTCGAGACGGTGGATGACCCCGCCACCCTCCAGAAGGAGGGCTTCGGCCGGTTCGTGCCCTCGACCCCGACGGTCGCGGTGGACTCGACGACCACGGTGGTGCGGCAGGGGGCCACCGAGGACAGCAATCAGGATACGCTCAAGGGCACGGTGGACCTGGTGACGATCCAGCGGGCCTATGCGGCGAACGTCGACAGCCTCAAGGCGCTCGACAGCGTGCTCGGCACGGTGGTGAACGAGGTGGGGAAGGTGTAGCTGACAAGTTCCGGGTTCCGGGTTCCGAGCACCAGCTCGGCTCGCGACCCTGGAGCTCGGAGTGAGACACTCGGAACGCGGAACTCGGAACTCGGAACGTCGTTACAACGGAGCGCAGCGTGAACCCAGGACTTCGTGCATCCGCCTCAGGGATGCGTGCCCAGCAGACCCGCATCGACGCGATCGCGAACAACCTCGCAAACGTGAACACCACCGCGTTCAAGCGGAGCCGCGCCAACTTCGAGGACATGCTCTACGAGACCCTCCAGGGCTCGCAGCTGGTCCGCTACGAGGGCACCGAGACGCTCGCGCCGATCCAGATCGGCCGGGGCGTGCGGCTGGCCGACGTGCAGCGGATCCAGACCCAGGGCACCTTCGAGACCACCGACAACCCGTTCGATCTCGCGATCGAGGGCGACGGGTTCTTCGAGATCCAGCTGCCCAACGGCACCAGCGCCTACACCCGTGACGGCACCTTCACCCGCGCCGCCGACACCGGCTCGCTGGTGACCCATGCCGGTTACACCCTCCAGCCGGAGATCAGCATTCCGCCGGAGGCGACCCAGGTGAGCATCTCGCCCACCGGCGTGGTGAGCGCGATCCTCAACACCAGCGGCCAGCAGGTGGAACTGGGCCAGCTGCAGCTGGTGCGCTTCGCCAATCCCAGCGGCCTGCTGAGCCTGGGCGGCAACAACTACCAGGCGACCCCCGCCTCCGGCGACCCGATGACCGGGATGCCGATGGACGACGGGATGGGCCAGATCGTCCAGGGCGCGCTCGAATCGTCCAACGTCGAGATCGTGCAGGAGATGGTCGACATGATCGCGGCGCAGCGGGCCTACGAGGTGAACTCCAAGGCGATCAAGACCGCCGAGGAAATGATCCAGACCGTGACCAATGACCTCATCCGCTAGGACGCTCGTGCTTACCGCGCTCGCTTCCCTCGCTTCGCTGGTCTCGCCGGGGCGCTCGTCCGCCCAGGCGCGGCTCGCGTTCGTCGGGACCGGCGACGTCTCACCCCGCCTCTCGGCGCGGGTGGCGGCGGCGATCAGCCGCGAGTGGCGGGTCGATACCAGCCGGATCGTGCTCTCGTGGGGGAGCGCGTCACCGGCGCCGGTGAGTGACACGGCCGGGTTCCGCCTCATCGGCGGCGAGGGCGGCTGGTTCTCCCTCCTGTTCGAGCAGGGACGCGGTCCCGGCGCCTGGCTCCGGCTCCGCGCCGGGATCGCCGTGGAGCAGCCGGTAGCGACCCGCGCACTCACACCCGGCACGGTGCTCGGCGCCGGCGATATCCGGATCGAGCCGCGGGTGAACTGGGGCCCGCTCCCCGCCGACAGCGAGGCGTCGGCCGAGGCCGGGTGGGTCGTCCGCCGGCCGATCGCCGGCGGTGAGGTGCTGGCCGGCTTCCGGGTCGCGCCGCCCCCCGTGGTGACCGCCGGCAAGCCGGTGAAGATGTACTACAACACCGGCCGGGTCTCGGTCGCGATCGAGGGCGTGGCGCTCAACGACGCGGCGATGGGCCAGCCGGTCCGGATGCGGACCACCGGGCGGATCGGCGTGATGGCGGGTACCGCGGTGGCGCCGGGCGAAGCGAGGATGGAATGACCCCGATGCGTGGACTCCCGATCTCTCTCGTGCTGCTGGTGGCGGTCCGAGGCCTCGCGGCCCAGAACGCGCCGGCCGCGCCCTCGACCACCGCCGCGGCGCCCGCGGCCACCCCGCCGGCGGTGCAGGCGGCCCCCGCGGTGGTGCGCGCCTGCTGGTTCAGCGACAAGCGCCCGCTCCGCGTCGGGGACCTCGTCATGATCGTCGTGGACGAAGCGGTGAACA
>DASZPT010000025.1:0-2617 GCA_035549935.1 Gemmatimonadales bacterium
GGCCTCCGAGAGCCGGGTGGCCGCATCGGTGAGTCGGTCGACCAGGTCCGCCGTTTCCGACGCGGTCAGGTCGGTATCCCCGTCCCGCCAGGCCTCCACGATCGCGGGGAGCGCCACGTCGGCGTACCCGTTGTCGCGGTCGGAGGCGAAGATGAGGTTCCGGAGCCAGGGGCGGCCCAGGAGGCCGCTGGGCCGCGTGAGGGCCCGTTCCACCTGGCGGAGCTTCTCGTTCGCCGCGAGGACCGCGCGGCGGGAGGGAACGCCGTTGAGGGCGGCGTCGCGGGCCGACTGCCAGGCCTGGGCGGCACGATCGAGGTCGCGCACCGCGCCCGACAGCCGGGTGGTGTCGGGGGCGGGACCGGTGACGCCGCGGGTCCTGGGGAGCGCGGTCACGAGGCGCGCAAGGCGCGCGGCGAGGGCGCGGAAGTCGAAGGGCGCGAGGTCGGCGTTCGCGACCCGGGCCAGGAAGAGCGCCGCGAGGGTCCCGGCGGCCACGTGCGCCTGGTATCCGGGGTCGCCGAAGCGGCGCATCCAGTCGTACGAGTCGTACGCGCTGTGATAGACCCCGCCTGGCCCCCCGAATCCGAAGCCCGCCGACGCGATGCCGAGGTGGTTGTAGAACCCGGCGAAGTCGCTTCCTCCGCCCAGGTCACCCAGCGACACGTCGGCGGTATCGGCGATCCGGCTGCGCCGGCGCCATGCGTCGTAGATGCTCACCGAGTCGTAGGGCTGCGTCACCTGGCGGCTGAGCTGCCGGAGCAGCGGATGGAGGGTCGCGGTGCCGCTCGCGCCGAAGCTCGTCCCCGAGACCGAGACATCGAGATTCAGGTAGGCGACGGCCCTGGCGGCGAGCTCCGCCTCACGGGCCTCCACCCACTCGCTCGACCCCATCAGGCCCCACTCCTCCGCGTCCCAGGTCGCGAAGATGATCGTGCGACGGGGCCGGTAGCCCCGCTTCGCCGCCTCGCCCATCATGCGGGCCGCCTCGAGGATGCTCACCACCCCGCTCACGTTGTCCACCGCGCCCGGACCCCAGGCGTCCCGGTGGCCGCCCAGGATCACCAGCTCCTCGGGGAACTCGCTGCCCCGGAGGATCCCGAACGTGTTCGTGATGGTCTTCCAGGCGCGGGCCTCCGGCTCCCCGAAGATCGCGACCCGCGCCACCACCTCACCCGCGCCGATGTGGTAGCGGAACGGGAGTCCCCCCTGCCAGCCCGCCGGCGCACCTTCGCCGCGGAGCGGCTCGAGGAGCCGGGCGGCGTTGCCGTAGCCGACCGGGACCACCGGGATGTGCGGGATGTCCATCGAGTCGACCGGCAGGCGCCGGGCCCCCCGCACCGCCGCCCAGCCGGGGGTCGCGGGGTCGCCACCGGGCGTATTCAGGATGCTTCCCCGCTGGACCCCCTGCGCCGGCCGCATGGGGCCCTCGGGATACACGTCGCCGACCACGTAGCCGTCGTCCTGCGGGTCAGAGTAGATCAGCAGCGCCACCGCCCCGTGCGACTCGGCCTCCCGGGCCTTGATGCCACGGAAACTGCGGCCGTAGCGGGCGATCGCGATCTTGCCCTTGACCGAGATGCCGAGCGAATCGAGGACCCGGTAGTCCTCGATCAGCCCGTAGTTCACGTAGACCAGCGGGGCCGTGACATCGCCGGCGGCGGCATGGCCGTTCATGACCGGCCAGATCGACCGCTGCGAGCTCGAGTCTTCGGCCAGCGCCGGCTCCTCGAGGGCGAGACGCGCCGGCGTGGGCCAGACGATCTCCACCACCGTGGACTCCGGGCGCGGAATGTAGACCTGGAAGTCGGCCCGGCTGGTATCGAGGCCCCAGCTGCGCATCTGCTCCAGCACATAGCGCGCGGTGGCCTGCTGCGCGGGTGTGCCGGCGACGTGCGGCACCGCCGACAGCACCTTGCTGTGCTGGCGGGCCCGGGCGGTATCGCCCAGGGTGACGAGGATCTGCTCGAGGGCGCGCTGGCGCGTCGCGGCGGTGGACGTGAAGCCGGTCTGGCCGGCGAGGTGGCTGGGCGTAGACAGCAGGCCGGCCAAGAGAAGCCCGGCGGCCCACCGGAACGGTTGTGGCATCAGGAGCCTTTGAAAAGACGGGACGGCGCGATGCGCGCCGTCCCGGGGATGGTGCAGCGGTCGAGGCTCCCGGTCAAGGCACGCTGAGTTGCCAGAGCCCGGAGAGCATGTCGCTCGCGTAGAGCGACCCGTTGTAAAGCATCACGCCCCAGACGTAGGTGTTCCCCGTCCCCCCCGGCTTGATCCGGGCGATCTCGCGGGAGGACAGGTCGCCGCTCAACGTGCCCGAAATGTCCAGCGCGACCACCCCGCCGTTGTAGTAGGCAGCGTAGAGAATCTGGCGGGTCTCATCCACCCAGAAATTGTGAGTCCCTGCGCCGGTCATGGTGTAGGTCGCGACCTCGACCGGACTGGTGAAGTCCGAAACGTCGACCACGTGGATATCCCCTGACGACGCGGCGCCGATGGAGCCCGGGCCCTCCTCGCCGATGAAGAGATACTTCTTCTCGCCGCCAGGGCTCCAGTACCACCACCCGTTGTGGGTCTGCCCGCCGAAGCGGGGCGAGGCCTGGCTCCCGGTATGGCTGATCTG
>DASZPT010000026.1:0-5972 GCA_035549935.1 Gemmatimonadales bacterium
CTTCTGGCCCTGGCGGGAGACGCCGCCCGACGCGGACCTCAAGCCCGACTACAGCGAGCGGTTCCGCCTGCCGGGCTACAACCGGATCCAGCAGGAGGAGTCGTACCGCTTCTACCAGGAGTGGAAGGGTCCGAACTTCCCGCGGGTACTGCTGATCCAGATCCAGCATCCCACCTTCTACTATGACGATTCGTACGCCGTGAACTCCGAGGCCAACGGCCCGTACGGTGACGCGATCATGCAGGAGCTGGTCCCCTACCTCGAGAAGAAGTACCGCGGCATCGGGCAGGGGTACGCCCGCTTCACCTACGGGGGATCGACCGGCGGGTGGGAGGCGATGGCGGTGCAGATGTTCTATCCCGACGACTTCAACGGCGCCTGGGCCGCCTGTCCCGACCCGATCGACTTCCGGAAGTACACGGTGGTGGACATCTACAGCGATACCAACGCCTACTGGTGGCCCAGCCGCTGGAAGAAGGTCGAGCGCCCGGGGCACCGGGACTACCTGGGCCAGGTCCAGACCACGATCCGACAGATGAACCATCTCGAGATGGTGCTCGGCTCGCGCGGGCGCTCGGGGGGGCAGTGGGACATCTGGCAGGCGGTCTATGGCCCGGTCGACAGCGCGGGATACCCGAGGCCGATCTGGGACAAGTTCACCGGGAAGATCGATCCCGCGGTCGCGGCATACTGGCGGGAGCACTTCGACCTGGGCCACATCCTGACGCGTGACTGGGCCACGCTCGGCCCGAAGATCAACGGCAAGCTCCACATCTACGTCGGGGAGGCGGACAACTACTTCCTCAACGACGCGGTGTACCTGGTGGAGGAGCGGCTCAAGGCCCTCGCCAATCCCACGCCAGATATCGAGGTCGACTACCAGCCCCGCGCGGAGCATTGCTGGAACGGCGACCATACCCGGTCCAACGCCTACTCCCGGCTCCGCTACGCCCAGATGTTCATCCCGCGGATCATGGACCAGATCCGCAAGAACCATCCCGCCGGCGCGGATACCACGAGCTGGCGCTACTAGTACGGCGGGGCGCGATGACCTGGAGTTACACCAACACCTTCAAGTTCCCCGCCCCGCCCGAGCGGGTCTTCCGCGCGTGGACCGATCCGGGCGAGCTCACCCGCTGGTTCGCGGAGCAGGCCGAGGTGACACTCGCGCCCGGCGGGGCGTACCGGTTCTGGGGGAAGCACACCGTCGGCTGTCCTACCCCGGCGGAGGCCAGGCAATCGCTGGTACGGATCGAGCCGAACCGGCGCCTCGCGTTCACCTGGACGCTGTACCAGACCGGCAGCGAGGTATCGGTCGACCTCGCGCCCTCCGAGGAAGGCACGGCCCTGACCCTCACCCACGCCCTGGCCGGCGACCTCGGCATCCGCCGCGGCCCCGAGCTCATCGAGGACCTCTGGCGCCTGAGCTGCGGCAACCTCCTGATGCATCTGCAGGGTGGCGCGGGGATCGTGCTTCCCGACTATGGTGACCCGCGACCCGAGGTCCGCCAGGTCCTCATGATCGAGGCGCCACCCGCGGTGGTCTGGCGGGCGCTCACCGAGCCGAAGGCCATCCAGCAGTGGTTCGGCACCGGGCACGCGACGGTCGACCCGCGGGTGGGTGGGGAGTACAACCTCCATTGGCAGTACCAGGTCGAGGGGCGCGAGGTGACCGCGGGCACGGGGCGGATCCTCGAATTCGAGCCTGACCGGCGGCTGGTCCTCACCTGGATCGACTGGCGGGGCGATCCCACGGTGAACACCCAGACGATCTCCTTCACCCTCGAGCCGGTGGGCGAGCGGACCCGGGTCACCTTCGTGCACGCCGGCTTCGAGCGGACGGCCGACATCAGCGACTATCCGTTCGGCTGGGCCGGCTTTCTCGAGGGGTTCGTCGCGGCGGCGGAGGCCCTCGTCCAACGCTGAGCGGCGGCGCCGCGTACACGGTTGCAGAATCCCCGCCGGCACCGCACGTTCAGGGCGATTCCGGCGGGGCACGCCCACCGTAGAGCGGAGTGATCATGCCGTCCCTTGGCAGTCTGCATCCCATCGTCGTCCACTTCGTCATCGCGCTCGGCGTGCTGGGCATCGTCTTCCGGCTCGCGTCGCACCTCAAGCCATTCGCCTGGGCCAGTCCCGCCGCGCGGGTCCTGCTCATCACCGCCGCGGTCGCGGCGGTGCTGGCGGCGCAGTCCGGCACCGCGGCACACGGCCTGGCGGAGCGGATCCCGGGCGTCCGGAGCGCGGTGCAGGAGCATGAGGAGGCAGGCGAATGGGCCCGGAACATCTTCGTGGTGGTGGGGCTGCTGGAGCTGGCCGCCTTCGCCGTGCGCTCCCGGGCGAAGCTCGAGCGCGGGCTTCTCATCGCCTCCTCCATCGGCGGGATCACCGCGGGGCTCGCGGTGTATCGCGCCGGCGATCTCGGCGGCGAGCTGGTCTACAGCTACGCCGGCGGCGTGGGGACCCGGACCGGGGACACCACCGACGTCCGCCGCCTCCTGATCGCGGGGTTGTACCACCAGGCCCGCCTGGCGCGGGAGGCGGGCCGCAGTGACGAGTCGGCCCGGCTGATCGAAGAGCTGGCCCGCCAGGCGCCGGACGATCCGTCGGTGAAGCTCCTCTCGGCCGAGTCGCTGCTCAAGGACAGGAAGGATCCGGCGGGGGCGCTCGCGGCGGTCGCCGCGATCCAGGGCGCGCCGGACGACCGCTTCCTCACGATCCGCAAGGGGATGCTCGCAAGCGATGCGTGGGTGGCCGCCGGGCAGAAGGACTCCGCCAGGGCGATCCTCACGAGCCTGGCCCGGCAGTTCCCGCAGGCCCGCATGATCGGCGACGCGCTCAAGCGGCTCGAGTAGCCCCGCGCTGGCGCGTGGACCCGGGAGCGCCCCATCTTGCCGGTGATGCGCACCCCTACCTCGAGGCTCGACATGCGTCGGCTGTTGCTGCTCGCGTCCCTGCTCGTCCCCGCGGCCCTGCCAGCCCAGACCCTTGGCCGGATCGACTTCCCCAACTCGGGCGCCCCTGCGGCCCAGGCCCCGTTCCTCCGCGGGGTGCTCCTGCTCCACAGCTTCGAGTACGAGGACGCCGCCGAGTCCTTCAAGGCGGCCCAGCAGGCGGACCCGGGCTTCGCGCTGGCCTACTGGGGCGAGGCGATGACCTACACCCATCCGCTCTGGAACCAGAAGGACATGGCGGCGGCACGCGCGGCACTCGGGCGACTCGCCCCGACTCCCGCGGCCCGGCGTGCAAAGGCGGGCACACCCCGGGAACAGATGTACCTCGATGCGGTCGAGGCGCTCTATGATCCCGCGAACCCCAAAGCCCGACAGGACAGCCTCTATTGTGACGCGATGGCGCGCCTCCTCGACGCCAATCCGGCCGACGACGAGGCCCGCGCCTTCTATGCCCTCGCCCTCATGGGCCTGAGCCAGGGGGTGCGCAACATCCCCACCTACATGCGGGCCGGGGCGCTGGCGGAGGAGATCAACCGGCGCAACCCGCTCCACCCCGGCGCGCTGCACTACATCATCCACGCCTTCGACGACCCGATCCACGCGCCCCTCGGTCTCTTCGCGGCGGAGGAGTACTCGAAGATCGCGGCCGACGCCGATCACGCGCAGCACATGACGACCCACATCTTCCTGGCGCTCGGCATGTGGCGGGAGACGGTGAGCCAGAATGCGATCGCGGCGGGCAAGGACACCTCCGCCTGGCGCCCGGGCCATTATACCGCCTGGCATAACTACGGCATGATCCAGCTGGGCCAGTACGACCAGGCCCGGCGCTACCTCGAGCTGGTCCGCCGGAACCTCGTGGGCGCCAGCAACGGCGGCCGGGAGAGCTACATGCTCACCATGCGGGCCCATTACGTCATCAGCACCGAGCGATGGAACGACGGCGTCGCCGACTGGGCGCTGGGCACGACACAGTCCTCCGCGGGGGCCAGGGCGATGGACGCCTATGCCCAGGGAGTCGCCGCGCTCAAGCGCGGGCGACGGGCGGACGCGGAGGCGGCCCTGGCGCGGATGGAGGCGCTGATCCGGGAACGGGGGAACGAGGGCATCGTGGGCGGGAACCCGAAGATGCCGGTCATCCTCGCCGCGCAGCTGCGGGCCCAGCTGCTCCACGCCCGGGGCAAGCGGGTCGAGGCCGTGGCGCTCCTGCAGCAGACGGTGGCGGATGCCGATGCGCTGCCGATGGAGTTCGGCCCGCCCGACATCGTGAAGCCGACCCACGAGCTCCTCGGCGAGCTCCTCCTGGCTGACGGGAAGGCGGGGGATGCGGAGCGCGAGTTCACCCGCGCGCTCGAGGTCACGCCGGGCCGCTCACTCAGCCTGCGCGGCCTGGTGCAGGCCGCGACGGCCGCGGGCGACACCGCGGCGGCCGCGCGCGCCAGGGCGCGGCTCGAGGACAACCTGCGGGATGCGGATCCGGGCGTCCTGCGCGAACTCAGCCTGCTGTCGCGGGCTCCGTAGCCCACCCATCACCGCGGCGCCGAATCACCCGGGGCGGACCCTGCGTAGGGTCCGCCCTCGTCGCTGGCATCCCCCGCAACTTCATTCACCGACCGAGCCGTTCCATGGGATCCGCCCTGTCTCGCCGCCTCCGTCCCGTCCTCACCCTCGTCCTGTTCGCCCTGGCCCTGTCCGCCCGCCGCGCGGTGTGCCAGGCCGGGACGTTCGATCGGGAGGAGTTCCTGGCGCGGCGGACCCGCCTGTTCGAGAAGATCGGGGACGGAGTCGCGGTGGTGGTGGGAGGGCAGGAGCACATCTACAACGTGCGGTTCCGGCAGGCGCCCGACTTCTACTACCTCACAGGACTCGAGGAACCGGGCCTCGTCCTCCTGCTGAGTGGCCCGACCCGGACCGCCATGGTCTTCGCGCCGCGGGGGAATCCGCTCCGCGACGACTCCACCGCCGCGTCCCGCTACGGGCTCCCGATCCAGCCCCTCGAGAATTTCTTCTTCTACTTCAGCATCGCGAGCGGGAACGAATCCGCGAAGAAGCTCTACCTCCAGCTCACCCCCCCGGACGACCAGCTGCACGCGCGGGTGGAGGTCCGGATGCTGCAGGGCGCCCAGGCCGACAATCCGCTCCTGTCGGGCGAGAGCCCGCTCGCCGAAGCGCACCGCCGCCTGGCCCGGGCCGCGCCCCAGCTGCCGCAGGCGGACCTCTCGCCCCTGCTCGACGAGCTTCGCTGGGTGAAGACGCCCTACGAGATCGCGCGGCTCCGCGAGGCGGGTCGGATCGGGGCGCGGGCCGTGGCGGAGGCAATGCGCGGGACCCGGCCGGGGATGTACGAGTACGAGCTCGCGGCCGCCGCGCAGTACGTGAACACCCGGCTGGGTGCCCGGGGCGACGGCTTCCTGCCGATCGTGCCGTCCGGCCCCAACGCCCCCGAGGTGCATTACGAGAAGAACACCCGCCAGATGAAGGCGGGGGAGCTGGTCTACATGGATTACGGCTCGGACTACGGCTACTACACCTCGGACATCACCCGGGTCTGGCCGGTGTCGGGGAAGTTCACGCCGGAGCAGGAGAAGCTGTATCGCTGCGTGCTCGAGGCGCGCGACGCGATCATCGCCGCCATGAAGCCCGGGGTGACCCTCAACCAGCTCAAGCAGGCGGCGCTGCCCGTCTACCAGAAGTACGGCTGGCTCGACGCGTACAACCAGAGCGGCCGGTACATCGGGCACTTCGTGGGGATCTCGGTGCACGATGTGGGGTGGATCGCGGGAAGCTGGCTCGACCGCCCGCTGGTGGCGGGGGTGGTGTTCAATGTGGAGCCGATCATCGAGTTCGCCGACCGCGGGATCCACCTGCGGCTGGAGGACACGGTCCTGATTACCGAGAACGGCGCCGAGAACCTGACGGCGGGGGTGCCGGCGGCGGTGGAGCGCGTCCTGGCGCTGATGAAGGAGCGGGGGGTGAATGACGCGTTCAGTCCGGCGGGGGCGAGCGGGACGCGGTAGC
>DASZPT010000027.1:0-2687 GCA_035549935.1 Gemmatimonadales bacterium
CCCTGCGCCTGCGCTCGTCGGCCCGTTCGCTTGCGCGAACGAGCCTCGGGGCGCAGCTTATGCGGGGTCGTTAGACGCCAACCAGCAACATCATTCCCCAAGGCTCTTGTGCCCCTTCGCTCCTCTTGGGCCGTCGCCGCCCTCCTCGCGACGATAACGGGCTGTGCCTCGCCTTCTGCCGCTCCCCCGCCCACTCCCCGTCAGTATGTGTATCTCTGGACTGCCTCAGCCGATACCATGGCGCCCGACTTCCTCGCCGTGCTCGACGTCACCGAGGCTCCTGACCGATACGGCGAGCTCGTCACGACCCTACCCGTCCCGGGCCGGCACAACGTCCCCCATCACACCGAACACGAGCTGCCGGCGGACCGTCAGCTGTTTGCCAACGGCTTTGGCACGGGCGAAACCTTTGTTTTCGACCTGACCACGCCCCGCCGCCCACGCCTCGCGTATCAGTTCAACGACCTCGCGGGCCTCACCCATCCACATTCCTTCGTACGACTTCCGGGCGGGAATGTGCTTGCCACGTTCCAGATGGCCCATTCTGGCGCCGGGATGCGGCCAGGGGGCCTGGTGGAGATGACCCCCAGCGGCACCGTCCGGAGGAGCGCGTCCGCCGACCAAGTCGGGATCGACTCGGGGACCCGTGTGTACAGTGCCGCGGTCATCCCCACACTCGACCGCATCGTGACCACGACGACCGACATGATGGAGGACTTCCCTGCCTCCAACCAACTCCAGATCTGGCGCCTGTCGGACCTCAGCCTCCAACACACCATCAAGCTGCCGCCAGGCCCTCGCGGGGATGAAGGTCAGTTGACGGCGGAGCCCCGGGTGCTCGCGGATGGTAAAACGGTTCTCGTGTCGACCTTCAACTGTGGGCTGTACCTGCTCCAGGACCTGGATGGCGCCGCGCCCTCCGCTCGCATGGTCGCATCGTTTCCCATGAAGGAGCGCACCCACTGCGCGATCCCAGTCGTCGCAGGCTCCTACTATCTGGTCACCGTTCCGGCCTGGAGTGCCGTCGTAAGCCTCGACATCAGCGATCCATCACACCCGCGGGAAGTCGGCCGGGCGGTCCTCGGGCCCGATGACGTCCCACACTGGATCGCCCTCGCTCCGGATCATCGCCGTGTCGTGGTTACCGGGTATGGTGCCATGCGCAATCGGGTGGTGCTACTCCAGTTTGACCCCCAAACAGGGTCGCTGGCGATTGATATCCGGTTCCGGGAGCCCGGCGCCACTACACCCGGCTATTTGATGAGCGGAAAGACTTGGCCACACGGCGGCACGGCAGCTGGTGTCCCCCACGGGGCGGTGTTCAGTCGTCCCTAGCCGATCGCACTTGGCGTCTAACCACCGCATGAAGCTGGCGTCCTCGGCCGTCGGTTTGCGGCCACCCACAGACGGCCGGCCGTCGGCCCGTTCGCTTTCGCGAACGCACCTCGGGGCGCAGCTTATGCGGGGTCGTTAGCTGGCAACCCATTCCCCGCTTTCCCTTGGTCATTCGCCCCAATCCCAGAACGTGGCCGATGAGTATCACGCTAGCGCTCTCACGCCACTACCGGATTGCCAACATTGACGTGTATCTCGCCCCCCTGACGGTGCTCGACCCGGACAAAGTGCTTCCGGTCTTGCGCGAGGCACTTGAGCTCCTTGCACGCGCCAACCCTCGCCCCCGACCTCTTCTCACCGGATATATCAAGCGCATCTTCGTTGACTACTACTTGGCGCCTCGAGGACAGTGGTTTGGTTCCTTGGCATTGTGCTTGCTCAATGGCGAGTTTCTCGGAAAGCCAACCACTACGCCGCTCGAGGTGGCCTCCATTCTCGTTCATGAAGGCCAGCATGCAAGGCTGGAACGTTGCGGAGTGGCATTGACCACAGGCAATCACGTCCGTACCGAGCGACTGTGCCTGAGAGTCGAACGAGACTTTGTGAGTACGCAGCCCGGGAGCGAACGACTCCTTCACGACCTCCAGCTCCTGGATCGCGACGCAGAGACAGTGTGGGACAGAAGCCGTACCGCCGCACTTCAGCACGATTCGCTCCGGAGGGCCGGCATCCCCGAATGGATGCTCCGGCTCGTGCGTCGTCGGTAGCAATTGCCAGCTAACCACCGCATGAAGCTGACGTCCTCGGCCGTCGGTTTTCGGCATTCCATGCGCCTGCGCTTGTCGGCCCGTTCGCTTGCGCGAACGAGCCTCGGGGCGCAGCTTATGCGGGGTCGTTAGGTGGCTTCCATCCGACGCCTCACCTCGACTGCCCTTCCCATCCAGTTTCTCGGTTGTGGTGGTCTCACGCGACCAACGGCGGCATTCCAGAAGTGAGCCGATTGGCCGTCCAGCGAAGGTTCCCGCCCGCCAGCTGGGCCGGATGCACCGGCTGCGGCTCGCCGGATGAGGGGCCCTGGGGAACGGCAGGTTCCACCAGAAAGCAGACAGGGCCCCTCCCGGCTCGCCGTGCATCCGGCCCCGATCGGTGAGTGGCTACAACGGGCTGGCTGGGTGCCGGGTCGGGTAAGGGACAGAGCCGTGCGGGACGTAGGCCGAGGATTGTTCTGCGACAGCCACCTAACCACCGCGTGAAGCTGCCAGGGCCGCGGCCCTACGGTTTGTGCGCCACAGGTCACAACCCCACCGCGGCAGGCGCGGCCTTGCCGCGCTAGCCGCTGCCCTGCAGCTTAC
>DASZPT010000028.1:0-4404 GCA_035549935.1 Gemmatimonadales bacterium
GAGCATGCGCTCTCCTCGGGACGCACCGGTCGCTACGCGCTGCAGGCCGCGATCGCGGCGCTCCACGCGGAGGCCGCGACGGCGTCGGAGACCGACTGGCCCCAGATCGTTGCGCTCTACGACCTCCTCATCCGGCTGGACTCGTCCCCCGTGGTGGCGCTCAACCGCGCGGTGGCGGTGAGCCAGCGCGATGGCGCGGCAGCGGGGCTGGGCGTGATCGAAGGGCTGATGGCCGAGGGCGCGCTGGAGCGATACCACCTGGCCCACTCGGCCCGCGCAGAACTCTGCCGGCGGCTCGGGCGAACGAGCGAGGCGAGGGAGAGCTACGATCGAGCCCTGGCGCTGGTGCGTCAGGAGCCGGAGCGGCGGTTTCTGGAAGGACGGAGAGCGAGCCTGGAGAGGTAGGCGGGAGGCCCTTCTCCCTTCTCACTTCTCCCTCGTCACCCGCCTCACCTGCTCCTCCAGCACCCGGAGCGCGAGGTCGATCTCCCGCCGATGGGTCCGGAAGTTGAGGACCGCGAGCCGGAGCGTGAACCGGCCGTCGAGCATGGTCGACGAGAGGAAGACCCGCCCGTCCTCCCGAATCCCTTCGACAATCGCCTGATTGAGCCGGTTGACCTCCTCCAGCGGAAGTCCGGGCGGCACCCAGCGGAAGGTCACGATGGAGAGGTCGGGCTCGGGGCCGGTTTCGAAGCCCAGCGGCTCGATCCGTTCGCGGAAGTAGCGGGCGAGGAGGAGCTTCTCCTCGAGCGCGGCGGCGAACGGCCTCGTCCCCTCGAGGACCAGCGGCAGCCACATCCGGAGCGCGCGGAAGTGCTTGGTCAGCTCGGGTGAGAGATCGGCCGGCGAGACCTCGTGCCGGTCCGCCAGG
Organism: Gemmatimonadales bacterium; assembly: GCA_035549935.1. Taxonomy (GTDB): domain Bacteria; phylum Gemmatimonadota; class Gemmatimonadetes; order Gemmatimonadales; family GWC2-71-9; genus JADJOM01. Next base: position 872 of record DASZPT010000028.1, read on the forward strand.
GCGTCCTGCATGTAGTGACCGGTGTAGCTGTGGGTGGCGGCGAGGGCCGCGGCATCGCGGACCAGCGCCACGCCCACGCCGAAGGGAATGAAGAGCCCCTTGTGGGGGTCGAGCACCGTCGAGTCCGACCGCTCGATTCCCTTGAGGAGCCGACGTCCGTGGCCGGTGAGCAGGAAGTAGCCCCCGTACGCGGCATCCACGTGGTACCAGCACCGCTCGCGCGCCGCGATCGCCCCGATCTCATCCAGCGGGTCCACCGCCCCGGTGTCGGTGGTCCCCGCCGCGGCGATCACGCACCAGGGATGGAACCCCTTGGCCCGGTCCACCTCGATCGCGGCGGCGAGCGCGTCGGGCCGCATCCGGTAGCGCTCGTCCATCGCCACCTGTCGGATGGTCGCCTCTCCCATCCCCGCAATCCGGAGCGCCTTCTCGATGCAGTGATGGGCCTGGGTCGTGAGGTAGACCACGGCCCGGGCGAAGTCGGCGCCCTTGAGCCCATGGGCATCGCGCGCGGTGGCGAGCGTGGCGAGCGTCGCGATGCTGCCGCCCGAGGCGAGGTGCCCGCCCGCGCTGGCGGGATAGCCCACCAGGTCCGCGGTCCAGCGCACCAGCTGGTGCTCCATCCGCACCGGTCCGGGGCCGGTGAAGGAGATCCCGGCGTACTTGTTGGTGACGGCGGCGAGGTAGTCGCCCAGCGCGGAGTGATAGAGGCCGCCGCCGGGGATGTAGGCGAGGTGGGGCCCGGCGGCGGGGTTGCTCCCCGGGCGGAAGACGCAGTCGTCGAGGAGGGCGAGCGCCTCGTCGACCGGGATCCCCTCGTCCTGGATCGGGACCGCGGCGAGGCCGGCGGCGCCGGCCGGCGATTCGAACGCCTTGAGAGTCCGTACCCCCCGGAGGAACCGTTCGGCCCGTCCGGTCACCGCCTGCCGCAGCCGTCGCCGCCGCGCGCTGCCCGGCTCGAGGGGCCGAGTCGCCCGCTCCAGCGCCTTGAGCCGTGCCGTCAGGTCGTCGCTCATGCCATCGCCTCGCCTGGTGTGTGACCCTCACCGCGCCCAATCATGGCGCGGAGCGGGGCCGAATCGCAGATCCATTTTGGGACATGGCGACTGGTCCGCTCGCGGGAAACCGCTGTGCCGGCCGGCGCGTCGGGCACGGCTCCCCCCTCCGCGACGGCCCATGCTGCTCCATGACCTGCGTCTCTCGCTCCGCCGCCTGCTCCGCGAACCGGGCTTCACCCTCGCCGCGATCCTCACCCTCGCGCTGGGGGTCGGGGCCAATATTGCCGTCTTCAGCCTGGTGGAGGCGGTCCTTCTCCGCCCGCTGCCCTACCCGGAGGCGGACCGGCTGGCGGTGGTCCACCACCGCGACATCCGCACCGGCCTCACGAAGGACTACATCGGCCTGGGTGACTACATCGACCTGACGACCCAGGCGCACAGCTTCACCGTGCTGGGCGCGTACGGGACCGGGCAGGGTACCGTCTACGAAGCGAACGACCCCTTCCGGGTCTCCGCGCTGCTCGCCACGAGCGGCGCGCTGGAGGCGCTCCGGGTCCAGCCGTTCCTGGGCCGCTCGATCGAGGCGGACGACAGCCGGCCGGGTGCGGCGCCGGTGATGCTCCTGGGCTACGACCTCTGGACCACCCGCTACGCCGCCGACTCGTCGATTGTCGGGCGGAGCATCAAGGTGGACGACGAGCTCCGCACCGTCATCGGCGTCGCCCCGCCCGGCTTCCGGTTTCCGCCCAACTACCGCACCGACATCGTCGCCTCGCTCACGATCCCGGTGCAGACGCCGGCGCAGCGCCAGAACGGCTGGATCCGCGCGGTGGGGCGGCTCGCCCCCGGAGTGGACGCCGGGTCGGCCACGCGGGAACTCACCCAGCTCTCCGACCAGTTCCGCCAGGCCTACCCGGCCACCAACCAGGCGGCCTCGTACTACGCGATGTCGCTCCGGGACGCGCTGGTCGGCAACACCAAACCGGCGCTGGTGCTCCTCCTCGCGGCGGTGACGGTGGTGCTCCTCATCGCCGCTGTCAATGTCGCCAATCTCCTGGTGGCGCGGTCCCTCGCGCGGAAGCGGGAGATGGCGGTGCGCATCGCGCTGGGCGCGGGCCGCGGAACCCTCATCCGCCAGCTCCTGACCGAGAGCCTGGTGCTGGCCGCGGTCGCGGGAGTCGCGGGGCTCATCATCGCCCGGCTCGGCATGCGCGGCCTGGTGTCGCTGGTACCGGCGTCGGTCGCGGTGCCGGGCCTGAGAGAGGTCGGGCTCAACCTCCCGGTACTCGGGTTCGCCTTCGGCCTCATCGTGGTGACCGCCGCGGCCTTCAGCCTCCTCTCCGCCGCCACGGTGCGGTTCGAGACCGCGGCCGCCGACCTGGTCGGCGCGGGGCGGACCACGATGAGTCGCCTGGCGCGGCGGGCGATGTCGGGCCTGGTGGGCGCGGAGATCGCCTTCGCGGTGATGCTCCTGGTCGGGGCGGGGCTGGTGCTCCGCACCTTCGCGACCCTCCTGTCGGTCGATCCCGGTTTCACGGTCGACCGGGTGATGACCCTCGAGGTGGCGCTCCCCTCCGACCGCTACGCCACCCCGCCCGCCCGCGAGGGATTCTACCGGAACGCCTTCGCCGCGCTCCGCGCGCGTCCCGAGGTCACGGAGGTGGGCGCGGCCGCGGTGGTGCCGCTCACCGGAAACAACTGGACCGTCCCCTTCGAGCGGACCGACCAGCCGACTCCGCCGGGCCAGCAGGCGCCCGATGTCGGCTGGCAGATGGCGAGCGGCGGCTATTTCCGCGCGCTCCAGATCCCGCTCAGGGAAGGCCGGCTCTTCGACGAGCGTGACGGTCCCGCGGGCCCACCCGCGGTCATCATCAGCGAGGCGCTGGCCCAGCGGTTCTTCGGCCAGGAGAGCGCGGTGGGCCGCCAGGTGAAGCTCGGCCCGCAGGCCGCGGAGATCATCGGCGTGGTGGGCAGCATCCGGCGCGCGTCGCTCACCGATACGCCCCGGGCCGACATGTACATGAGCTTCGAGCACAGCCCTCAGATGGGAACCACCCTCTTCATCCGCACCACCGGCGACCCGGCCCAGCTGCTCCCCACCCTGCAGCGGGTCCTGCGCGAGCAGGAACCGGCCATCGTCTTCGGCGATGCGGAAACGATGACGCAGGTGGCGGCCGAATCGCTCCGGACCACCCGGCTCCTCCTCTGGCTGCTGGGCGGCTTCGCGGCGACGGCGCTGCTGCTCGCGGCGGTGGGAATCTACGCGGTGATGGCCTACGTGGTCCGGCAGCAGACGCGGGAGATCGGCACCCGGATGGCGCTCGGCGCCCTCGAGGCGGACATCCTCCGCATGGTGCTCCGGCAGGGCGCTGTGCTCGCGCTCGGTGGCATCCTGGTGGGGCTCGGCGTCGGGCTCGCCGCGGCGCAGGCTCTCCGTTCCACGCTGTACGGCGTCTCGGCCGCCGATCCCGTCACTCTGGTATTCGCGGCGCTGCTCCTTGGCGGGACCACCCTCGCGGCGTGCTACCTCCCGGC
>DASZPT010000029.1:0-16421 GCA_035549935.1 Gemmatimonadales bacterium
GGAGGGCACCGGCCGCAGCTTCGTGCGGGACATGAGCTGGTCGATGTCCCGGTCGAACCACATGTTGATCGTGTTGGCGCCGCCGGCCATCAGGTACCCGCCCAGCATCACCCACAGCACCAGCGCAAGCGACGGCATGCCACGGTTGGTGATGAACATCGGGAACAGCGTCGTCACGAGGAGGAGCGAGATGATCCGCGGTTTGGTGAGGGTCACCAGGTCGCGGAGCAGCGACGGCTTCGTCGCAGGAGTTCCGAGTTCGGGGTTCCGGGCTCCGAGTGGGCTACTGCTGGATTCCGACTCGGAACTCGGAACCCGGAACTCGGAACTCATCCTCCGTGTCTTGAAGAGGAGGACGACGATGGCGCCCCAGACCAGGCTCCCCACCAGCAGGTGCATGGCGCGGAGCGAGGTCGGCAGGAGATGCAGGATCATGGCCGCGGCGACCGCGATCTGGGCCACGGTCGCGAGCAGGACCTGGGCGGTGGCCTGGCGGACGGCGGCGAACCGGCTCCGCTCGAGGCGCTGTCCCCAGCCGAAGGCCACCGCCGTCGAGGCGAGGAAGCCGAAGGCCAGGAGGCGGTGCACCCACTGCACCCGCCCGAGCACCGTCGGCGGTGGCCCCAGCTCACCGGCGCAGAGCGGGAAGCCCAGGCAGTAGACGCCGGCATCGTAGTTGGCGACGAACGCGCCCGCGAGGATCGTGACGAAGCCGAGCGCCGCGGTGACGAGCACCACGCCGGGGATCGTGCCCCCCGGGGCCGGCGCGGGTTCCCCGGCGCGGAGCGCGCAGACGATCAGCACCGCGAGGAGGAACATCGCGTTGGTCAGGTGAATCACCACCGCCGGGGCCGCCGTACCGAGCTTGACGGTCACCGCGCCCAGGAGCACCTGGACGATCAGGATCCCGAGTGCCAGCAGGGCGGGGGTCCGGAGGTATCCCTCGCCGCGGTGCTTGCGCCAGGCGACGACGGCGAGCGCCAGGATGGCGGCACTCAGCAGCGACGCCACCCAGCGATGGGACCACTCGATGACTTCGAGGGTGTCGGACAGGTTCGGGAAGATCCGGCCATTGCACAGCGGCCAGTGATCCCCGCAGCCCATCCCGGAACCGGTGATTCGGACGACGCCACCGAGGGTGATGAGACCGATGGCGAGTATGACCGCTGCGACCGCGATCCGCCGGTACAGCCTGGCGTGATCGCCAGCCACGTCGTGACTCATTGCAACTCCAGGGAGCCGGAGCGAACGGGCCGGTTCCGGCTATATAAGGAAAGGGGGACGGCCTCCCCCCGAAACCCGACCCGAAAAGAACGGGTTGGGCACGCGGGTTGTCAAGCCGAAGGTCCTGCGCCAACTTGAGGGCCGCCTGAGAGTTCCGAGTTCCGAGTTCCGGGTTCCGAGGTGTGGGTCTCCGAACGAACTCGACACCGGCGACCCGACGCCCGGTACCAGAATTATCACCACTCGGAACTCGGAACCCGGAACTTCTTCCCCGACTCATGACTCAAAGCACAGACCAGTGGGGTGAGCGCCTCCCCCGCCAGCTGGGACTCTGGAGTGCGGTGGCTGTCCTGGTCGGATCGACCATCGGCAGCGGCATCTTCCGCACTCCCGCCTCGGTGGCCGGCCGGATCGACGACGTTCCCCTCTTTCTCACCGCCTGGGTCATCGGCGGGGTCGTCGCGGTCTGTGGCGCGCTGACCTACTCCGAGCTGGCCGCGATGTTTCCCCGCAGCGGCGGGATCTACGTCTTCATCCGGGAGGCCTTCGGCCCGCTGCCCGCGTTTCTGTTCGGGTGGGCCGAGCTGCTGATCATCCGCCCCGGCGCCTACGGCGCTATCGGCATCACCGCCTCCGCATATGCCCTCCGCACCGTGGGCCTCGATCCCGCGGCGGAGTACATCGGCGGTGTCCCGGTCCGCGCCGACCAGCTGCTCGGCGCGGTCATGATCATCACCGTGGCGGTGGTGAATTACTTCGGGATCCGGCGGGGTGCGGTGCTCCAGAACCTGAGTACCGCGTTCAAGGTGGCGGCGCTCGCCGCGCTCGTCCTGCTGGGGTTCGCGCTCGGGGACGGGCAGGGTCTCGGTCCGATGCTCGCCCAGCGGAGCGAGGTGGCGCTCTCCCCCTTCCTGCTCGCGATGGTCTCGATCCTCTGGGCCTACGACGGCTGGGCGGATCTCGCCTTCGTCGGCGGGGAGGTGCGCGATCCCCAGCGGACCCTGCCGCGCGCGCTCCTGATCGGCACCGCGATCGTGGTGGTGCTCTACCTCGGCGCGAACCTGATCTATCTCTACCTGATCCCGATCCAGCAGATGAAGCAGGCGGAGCTGGTCGCCTCCGATGTGGCCCAGCTCCTGATCGGCCAGGCCGGCATCGTCGCGATCTCCGCCGCGGTGGCGGTGAGCACCTTCGGGACGCTCAACGGATCGATGATGACCTCGCCCCGGATCTTCTACGCCATGGCCGAGGACCGGCTCTTTCCCAGGGCGATCGCGAAGGTCGACCCCGTCACGGGTTCACCCACCGGCGCGGTCCAGCTCGCCGCGGTGCTCGGCGTGATCTTCGTGCTGATCCGGACCTTCACCGAGCTGGCGGACCAGTTCGTGATCGGCATCTGGCCGTTCTATGCCCTCGCGGTCGCAGCGGTCTTCGTGCTGCGCCGCAACCGCCCGGACCTGCCGCGGCCCTATCGCACCTGGGGCTACCCCGCGGTCCCGCTCCTCTTCCTCGGCGCCTCGCTTTTCCTGCTGGGGAACTATCTCGTCTCCCAGCCGACGGCCTTTCTCGTCGATATCGGCGTGATCCTGAGCGGGGTCCCGGTGTACTACGGCTGGAAGCGGTTTGCGGGGGCAGCGGGGGCCTGAGGGGCGTTCCGCCCGGCAGCGTTCCGAGTTCCGGGTTCCGCGTGACCGCGGCTTGAGCGGAGGTGACAGCCTCCGAGTCGCCGTCGCGAGGGGGGACCCACCGGTCAAATGGGGACCGGAGCTGGAGGACGGGAGGCGGGACGGGGCGGGAGGTGGGGGAGGTGGGGGCGCGCGGAGCGCGAGAGGCGGGAGAGGCGGGAGAGGCGGGAGGCGGGAGAGGCGGGAGCGCGCGGAGCGCGACGTAAGTGAGCGGGTCCCGGTTGAGGGCTATCGCGAAGAGCGAACTTGGGTCGCGCGAAGGGCGCTCCCGCCTCCCCTGCCTCCAAGCTCCCCCGCCTCCCCGCGCCCGACTCACCCGCTGCTCCCAGGACCCAACAAAGCCGCGACGCGGCTCAGTCCAGCTTCACCTCCAGCGAAATATCCGCGGCCCTGACGCTGTGCGTCAGCGCCCCGATGGAGATGTAGTCCGCCCCTGCCTCCGCGAACTGTCGTACGTTGTCGAGCGTGATCCCTCCCGTGGCCTCGATCTCGATCCCGGCCACTTTCCCGCGTGCCACCCCGCTCCATTCGCGCACCGTCGCCGGCGTCTGGTTGTCGATGAGGAGCCGGCTGGCTCCGGCCGCGCAGGCCATGTCCACCTGCGCCGGCGACTCCACCTCGACGTGGCACTCCGCCACACCCGCGGCCCGCGCCTCCGCCAGCACGTCCTTGAGGCTCTTGCCCGACCGCTCCAGCGCCCGCCAGTGATTGTCCTTCACCATGAGCGTGTGGGCCAGGTCCAGCCGGTGCAGGTGGCCGCCGCCGGCGACCACCGCGCTCACGTCGAGGAGCCGGAGTCCCGGCGCGGTCTTCCGGGTGTGCAGGATCCTGGCCTGCGTGCCCGCGACCCGGTCCACGAAGCTGCGCGTCAGCGTCGCGATGCCCACCGCCCGCTGCAGCAGGTTGAGGAGGGGCCGCTCCGCCCGGAGAATCGCGGCCAGGTTTCCCTGCAGGACACCCACCGTCGTGCCGGCGGCAATCGCGCTGCCCGTCGCCGACTGCCAGATCACTCCCCCGAGCTCGCAGAGCGTCGTGACCGCATCGGCGTACGCGGTCCCCGCGAGAACCCCCGCGGTGCGGAACACGATCGAGCCGGTGGCGAACTGGGCCGAGTCCACCGAGAAGCGCGTGGTCACGTCACGCGGGCCGTCCTCCGCCAGCGCCCGTTCCGCCACCTGTGCGCTGTCGTTGCCGATCCGGATTCTCAGGTCGCGTTCGATCACGGACGTAGTCCCAGGTTGGAAGGAGGAGTGCCGCGCGACAGCTCGAGCGTGATCCGGGTGCGTTCCCACTCGAACGCCAGGGCCACCCGATCGGGGCTCCCATGGTCCTCCACCAGCGCGGTGAAGGTATCCACCGTTTCCGGCAGGAGTTCCACCGGCACGATCGCATGCCCGACTTCCCTGGACCGCACCGCGGGCGAAATATCGTTACCCCAATGGAGAACCGATCGGCTCACGTAGACCGTCCACTCCGTGGGGCCCGGCTCGGCGTACAGCGAGTATCGGCCGGCGGGCAGCGGAATCCCGGCCAGCGTCACCGGTTTGGAGAGGTAGAGACGGGTCGGCTCGTTGGCGCCGAGCCGCCAGATGGCGCCGAAGGGAACGAGCTGGCCGAACACCACCCGGTCGCGCCGGATCGGCCGGCCGTAGCAGAGTTCCGCGTCCGCGTCGGCCACCCGGAATCGAAGCCCGGCCAGCGCGCTGGCCCGCGGCCGATACGACACGGTCGACGTGTAATCCTTGAGACAGGGACCGAGCGCCAGGGAGGGAGGAACGAGGGCGATGCCTGAGACCACGAAGGTCACGGCCACGGCCAGAATCGGCAGTCCTGCGACAAGGAAGCGGCGCTTCATACCATCCTTTCGCACCGAGGCCTGCCCCGCTGCACTCGGAACTCGGAACTCGGAACCCGGAACCCGGAACTCGGAACCCGGAACTCGGAACTCGGAACTCGGAACCCGGAACTCGGAACCCGGAACTCTGACCGCGGAACGTCCTCAATCCCCCGGCTTCTTCGCCACTCCCGGCCCCAGCGCCACCATCCGGTCCAGCGCCGCCCGGGCCCGCTCGGCGATCGGGGCCGGCACGCTCACATGGTACCGGTCCAGCTTGAGCGCGTCGCGGGTGCCCTCGAGCGTGATCGTCTTCATGTAGGCGCAGACCGCGGCCCGGTCGGCGGGGAAGAACTTCTTCTCCGGCGCGAGCTGCTCCATGCGGTGCATGATCCCGGTCTCGGTCGCGATGATGAACTCGCTGGCGGGGCGTTCCTTCACCAGCTGGATCATCCGCTCGGTCGACGCGATATGGACCCCGTCGGCCGGGATGTCGCCGTGGCCGATGGCGTAGATCAGCTGGCCGGCGCAGCCGCACTCGGGGTGGACCAGGACCTCGGCGTCGGGGTGCTCCCGCCGGTGTCGTTCGAGGGTGTGCGGGTTGATGTCGCGATGCACATGGCACTCGCCCAGCCACACCTCCACCTTCCGGTGGGGCCGCATCCGCCGCACATGCGCGCCGAGGAAGAAGTCGGGACAGAAGAGAATGCCCTTGTCCTCGGGAATCGCGTCGATCACCTCGAGCACGTTGCCGCTGGTGCAGCAGTAGTCGAGCTCGGCCTTCACCTCGGCGGTCGTGTTGACGTAGCCCACCGCGATGTAGCCCGGGAACTTCGCCTTCCATTTCCGCAGGTCGTCTGCGGTGATCGTGGCGGCGAGGGAGCAGCCGGCCCGGAGGTCGGGCAGCAGCACTCTCTTCGAGGGCGCCAGAATGGCGGCGGTTTCCGCCATGAAGTGCACCCCGCAGAAGACGATCACCTCGGCCTCGGTGGCGGCCGCCTTCCGCGAGAGGCCGAGCGAGTCGCCCACGAAGTCCGCGACGTCCTGCACCTCGCTGCGCTGGTAGTTGTGGGCCAGCACCACGGCGTTCCGCGCGCGGGCGAGGCTCCGGATCTCCTCCTGCAGCGCCGTGATCTCGCTCGCCGTCAGGGTGGTCGGCTCGATCACCGGGAGGGGTATCGAGGTCATGCGGGGGTCCCGCCGATCTTGTGGGCGGCCGGTCGGGCGACCGGCGGGTAGTCGAGGCGGCGGTGGCCGCCCCGGCTCTCCCGCCGCCGCAGCGCGGCCTGGGTAATGAGACGTGCGGTGAGCAGCTGGTTGGCGGTGCGCCACGCCTCGGGCGGTACCTGGCGCGCGAGCCGGCCCAGCGACCGCTTGGCGCGGAGGAGGCCGCTCTCGGTGCGCAGCATGCCGACGTCGGTGGTCATGATCTGGCGCATCTCTGCCCGCACCGCCGCCATGGCGTCCTCGGCGCTCTCGCTGGCCGTCGTCTGCGAGGCATCGGGGAAGGGCGGCACCGGCGGACGACGCGCCGCGGTGGGCCAGCGGCTCAGGATCGCCGGGGCCCGGCTCGCCGGAATCGGGCGGGTCGCGGCGCGCTCGGTCCATCCCTGGCGCACGCTGCCGTCACCCTGGCCCGCGAGGAGCGCCCGCGCCACCCGGTCGGCGAAGACCAGGCCCTCGAGCAGCGAGTTGGAGGCGAGCCGGTTGGCCCCGTGGACGCCGGTGCTCGCGACCTCGCCCACCGCCCACAGCCCTTCCCGCGTGCTCCGGCCTTCGAGATCGGTGCGGATGCCGCCCATCGCGTAGTGCAGCGCCGGGGCCACCGGCAGGAGGTCGGCCGCCGGATCGAGTCCCTGCTCGCGGAGGATCTGGGTGACACCGGGGAACCGCTCCGGGAAATCCCGGATCTCCCGCGCGTCGAGCCAGGCGCCGCCGGTGGCATCGGCCGCCGCGACAGCGCGGGCCACCACGTCGCGCGGGGCCAGCTCCCCCCGCGGGTCGGCATCGAAGGCGAAGCGCCGGCCCTCGGCGTCGATCAGGATCCCGCCCGCGCCGCGGACCGCCTCGGTGATGAGCGGGGCGGGGTTCACGCCCGGCAGCTTGAGCGCGGTGGGATGGAACTGCAGGAACTCGAGGTCGCGGAGGTCGGCGGCGGCCCGCCAGGCGAGGGCCCAGCCGTCTCCAGTGGCGACCAGCGGATTGGTCGTTACCGCATAGAGCTGCCCCACCCCGCCGGTGGCGAGCACCACGTCACGCGCTTCCAGCTCGAGGAGGACGCCGTTGCGCACCGCGAAGACGCCGGTCACCCGGGTGCCGTCGTGGCGCAGCGACACGACCTCGGTGTAGCGGAGGATCTCGATCAGCGGGTGGCGGCGGATCTTCTCGGTGAGGAATGCCACGATCGCGGCCCCGGTCCGGTCGCCGCCGGCGTGGATGATCCGCGGCCGGGTGTGCGCCGCCTCCAGGCCGAAGCGGAGCGACCCCTCGGGTCCCCGGTCGAACACCGCTCCCATCGCGAGGAGCTCGCGGATCCGATCGGGGCCCTCGTTGGTGAGGACCCGCACCGCCTCGGGATCGGAGAGCCCGTCGCCGGCCGCGAGTGTGTCCGCGGCATGCTGGCTCGGGCTGTCGCCCGGACCCAGCGCCACCGCGATCCCCCCCTGGGCCCAGGCACTGGCGCTGTCGGCCAGCAGCCCCTTGGTGAGGAGGACGGAGGGCTGGCCCTCCGCGGCCAGGCGCCACGCGGTCCACAGCCCGGCGATGCCGGTGCCGACGATGATCGGGCGCTCGGGGGAAGTTCCCATGGGACGCGAAATATACCGGCGAAAGGGCCGGCCGGGTGGGCCGTCGCCCCACCGCCCCTCTCTCAGCGCCTACGTCCTCACCCGTCCCATCAGCCACAGCGCCGCGGCCAGGAACAGCACGTTCGGCGCCCACGCCGCCGCGACCGGGTTCACGATCCCGGTGACGCCCACCGCCTTCGACAGCTGGATCAGGGAAAGGAACACCACCGTCGTACCGAGACTGATCGCGATGCCGATCGCGGCACCCTGGCGCGGCGAGGAGACCGCCAGCGGCGCGCCGAAGAGCGCGATGACGAGGCAGGTCGCCGGGAGCGCGATCTTGAGCGCCCGGTCCACCTCGATCTTGCTGGTGTCGTTCCCGGACCGCTTGAGCGCCTCGATGTAGCGGGTCAGCTCGGCGTAGCGCATCTCCTCTGGTGCCTTGGGCTCGGCGAGGAGGTCCACCGGCTCCTGCGACAGCGCCTTGAGCCGGGCCGCCTTGAAGTGGAAGGCCTCCTGGCCCACCGGCCCGCCGATCCGGCGGCTGGTGCCCGACCAGAGCCGCCAGGTGCCGAGCTTCGCGTCGTAGGTCGCGCTGTCCGCCGCGATGGCGAGCCCGGGGTAGTCGGGCCCCTTGCCCTGCCGCTCGAAGACCAGCTGCCGCAGGATCCGGTTCTGGACGTCGAGCGAGCGGATGGTGTAGACCCACCCCTGGTCCGCCCGGAAGACGAAGTTGTACCGCGCGGTCCGGGGCTTCGCCACCTTGGTCTTCTGGAGCTCGAGCTGCCGGCTGGTGGAGTCGGGGGCGAGCTCCCCGACGACGAACGCGAGGCCCGCGGCGAAGGTCGCGGCGACGTAGAGCGGGAAGGTGAGGCGGAAGAAGCTCTGCCCTCCCGCCTTGGCCGCGGTGAGCTCCGAGTGCCGCCCCAGGTTGCCCACCGTGAACACCGTCGCGAACAGCACCGCCGCCGGCATGACGAGGAAGATGTTCTCCGGCAGGGCGTAGACGTAGCTGGCGAAGATCTCCGGCAGCTTGAGCCCACGGTCGAGCAGCTTCTCCAGGTTGTCCGTCATGTTGATCATGATGGACACCACCGGAAAGCCGATCGCCGTGAGGATGAAGATCAGCACCCACGAGCGCAGCACGTAGCGGTCGAGAATCCGCACTCAGCCCGCCTTCCGCCGGCGGAGCCGGCTCGTGAGGGTCTCCCACAGCTCGGCCAGGTCGCCCCCGCGGGTGGAGCCCGACTCGCGGCTCACCCGGATCATGCCGAAGACGCCCAGCGTCGCGAAGATGATGTTCGGCGCCCACATCGCGATCCAGGGGTGCACGATGTCCTTGTTGCCGAGCCCCTCGCCCGCGATGAGGCCCACATAGTAGATGGCGAAGACGAAGAGCCCGCCGCCGATCACGAGCCCCATCCCGCCGCGGGGGAAGCGGAGCGCCATCGGGATGCCCACCAGCGCGAAGACCAGGCAGGCGACGCTGATCGCCCACTTCTTGTGTACCTCCACCAGGTACTGGTCCGCCCGGCTCGCCGAGGTCTTCACCTCGTCCCGGGCGCTGGACACTTCGGCCCACGTGGTGATCCGCGGAACCGGGCGCTCGACCGGCTGCTGGGGCGCGACCGGAACCGCCTGGAGCGGCAGGGCCACCGGGTTGTCCAGCGGATTGAGCGGCTTCCGCACCACCGGGACCGGCGGCCGGGCCCGGGGGATCGGCGGGGCGGTGAGTGGTCCATTGCGCTGCCCCGGGGTGTCGAGGGTCTTGTCCAGGGGCTGTGCAGCGGAGTCCGGCTCGGCCGTCCCCACCCGAGCGCCGATCTCCCGGAAGAGATCGCAGTACTTCGGCATCGCCGGCTTCACCACCGGCCGCGGCCGCGAGGTGGGGGGCAGCGCCAGCAGGGACCGCAGGTCCCGGTCGAGCGCCAGCCGCCGCCGTTCCTGGGCCAGGCCCATGTCGTACTCCGCGCCCCGGACCGTGGCCATCATCTCGCAGGTGCTCATCTCGCGGTCACCCCGCACCCCGTCCGAGGCGTCGAGGTCGAGCCGGTTCGAGACGTCCTTCACCAGGATGGTGTTGATCCGGAAGTCGGTGACCTGGAGCAGGGTCGGGTCGGTCTGCTTGAAGGCGTGGATCGCCCCGTCGAACAGACGGAACTGCAGGTCCGCCCCGGCGTTGGCGAAGCCCATGACCCCGCTGTCGGCGTAGATGATCCGCCGGCTGTCGGTCCCCGCCATGTCGTAGATGGTCACGCTGCGGAGCCGGCCGCTGTTCGCGTCGATCCGGCTGGCGCGGAGAAAGAGTCCGCTCGGCGGGATCTCGTTGATCACCTGCTCCCGCAGCTCGAGCGTCGGTTTCTTGCGGGAGATATTGATCAGCAGGTTGCGGAGGCGCGCATTGCTCTGGGGCAGCACCTGGTCGGTGAACCAGAAATTGCCCGCGGTGAGTACCAGGCCGGCGAGGAGCATCGGCCGGAGGAGCTGGAGCACGCTGACCCCGCTCGCCCGCATCGCCGTGATCTCGCTGTCCGCCGCGAGATGACTGAAGGTGTAGAGCACCGCGACCAGCACCGCCATCGGCAGCGTCATCGCGATGATGAACGGCAGGCACAGCAGGAACACCTCGCCGATCACCGACCAGGGCAGCCCCTTGCCGACCAGCGCGCCGAAGCGCCGGGCGACCTGGTTGAGCAGCATGATGCTGGTCATCGCCGTGAAGGCGAACAGGAGCGGCGGGATGAACTGCCGCACGAGGTAGCGGTCCAGCAGGCGCAAAAGTGGGGAAGTCTCCGGTTGGTAACGAGTTGTGAGCCCTTCAGTCGGCCTGTATATTTGCGGTGTTCTGCACCTTCAAGCTCGACGTCCCTCGAGTCCGTTCCCCCGCCCCGACCCTGGTGCGCGTTCTTGCCACGCTGACACTCCTGGCGCTCGCTGGTCCCGCTACGCTCTCGGCGCAGGGAGACACGACGTTCACCGCCTGGCTCCGCTTCCGGACGCCCGCCGGTCTCGACCTCAGGGAACCCGAGATCTTCCGGAGCCCCTGGGCCGGAGGCCCGCGGCTCGGGGCGGCCCGCGCCGGTGACGCCTGGCTCCGCTCGGTGGACGCGGTACGCGACTCCCTCGAGGACAACCGCGTCACCGCCATGCGTCTTCGGCATATCTACGGCCGGAAGGCGCCCGGTATGGAAGATAGTCTCGCCGCCGGACCCCGCGGAGCGTTCGGACTCAACCGGAAGTACGCCGACCTCAACATCGACGGCCAGGCCCGCACCGAGCTCCGCACCGAGAAGCTCAAGAACCTCCGCTGCACCCCGGCCCAGCTCCTCGACCTCAACTCCGGCTGCCGCGGCGGCTTCAAGACGCCCCGCTTCGACACGTATCTCTCGGTCCGGGCCGGCGGCCTGATCGGGCGGCGCCTCCACGTCGACGTCGACTACGACACCGAGCGCGATTTCACCGCCCGCAACAACCTGCAGGTGTATTACCAGGGCCTCGAGGACGAGGTGGTGCGCCGGGTCGAGGTGGGCTCGGTGACCTTCACCCCGCCGCCGTCCCGCTTCATCGCGGCCACCATCCCGGCCAACAATTTCGGCGTCAACGCCACCTTCCAGGTCGGCCCGCTCGAGATCCGGAGCATCGCCGCCACCCAGAAGGGCTCGGTGGTCGCGGAGCGGACCTACACCGTGGGGAGCACCACGGTGCAGCCCCAGGACCGCGAGGCCCGCGACCTCGACTTCGAGGCGGCCCGGTTCTTCTTCGTCCCCGATCCCGCCAGCCTCCCGGGCTATCCGCGGGTCGACATTCTCCAGCCGCCGGCGCGGACCTCACTGCCCGCGGGCGCGCAGATCAACCAGGGCGACGTGCGGGTCTACCGCTACCGCCCCTTCACCAACACCCAGACCAACCCCAACCTGGGGGGCATCAACGCCATCGCGGTGAGCGCCGACGGCCTGCAGCAGCAGACCGGCATCTGGCAGCTCCTCAATCGCGATGTCGACTACTACGTCGACCCGAGCGGCCTCTGGATCGCGCTGGCGGCCCGGCTCGACCAGAACGACTTCCTGGCGGTGAGTTACCGGAGCGCCGCGGGGCAGGTGGGGACCTTCCCGGCCCAGGACCAGGGGCTCCCGATCCGGGACACCCTGCGGCTCATCTTCCAGCCGCGCGTCGGGGCGGAGGCGGTGACCTTCCGCCACGAGATCCGCAACGCCTACCGGGTGGCCGGCGCCGACCTCGATCTCAACTCGCTGGTGGTGAACCTCTCGCTCAACCGCTCCGAGCGGCCGCTCCGCCCCGGCGCCCAGTCGACCTACCTCGCCGAGCTGGGGCTCGCCACTGCCGACAACCCGGCGCTGTTCAATCGGCAGGACCGGCTCTTCCCGCGGGGCCGGGAGCCCAACGCCCAGCTCACGATCAAGGAGTCGTACATCATCTTCCCGTCGCTCGCGCCCTTCGCCGACCCGGCGCGGCTGCTGGCGACCGAACGGAACGACTCGCTCTACGCCACGCCCGACTACCTGCTCTTCGACCAGGGCCCCCCCGCCAAGTTCGTCTTCCGCCTGCGCTACAACGCCAGCTCCACCGGCGACCGGAGCACGCTCGACCTCGGCGCCCTCCAGATCCGCGACGGCAGCGAGACGCTCTACATGAACGGGCGGCGCCTCGAGAAGGGGATCGACTACAACATCAATTACGACCTGGGGCAGGTGACCTTCCTGAATCCCCAGGGGCTCTTCGGCAACACCGCCGCGACGATCAACGCCCGGTTCGAGGAGCGCGGCGTCTTCGCCGTCGCGCCCACCCAGATCTACGGGCTCTCCACCCGCTACAGCCTGGGCGAGACCGGCGGCATCAACCTGATGGGGATCTACCAGGTCGAGCAGAGCGCCTTCAACCGCCCCCAGCTCGGCTTCGAGGCCTCGGCCCACATGGTCGGCGGCATCAGTACCGACCTCCGCTTCAAGCCCCAGGCCGTCACCCGGTTCTTCAACAGCCTCACCTCGGCGCCGGCGATCGCCCCCTCCCGCCTCGACCTCAACGCCGAGCTGGCGCTCACCCGGCCCGACCCGAACCGGTCGGGGCAGGCCTACCTCGAGGAGTTCGAAGGAGACCGCGGCATCGCGCTGTCGCTCCGCGAATCGCTCTGGCAGTTCGGCAGCCGGCCGGCCTTCGTCGACGGCGTCCAGGACATCTTCCCCTTCGCCTTCGACACCGCCGACGCGGTGCAGCTCACCTGGCAGAACCTGATCCAGGAGAACCAGGGCACCACCCTCCGCGCCCGCGATATCGACAACAACATCCAGGTGGTAGGCCAGCAGGACCAGCTGGAGACG
Source organism: Gemmatimonadales bacterium (assembly GCA_035549935.1). GTDB lineage: Bacteria > Gemmatimonadota > Gemmatimonadetes > Gemmatimonadales > GWC2-71-9 > JADJOM01. Next base: position 12,866 of record DASZPT010000029.1, read on the forward strand.
GTGCTCTACACCTCGCTCCAGCCCGACACCGCCGGGGGCCAGGTCCAGCGCGACCGGACCATCAAGTGGCGCATGCCCCAGCGGCTCAACGCCCCGCGCTGGCGCTCGATGGTCACCGCGATCAGCACCACCGGCGTGGATCTCTCGAAGAACGAGTTCCTCGAGTTCTGGGTCTTCGACCGGCTCCACCGCGCCGACTCGGCCGGGGTCCGGATGATCGTCGACCTCGGGTCGGTGAACGAGGATGCCATCGCCATCGCCCCCGAGAGCCTCACGGTCAACGGGATCGATACCACCTACGCCGGCCGGCAGTTCGTGGGTCTCGGGCGCCTCGACACCGAACGCCAGACCACCGGCGTCTTCAACGCCGAGACCGACGACATCGGGATCCTGGCCGACCGGCCCGACGCGCTGATCGTCAACAGCGAGCCGCGCCAGCGGCTCGCCCTCTGCCGCCGGGAACTCGGCAACGGCGTCCCGGTCTACCCCTGGGGCGACCTGGGCTCCCGCTGCACCAACGGCAACGGCTTCCTCGATACCGAGGACCTCGACGGCGACAACGTGCTCAACGCCGGCGGCGAGGCGGAGAACGTCTTCCGCTGGGTGGTCGACCTCCGGAACTCGCCGTACTTCGTCCGCACCGGGGTCACCTCCCCCGACGGCAGCGCCTGGAAGCTCTACCGGATCCCGCTCCGGACCCCGGAGTTCCCGCTCGGGTCGCCCAACATCCGGCTCGTCAAGCACCTCCGGATCACCTACGTGGCGGAGAACGACGGCGGCCAGCCCGACATCCAGGCCGACATCGCGCTCGCCCGCATGCGCTTCCTCGGCTCGCCGTGGGCCCGCCGTTCCGACCGGCCGATCACCGGGATCGCCGGGGCCACCGGCGCCTCCACCGGCGACGTCGTCGCCTCGACGGTGTCGACCGAGAACCAGGAGCTGGGGTACGAATCGCCGCCCGGGGTCAATGGCGGTCTCGACAGCAAGAGCGGCGGGAAAAACGAGTTCGGGACCCAGGTGAACGAGCGGTCGCTGCGGATCATCGGCCGGGGCGTCGCCGACAGCCAGCGGGTCGAGGCCTACTTCCGCTTCCCGAGCGGGCCCCAGAACCTGCTCGGCTACCGCGAGCTGCGCGCCTGGTTCCGCGGCCGCGGACCCGGCTGGGGACCCACCGGCGACTTCCAGGCCTATCTGCGCGTCGGGAGCGACAGCCGGAACTTCTACCAGTACGCGACCGACGCGAGCACCACCACCTGGCTGCCCGAGGTGCGGGTGGATCTCGAACGGTGGCGCAACCTCCGCGGGGCCATCGAGTCCCGCCGGCTCCAGGGCCTCGCCCCGGACAGCGCCGCGCGGGTCGCCTGCGGCGGCAACCCCCTGGACCGCGACGCCTACGTGCTCTGCGACGGGCCCTACCTGGTCCACATCCAGGACGTGGCGGTGAACCCGCCCAACCTGGCCAGCGTCCAGGAGATCGCGGCCGGCATCTTCCGCCGCGCCACCACCGAGGCCAGCGACAGCGCCGAGGTCTGGGTCGACGACATCCGGCTGGTGGACCCCATCGCGAAGGTGGGCACCGCGATGGCGGTCGATGCGCGGCTCGTGGCCTCCGATGTCGGCGAGTTCAACGCGGGCTACGTCCGGCAGGACGGCTACTTCCAGCAGATCGGCGGGCAGCCGAGCTACCGCACCTCCGGCACCTTCCAGATGGGCACCGGGCTCCGCCTCGATCGCTTCCTGCCGACCTCCCTCGGCATCTCGCTCCCGATCCAGGTCGCCTACGCCCGCACCGATGTCGACCCCCAGCTCCTCAGCGGGACCGACATCGAAAGCCAGGACCTGGCGGGACTCCGCAAACCCGTCAGCTGGAACCTGAGCTACGCCTTCGATCTCCGGCGCTCCCAGCGGGGCCGGAGCTGGCTGGTGCGCGGCTTCGTCGACCCCTTCGGCCTCAGCGGCGCCTTCACCCGCGCCAGCAATGTGTCGGAGCTCTCCAGCGCCACCAGCAGCGGCCGCGAGCTCAGCCTGTCCTATCTGCTGCAGCCGGGCCGCGGCGGATTCGGCATCAACCTGAGCGGGATCGTCGACAAGCTCCCCGGGTTCCTCAAGAGCACGGAGTTCGGCCAGGGGCTCCGCCGGCCGGGGGTCACGCTCACACCCGCGAGTGTGCGGCTGACCAGCGGGCTGAGCCGCAACCAGTCGGACCTCATCTCCTACCAGGTGCCGGTCTCGCGTCCCGCCGATTCCCTGCTCGCGCCCGCGCGCACCCTGCAGGACCTCTGGCGGAACTCGGCGGGGCTCTCCTGGCAGCCGCTCGGGATGCTGGTGCTCTCCGGCGACCTCACCAGCACCCGGGACCTTCGGCGGTACTCCGATTCCACCTCCCTCGGCCGCCTCGCGACCGAGTCACGCAAGAGCTTCCTCGGCATGGATGTGGGCGTCGAGCGCGACCGGCAGCTCAACACCTCCTTCGCCCTCACCCCCAGGGTCACCGCCTGGCTCCACCCGCGCTTCAATTCGCAGAGCGCCTTCGTCCTCTCGCGGAGCCTCACCAGCCGGGAGCCGATCCGGGCCGATGGCGATACCGCCGGCGCCTACATCCTGCCCCAGACGCTCAACAACACCCGGTCCTACGAGCTCGGGACCGGAATCGAAGTCGGCCGCATCCTGGCCGCGCTGTTCGGCGATTCGAGCACCGCCGGACGGGCCAGCCGCCGGATCCGCCCGTTCGATGTGAGTGACCGTCTCACCCGGAACTCCACCTTCGACCTGGCCGCCTTCGATCCGGGGCTCGACTACCAGCTCGGCCTCGGCGGCCTGCAGTCGTTCCTCACGCAGGGGAGTGACTCCGCCATCGGCGCCGCCGAGGTCCGCTCGACGACGTTCGGGTCGGGGGCGGACCTCCCCCAGGGGCTCTCGTTCAATCTCGGCTACACCCGCACCCGCACCAGCCGCTTCCAGCTCGTCGCCGGCTCGTTCCTCACCTCCGAGACCAAGCAGACCGAGTGGCCCCGCGGCACCGTGCGGGTCACCCGGAGCCTCCGGCGTGGCCCCGTCTCGCTGCTCTCCCTCGGGACCCTCTTCCGGACGGCGGAGGGCACCACCACGACGCCGAGCCAGGACGGGACCCCCATCGTCTCGCGGACCTTCTCGTCGAACGTCACCCCCGACGCGCAGCTCACGCTCCGCAACGGGATGGTCATGACGTTCTCCTACAACCGGCTGCGGCAGGAGAGCTTCTCGGCGGGCAACCTGACGCGGACCAGCCAGAACGATTTCACCGCCGGCCTGAATCACGCCTTCAACCTCCCGGCCTCGGTGAGCCGGATCCGCCGGACCATCCGCTCGCAGCTGAGCGGGGTCATCTCCCGCGGGACCAGTTGCTTCCTGCGGCGCGACGCCAGCGACTGCCTCACCATCTCCGATACCCGGCGGACCGAGGCCCGGGCCAGCTTCGACAGCGACCTCGCGAACATCCTCACCGGTGGCCTCTCGTTCAGCTACTCCCTCAACGAGGCCCGCCACCTCGACCGGAAGTTCTCCCAGATCGTCATCA
>DASZPT010000030.1:0-4719 GCA_035549935.1 Gemmatimonadales bacterium
GCGGCGTGTTCCGGCTTCATCAGGACGGACCGGAGGCAGGTGACCGTCGCCTGGTCGCGGGCGAAGCGCGTGCCGTCGGGGTCCAGCATGTCGGCCGGCAGCTCGATCAGCGCGAGGTGGAGGCCGCGTTCGGCGGCGCGGGCGAAGAGGCGCCGGGCGCGGAGGCTGGTCTCGCTCGCCTTGGGCGCGGCCACGGCCCAGACCAGGATGTCCAGCTCCGGCACGAGCGGCGCGATGAAGCGCGCGTCGCCGGTCAGGCGGCGGTGGAGGTCGAGCGCGGCCGCGCGGCCCCGCTCGAGCCCGCGGGCGAACTCGCCCCCGGCGACGAGCGGGAGCAGGCGCTGGGTCGCCCAGAGGGCCACCGCCGCCGCCCCGGGCCGCGAGCACTCGAGGCTGATCTCGCCGAGATGGAGGTCGGCCGAGGTGAAGTAGGTGTAGGGCGAGTCGTGGCGGTAGAAGCGTCCCACCGTCGGGTCGCGGAAGAGCACCGAGCCGCACCCGTACGGCTGGAGGCCATGCTTGTGCGGGTCGATGACGATCGAATCGACCTCACCCAGCCGGTCGTACGCGGCCCGCGCGGCGGGGGCGAGCGTCGCCGCGAGGCCGAAGTAGCCGCCGTACGCCGCATCGGCGTGGAGCCGGAAGCCGTAGCGGTCCCTGAGCGCGAGCAGCTCCGGCAGGGGATCGACCGCGCCGAGCCCGGTGGTGCCGATCGTCGCCACGACCGTGCCGATCTCCTCCCGCACCAGGATCTCCTCCAGCGCCTCGAGGTCCATCCTCCCGCCGCGGTCGGCCGGCACGCTCTGGAAGGGGAGCCCGAGCACCGCGCTGATCCGGCTGTGGGTGTAGTGGGCCTGGTTCGACGCGACGACCGCGGCGCCCGGCCGGAGCTGCCCCGCCACCCAGAGCGCTTCGAGATTGGCCATGGTGCCGCCGCCGGTGAGGTGCCCGAGATGCGCGGGGAACCCGACCATCCGTGCCAGCTCCGCCACCGCCTCGATCTCCATCGCCGAACTGGCGCGTCCCCCGTCCAGCGCGTGGTTGTTCGGGTTGATCCAGAGCGCGAGGGCGTACGCCAGCCGCGCCACCGGGTGCGGTGGCTTGAGCATCTGGCCGGCGTAGAGCGGGTGGAAATACGGGTAGTTGTCGCGGAGCCGCACGGCCACCTCGCCGAGGACCTGCGCCAGCCGGTCGCGGGGGAACGGCTCGTCGCCGATGGGCGGGAGGGTGGCGAAGCCGCGCTCGAGCTCGGCGAGGGCGTCGGCGAGGAGGGGCAGGGTGGCCTGGTCGAGCAGCGTGGGCGGTGTCATGGCACGGGTCGAAGGGGTCACGTCCCGGCGTGCGGGCGCGCGGCGCGGATCACGTCGGGGCGATTGGTGACGATGCCGTTCACGCCCCGCCGCCAGTGCGCCAGCGCGGCGCGGGCATCGTCGACGGTCCAGACGTGCACGGTACTCCCGCGGGCATGGGCCGAGCGGACGAACCGCCGGCTCGGAACGGTGAGGTGATGGAAGGTCTCGGGGACGGCATAGGCACGGCAGGATGGCGCCGGTGCCCGGAGCCGGAAGTAGAGTCCCGCGATGTCGCGCCGCGAGGCGCCCCGCTGAAAGGGCGGCTGCTCGAAGGCGCGGAGGCTCCGCCAGTCGTCGCCCGCGACCACCGCCCGGCCGGTGGCGCCGAGCTCGAGGAGGTCGCGCGCGACCGCTTCCTGGACCTCGGGTTCCTTGATCTCGATCAGGAGCGGCGTGTCGGGAAAGGCGCCGATCACCTCGCGCAGCGTGGGCACGCCGATCCCCTGGCCGCGGAAGGCGAAGGCGCCGTCGCCATACTCGTCGAAGCGAAAGCCGGCGTCCACTCGCGCGAGCTCGGCCGCGGTGAGCGCGGCGACGGGTCCGGTACGGTCGGTGGTGCGGTCGAGGGTGGGATCGTGCATGACGACGGCCACCCCGTCCTTCGCGCGCCGCACGTCGAACTCGATCGCGTCGGCGCCCAGCGCGAGCGCCCGGCGAAAGGAGACGAGCGTATTCTCCGGGGCGTAGCCGGCGGCGCCCCGGTGGCCGATCACCGGACGGGCGGCCGGGTCGAGCAGCGGGTTCATGGCGCGGGCGCCTGCGAGCCGGCGTACCAGCCGGCGAACTCCTCGCGCAGGCGGGTCTTGAGAAACTTGCCGGTGCTGGTCCGCGGGATCTGGTCGACGAACACCAGCGCCTCCGGAATCCACCAGCGCGGGAAGGCCTGCGCGATCCACTCCTTGAGCTGATCGACAGAGACCTCCTGCCCGGGACGGAGCACGACCGCGCCGAGCGGCCGCTCGAGCCAGGTGGGATGGGGCACCGCGACCACGGCCGCTTCGAGGACGGCGGGATGGCTCATCAGCCGGTTCTCCAGCGCCACCGAGCTGATCCACTCGCCACCGGACTTGACGAGGTCCTTCGCCCGGTCGCGAATCCGGATCGAGCCGAAGGGGTCGATGGAGACGACGTCCCCGGTCCGGAACCAGCCGTCCTCCGTGAAGCGGCCCTCGGTGTCGCCGATGCCGTGATAGCCGGAGGACACGGTTGGCCCGCGCACCTCGAGCTCTCCCACCGCCACGTCGTCCCAGGGAATCAGGCCGCTGTCGCCCCGGGCACGAATCTCGAGCATCGCGCCGGGCGTGCCCTGCCGGAGGCGGGCGGCGAGCCGGGCCTCCGGGGCGGCGCGCTCCATGCGCGACGGGAGGGTGGCGAGCGTCCCCACCGGGGCGAGCTCGGTCATGCCCCAGGAGTGGACCGCGGGAATCCGGTGGCGTTCGTTGAGGCCGCGGAGCAGCGCCTCGGGGAGTGCCGCGCCGCCGACGACCAGCAGCCGGAGGGCGGAGAGGTCGGCCGCCGCGGGATCGGCGTCGAGGAGCTCCAGCAGCGGGAGCCAGACGGTGGGGACGCCGGCGGTGAAGGTCACCCGCTCCTCGGCCAGCATGCGGCGCAGGGTGAGCGCATCGAGCTGACGGCCAGGGAGGACCAGGTCGGCCCCGACGAACGGCGCGGCGTAGGGGAGCCCCCAGGCGTTGGCGTGAAAGAGCGAGACGGCGGGGAGGATCACGTCGCGCTCGCGGAGACCGAAGAGATCGCTCATCGCGAGCATCAGCGAGTGCAGGACCAGGCAGCGGTGGGAATACACCACCCCCTTGGGCCGCCCGGTGGTCCCGGAGGTGTAGCACATCGCCGCGGCGTCCTGCTCGCGCGCCTCATGGGGGTTGGCCGGCGGGGCGGCGTCGAGCAGGGCCTCGTAGTCGAGTAGGCCCGGCGCGAGCGGCGCGTCGCCGTGCCGCACCACGATCACCTCCCGGATGGGCGACCGTCCCCGGAACGCTTCCAGCAGGGGAAGCAACTCCTCGTCGACCAGCAGCACCCGGTCACCGGCGTCGGTGGCGATGTAGGCCAGCTCGTCGGGATGGAGCCGGAGGTTGAGGGTGTGCAGCACCGCGCCGATGCTCGAGACCGCGAAGTACGCCTCGAGGTGGCGGTCGTGGTTCCAGCAGAGGGTGGCGACCGGCTCGCCCGGCCGGACCCCGAGCCGCTGCAGCGCGCCTCCCAGGCGGTCGGCGCGGGCCAGGACCTCCAGGTAGGTGCTCCGGTGGAGCCGGCCGTCGCCCCACCGGGCGACGACCCGCTTGTCGCCGAACAGGGCGCGGGCGCGCCGGAGCAGCATCGGGACGGTGAGGTCCGCGTCCATGCTGAGCGATCGGATCGAGGCGGACACGGTGGCTACGCCCGGAGGTCGGCGCCGGCGAGGCGATCGCGGATCGCGTCGCCCACGAGCGTGCAGGCCACGACCACGAGGACGAGCGCGACGCCGGGCGCGATCGCGACCCAGGGGGCGTTGATCAGCGTGTCGCGGCCGGAGGCGATCATGCTCCCCCACGAGGGGGACGGCGGCTGCACACCGAGGCCCAGGAACGAGAGACCGGCCTCGAGGGTGATCGCGTTGCCGACGCCAAGCGCCGCCGCGATCGTCACCGGGGTCCAGACGTTGGGGACGATGTGCCGCCACGCGACCCGGCTCCGGCTCGCCCCGAGCGCCTCGGCGGCGCTGGTGAAGGGCCGGGCCATCAGCGCCTCGGTCTCGCCGTAGACCAGCCGCGCGATGCTCATCCAGCCGGTGAGCCCCAGCACCACGATCACCAGCGTGCCGCTGGGCGGCCAGAGCGCCGCGAGGATGAGGAGCAGGACCACCCGCGGGAGCGCGAGGGCGAAGTCGGTGACGGCGAGGAGCAGCGTGCCGATCGGCCCGCGCCACACGCCGGCCGCGGCGCCGACGAGGAGGCCGAGGACGATGGCGATCGCGGTCGCGGCGAGCCCCGTCGCGAGCGACACCCGCGCGCCGAAGACGAGCCTGGTCCACACATCCCGCCCGAAGCGATCGGTGCCGAGGAGGTGGAGGGCGCCGCCGGTGTCGTGCGTGAGGGGGGCGCGGAACCGGGTCGCCACGACATCGGTCTGCGCGACCGGGTCGAAGGAGGTTACCCACGGCGCGGCGACGGCGAGGAGCCCCACCAGGCCCAGTACCGTGAGTCCGGTGCGTGCCCGGCCGTCGCGCCAGAGGGCGTGAAGGGTCTCAGGCATCACGGAGCCTCGGGTCCACCAGGGCACGCAGGCCATCGGCCAGCAGGTTGCCCGCGACAACGAGAAGCGCGCTCACGGTCGCGGCCGCCATGACCACCGGATAGTCGCGGGCGGACAC
>DASZPT010000031.1:0-10072 GCA_035549935.1 Gemmatimonadales bacterium
TCCTCATGACCTGGCCCTGCAGGAACCCCAGGAGCTTGGCCTCGCCGGCCCGGTAGCGTTCGACTTCCTTCGGATTCGCCGCGATGACCTCGTCCACCCAGGCGCCGAGGGCGTCGGCATCGCCCACCTGCAGGAGCCCGAGCTTCTCGGCCAGGTCCTTCGGGGAGAGGGCATGCTCGCCACTGGTCCTGATCTCGAGCGTCACCGAGAGCGACCCGTATCCCGCCCGCGCGGCATAGACCTGCTTGGCCGCCTGGTTGCTCACGATGCCCGCCTTCACCGCCTTGAGCAGGTCGGCGAACCACTCCGGCTCGACCGCGAACTCGCCGGTCTCGTTGTAACTCCGGAGCGCCTCCGTCATCACCCAGTTGGCTGCCATCTTGGGTTCGATCCCCTGCGCCACCACCGACTCGTAGTAGTCGGCGATCTTCCGGTCGGCCGAGAGGACGCCGGCGTCGTACGCCGGGAGGCCCAGCACCGTCATGAAGCGGTCGCGCTTGGCGTCCGGCATCTCCGGCAGGGCGGCGTGCTGCTGCTCGATCCACAGCCGCGTCAGCACCAGCGGCGGGAGATCGGGGTCGGGGAAGTAGCGGTAGTCGTGGCTCTCTTCCTTGGAGCGCATGGGCCGAACCTCGCCCGACCCGGCGTTGAAGAGCATGGTGACCTGCTCCACCCGGCCGCCGCTTTCGACGACCTTGACCTGCCGGTCCCGCTCCACCGCCAGGGCCCGTTCGACATTGGCGAAGCTGTTCATGTTCTTCACCTCGGTCTTGGTGCCGAGGCGGGTGTCGCCCGTTCGCCGGATGGAGATGTTCGCGTCGACCCGGAGCGAGCCCTCCTCCATGTTGCAGTCGCTCACCTGGCAGTACAGGAGGAGTTGCTTGAGCCGGGTGAGGTACGCCCGGGCCTCGGCCGGGCTCCGCATATCGGGTTCGCTCACGATCTCCGCGAGCGGCGTCCCGGCGCGATTGAGGTCGACCGCGGTCTTCCCCGGCAGCCGGTCGTGGAGCGACTTCCCCGCATCCCCCTCGACGTGGAGCCGGGTCACCCCGATCGTGATCCGTCCCCGTTCCGGCGACTCGATCTCGATCCCGCCCTTCGTGGCGAGCGGCTGGTCGAACTGCGAGATCTGGTAGCCCTTGGGGAGATCGGGATAGAAGTAGTTCTTCCGGGCGAAGATGCTGGTCTCATGCACCCGGCACCCGAGGGCGAGCGCCGCCCGCGTCGCGAGCTCGATCGCATGGGCGTTCGGCACCGGCAGCGCGCCCGGGAGGCCGAGGCAGACGGGACAGACCTGGGTATTGGGCGTCCGCCCGAAGCGGGTGGAGCAGCCGCAGAACATCTTCGAGACGGTGAGGAGCTGGACGTGCACCTCCAGCCCGATGACGGTTTCCCAGGTCATCAGCGCACCTCCCGCGTCGCGTCGATCGCCTTCTCGAGCGCGCCGGCGACCCCTAGCATCGCCGCCTCGCCGAACATCGGGGCCACCAGCTGGGCCCCGACCGGGAGCCCGCCGGAGCGCCCCACCGGGAGGCTCATCGCCGGCAGTGCCGCCAGGTTGAGCGAGCAGGTGAAGATGTCGGCCAGGTACATCGCGACCGGGTCCTCGGTCTTCTCGCCCGCCCTGAAGGCCGGCGTGGGGGTCGTGGGCGTGAGAAGGAAATCGACCCCGCCCGCGAAGACCCTCCGGAAATCGTCGGCGAGCAGCGCGCGAACCTGCTGCGCCTTCCGGTAGTAGGCATCGTAGTAGCCGGAGCTCAGCACGTAGGTCCCGACCAGGATCCGGCGGCGCACCTCGGGGCCGAAGCCCTGGCCGCGGGTGGCGCGGTACAGCGCCCGGATATCGCCCTCGGGACCGACCTTCCGCGGCCCGTACCGCACGCCGTCGAATCGCGCGAGATTGGCCGCCGCCTCGGCCGGCGCGACGATGTAGTAGCAGGGCACGGCGAAGCGGGTGTGCGGCAGGGTCACGTCCTTGACCGTGCCGCCGAGTTCCTTGATCGCCTTCACCGTCAGGTCGATCCCGGCCTTCACCCCGCCATCGAGATCGGCGGGGACGTACTCCCGGGGGATGCCGAAGGTGAGTCCCGTGAGATCGGCCCGGGCCGGTCCCACCGCCGGCGGCGGCTCGGCGGCCGAGGTCGCGTCGTTCCGGTCGAGCCCGCTGATCACCGCGAGGACCCGGGCCGCGTCGTCGACCGTCCGGCCGAAGACGCTGATCTGGTCGAGCGACGAGCCGAACGCGACGAGCCCGAAGCGGCTCACCCGCCCGTAGGTGGGCTTCACCCCGACGACACCGCAGAAGCTCGCCGGCTGGCGCACCGAGCCGCCGGTCTCGCTGCCGAGCGCCGCGGGGACGACTCCCGCCGCGACCAGCGCCGCGGACCCGCCGGAGGAGCCGCCCGGGACGCGCGCCGGATCCATCGGGTGCTTCACCCGGCCCCACGCCGAATGCTCGGTCGAGGAGCCCATCGCGAATTCGTCGAGGTTGGTCTTGGACGCGATGATCGCGCCCGCCGCCTTGAGGCGCGCGGTGACGGTCGCGTCGAACGGGGAGACGTACCCCTCGAGGATCTTCGAGGCGCAGGTCGTCGGCTGGTCGGTGGTGACGATGTTGTCCTTGAGCGCGATCGGCACCCCGGCGAGCGGCAGCGCCTTTCGCCCGATCGGGTCGAGGCCATCCACTCGCGCCGCCTGGGCGTCGAGGATCTCCTGGGTCCAGTGCAGCGTCGCGTTGAGGTCGGCGGTCTTGCGGAGCGCCTCGCCGGTCCGCTTCGCGACGCTTCCCGCCGTGATGGCGCCCGTGGCGACGCCCGCGGCAATCTCGGCGACGCTGGTCATTCCCCCTCCATGGCGCCGAGGCGCGGCACGGCGAAGAGCCCCTGGATGAACTCGGGCGCGATCGAGGCAGGGGGACGGACCAGCGGTACCGAGTCGACCACGTCCTCGCGGAGGGGGGTCTTCGCGGGACCGGCCAGGAAGGGCGGTGCCTGCTCGCCCGCGGGGACCTCGTTCAGCTGCTCGACGAAGCCGACGATCCGGCCCAGCTGTTCCACCAGCCTGGGGAGATCGGCCTCGGCCACGTCCAGCTCCGCCAGCCGCGCGACGTGCAGGACATCCTCGCGACGAATGCTCATGCGCTCTCCATTTCCCGTTCCAGGCCCGCGTACGCCACCAGCAGCTGCTTCACCCCGACCTCCTCGTCATCGAACCGGACCGAGACCTTGAGGTCCTTCCCGGTCCCGGTGAGTCCCTGGATCACCCCGCCGCCGAAGCGCCGGTGCCGCACCCGCTCCCCCTTCACGTAGCGCGGGGAGTCCTGGGAGACCTCTTCGGCCGGCGGGACGGCGGGGCGGCCGGCGGGGAGCGGCGCGTCGTCGTCATAGAAGCTCCGGGACGGACGGGCCGTGCCCCACGGACCGCTCTGCCGCCTGGCCGCCTGGCCGCCCCAGTCCGGCGCCCACATCGAGGAGGTCCGCTTCTCGTCGACCACGCCGGGGGGCAGCGCCTGCAGAAAGCGCGACGCCCGGCCCGGCATCAGCTGGCCACCCCGGCGCCGGGCCCGGGCCCAGGTGATGTAGAGCTTGTCCTTGGCCCGGGTGATCCCCACGTAGCAGAGCCGCCGTTCCTCCTCGACCCCCTCGGGCTGCTCCTCGGCCCGCGCGAGGGGGAATAATCCATCCTCGAGGCCGGTGAGCGCCACCACCGGCCACTCGAGCCCCTTGGCGGTGTGGAGCGTCATGAGGGTGACGCCCTCGCCGGTGCCCTGGATGTTGTCGTTGGCCGAAAGCAGGGCCGCCTCCGCGAGGAAGCGCTCGAGCGGGGTCGACTCGTCGTCCGCCTCCGGCGTCACCACCTCGGACCAGTCGGCGGCGCTGGCCACCAGTTCGCGGACGTTCTCCCACCGGTCCATCCCCTCCGGTCCCTCGGCGAGGAGCACCTGCTCGTAGTCGATCCCGCTGATCACCTGCTCGATGATCTGCGCCGGGGTCCAGGTGCGGGCTCGCTCGCGGAGGTCCGCGATGAGCGTGGCGAACTTGCGGAGCGCCTCGCGCACCCCGGGCCGGAGCCCCTGCACCATCTCGGCCGCCTCCGACGCCTCGAGGAGCGACTTGCCCCATTTGGCGGCGGTCTCGGCCAGGAGCGCCAGGCCCGACTCGCCGAGCCCGCGCTTCGGCACCGTGATCGCCCGGAGAAAGGCCTCGTCGTCCTGCGGGTTGGCCACCAGCCGCAGGTAGGCGAGGAGGTCCTTCACCTCCCGCCGGTCGTAGAAGCTGATCGCGCCGATGATCCGGTACGGCACCCCGGCCCGGCGGAACGCCTCCTCCAGCGCCCGCGACTGGGAGTTGGTGCGGTAGAGGACCGCCATCTCCGGCCAGGTCCAGTCGCCCTTCGCCTGGCGGGTGCGGAACTCCTTCACCACCCATTCGGCCTCGTCCCGCTCGTCGGCGGAGGCCACCAGCGTGATCTTCTCGCCGCCCTGGCGCCGGGTGCGGAGCGTCTTGCCGATCCGGCCCTTGTTCTCCGCGATCACCGCGTTGGCCGCGTCCAGCACCACCTGGGTGGAGCGATAGTTGTCCTCCAGCCGGACCAGGTGCGCGCCGGCGAAGTCCTGCCGGAAGCTCTGCATGTTGCGCACATCGGCGCCCCGCCACCCGTAGATCGACTGGTCGTCGTCGCCCACCGCGCAGACGTTTCCGTGCGCGCCGAGGAGCCGCACCAGCTGGTACTGGGCCAGGTTGGTGTCCTGGAACTCGTCGACCAGGAGGAACGCGAAGCGCCGCTGGTAGAACTCGAGCCGGTCGGGGCGCTCCCGGAAGAGGGCGAGCGGATGCAGCATCAGGTCGTCGAAGTCCATCGCGTTCTGGCTCTTGAGCGCGGGCCCGAGCGCGCGGTAGACCGCGGCCGCCACCTGGCCCGGCCGGTCGAAGACCGAGGCCTCGGCCAGCTGGTCGGGCGACTGCATCCGGTTCTTCGCCGCCGAGATCACCGACTGGATCATGCGCGGGGGGAAGAGCTTGGTCGAATGCCCCTGTTGCTCCATCAGGCGCTTGATGAGCGACAGCCGGTCGTCCTCGTCGTAGATGGTGAACTGGCGCGAGAACCCCAGCGCCTCGGCCTCGCGGCGGAGGAGCCGGGCCGACAGCGAGTGGAAGGTCCCGATCCAGAGCCCCGAGGGGTCCTGCCCCAGCAGCCGGCCGACGCGCTCCTTCATTTCCCCGGCGGCCTTGTTGGTGAAGGTGACCGCGAAGATCCGGTAGGGCGGGACGCCGGCGTGATCGATGAGCCGCGCGATCCGCATGGTCAGGACGCGGGTCTTCCCCGAGCCGGCGCCCGCCACCACGAGGAGCGGGCCCTCGACGTGCTCGACCGCCTCCCGCTGCGCGGGGTTCAGGCTCTCGAGTCCGATCAGGGGCGTGCGCTCACTACTCATGGGTCGGTATCCGTATCAGGAACGATGCACCGGTCTCGGTCGGTTCGAGGACCAATTCGCCGCCGTGGGAGTCTTCGACAACGCGGCGCGCCAGGGCGAGGCCGATGCCCCAGCCACCCGACTTGGTGGTGATGCCGGGGTCGAAGAGCGTCCGGCGGAGTTCGCCCGGGACGCCCGGGCCGTCGTCGGCCACCCGGATCGCCGTGTCCTCGCCCTCGGTCGCCACCCGGAGGGTAATCGTGCCCTCGCGTCCCTGCAGCGCGTCGATGGCATTCTTCACGAGCGACTCGAGCGCCCACTCGAGGAGGATCGGGTCGCCCAGGACCACCGGGTCGACGGCCGGCGATTCGACCCGGATGCTGATCCGGTTCACCCGGGTCGGGAGCCGGGGCCGGAAGTACTCCGCCACCTTGGTTGCCAGGGTCCCCGCCCCGATCGGCTCCCGGCGGATGGCGTGCCCGATCCGCTCGAAGCGCTGGGCCACCCGCTCGAGCCGCTCGGCATCGGCCTCGAGGTGCTCCGCCAGCCGGGGCGGTGGCGCCGCGCGCGAGCGGAGCTGCTCGATCCATCCCTGCAGGCTCATGAGCGGCGTGCCCATCTGGTGCGCCGCCTCGCGCGCCATCGCGACCCAGAGGCGGTCGCGCTGCGAGGCCATGGCGGTCCGCCAGGCCGACACGCCCACCGCGATGATGGTGAGGAGGATGGCGATCTGGAGCACCGCGAGCGCGGTCAGCTGCCGCTGCGCGGGCACCGGCCCGTAGTGCAGCGTGCCGAACGCCTGCTCCGTGATGGGCGGGTTGCGCCGGTCGAGTTCGGCGGCGTAGGCCCGGACCCGCGGGTCGTCGAGGGTCGCTTCGAAGGGGAGATTCGCGGCCGCGGTCACCTTCCCCTCGGGATCGGTGACCACGAGCGGGATCCCGACCTGCCGGACCTGCTCGCCCAGCCGGAGCAGCGCATCCACCGCCCCGCCTTCGCGCGGGTCGTTGAGCCCGGCGAAGACCCCCGAGTAGAGCCGGCTGATGGACGAGGCGTCGCCAGCGAAGTGCCGGACCACGATCCAGCCGGAGCCCGCCGAGAGCCCGGCGAGCAGGGCCACCAGGAGCACGACCAGCGCCGGGGCGAACCGGCGCAGGCGGCGCTTACGCACCCGGCGTCAGACGCTCGGCGCCGAAATACGGCACCAGCGCCGCCGGCAGGCGCACCGAGCCGTCCGCGTCCTGGTTGTTCTCCAGCAGGGCGATGATGGTCCGGGGGAAGGCCACGCCGGATGCATTGAGGGTGTGGACGAACTCGGGCTTGCCACCGGGCTCGCGGCGGAAGCGGATGTTGGCCCGCCGCGCCTGGAAATCGGTGAAGGTGCTGGCGCTCGAGGCCTCGAGCCAGGTTCCCACCCCCGCGGCCCAGACCTCGAGGTCGAAGGTGCGGGCGCTCGCGAAGCCGGTATCCCCCGCCGCCAGCGCCAGCCGGCGATAGGGGATCTCGAGCCGCTCGAGCACCGTCTCGGCGTGCCGGGTCATCTTCTCGTGCTCCGCCGGGCTGTCCTCGGGACGGCAGAGACGGACCAGCTCGACCTTGTCGAACTGGTGCACCCGGATGAGCCCGCGCGTGTCCTTCCCCGCCGCGCCGGCCTCGCGCCGGAAGCAGGGGGTGAAGGCGCACATCCCGAGGGGGAGCCTCGCTCCGTCGAGGATCTCGTCCCGGTAGATGTTGGTGACCGGGACCTCGGCGGTGGGCAGGAGGAAGAGATCGTCCTGGGTCGCGAGGTACAGCTCCTCCTCGAACTTGGGGAGCTGGCCGGTGCCCGTCATCGTGGCGCGGTTGACGAGCAGGGGCGGCACGATCTCCTGGTACCCGTGCTCCCGGGTGTGGAGGTCGAGCATGAAATTCTTGAGCGCCCGCACCAGTCGCGCCCCCGGCCCCGTGAAGAGCGGGAAGCCGGACCCGGTGATCTTGGCGCCCCGCGGCAGGTCGAAGAGCCCGAGCGATACGCCCAGGTCCCAATGCGGCTTCGGGGCAAAGGAGAAGGACGGCAAGGTCCCGACCTGCTTCACCACGGTGTTGCCGCTCGCGTCCCCGTCCGGGACCTCCGGGAGCGGCAGGTTCGGCACCGTCATGAGAAGCGCGTCGAGCTCCCCTTCGATGGCGCGGACCTCGGCGTCGAGCTGCTTCACATCGTCGCTCGACTGCTTGAGCTCGGCCAGCAGGTCCTCGGCCGGCTCCTTCGCCTTCTTGCGCCGAGCGACTTCCTCGGTCGCGGCGTTGCGGCGGGCCTTCAACGCCTCGGCGCGCACCAGCGCGTCACGCCGGCGGCGATCGGCCTCCGCCAGGCGCTCCAGCGTGGTATCCAATGCGGGGTCGAGCCGCCGGGCCAGCGCCGAGCGGACCCGCTCGGCGTCCTGCCGGAGGAGCTTGATGTCGATCACGGCGAACTAGTTCTTTGGAATGCCGGGTTTGAGACTGCGGTACCCGCAGTTCTGGTTGGCGAGCACCTTGAGCGTCACGGTATGCTGGGCCGTGTCGACCGCCGTGACTTCCATCTTCCCGTAGAGCGGCACACTCAGCACCGAACAGGTGGAGACGGTCGTCCGGATGTAGAAGCGGTCGCCCACTACCACCGGGATCGTGTCCGAGACCACGTAGCCGTTTGACGGCGCGCGCGTCATCTCGTCGAAGGTCAGGGTCGACTTGAGCAGCCCCGGCTTTACCGCGGTGCTGGAGAGGAGCCCCAGCAGGTCGGTGGGAATGAACACCGGCGCCCCGGCGGTCGTCTGGTCGAAGACGAACTCGAAGGCGCTCCCGACCTCCCAGGTTCGGACCCCGTTCTTGGCGGCGATCGAATAGGCGCTCGGCTTGGTCAGCGGTCCCTGGCTCAGGGACCAGAGCGTGACCGAGTCGTCCACTTCGTTGGAGATGGTAGCGTCGGCGAGGGCATTGGGGTCGCTGCAGGCGCCGGCGGCCGCGATAGCCGTGGCCACGACGAGGCAGCCGATGATGCGGTTCATCGGGGGAAAGTAGAGACCGGGTGGAGGGCGGTCAACCCGCAGTGAGAAAAGCACTTCGACGCCCCGAGTCGGAACGCCGCCGGGCCCGCCGGCGCCCCGCGTTTCGGCTTGATTCGAGGCCCCCTTCTGCCTACTATGCGCGTGACGAATCCCCCCTTCCGGAGAGTCACGTGGCCGGCCTGCGCGACGTGGTCCAGGGCCTTGCGGCCCGCCCCGATGTGGATGCAGTGGTGGTCCTGAGCAGCGACGGCCTGCCGATCGACAGCGCGGGACGCACCGACCTCGACGCCGAAGCCGTCGCCGCGCTCGCGGCCACCTTCGCCAATGGTGCCCGCCGCCTGGGCGAGGCCGCCGAGTGCGCCGGCCTGGGCGGCACGGTGGTCGAGTTCGAGGAACGCCTCGCGGTGCTCCGCCCCCTCGGCGCCGAAGGCCACCTCTTCATCCTGGCCGCGCGCGAGACCAATATCGGGCCTCTCCTCTTCGACCTCCGGCGGGACGCGCCGACGCTCGCGACCCTCCTCTGATTCTCGGGACATGATCTGGGCTGTCATCCTCGCGGGCGGGTCCGGGAGCCGCTTCTGGCCGCTCTCCACTCCGTCCAATCCCAAGCAGCTGCTCCCGCTGGCGGGGAACCTGTCCACCGCCGAGCAGGCGGTGGCCCGTCTCGATGGGCTGGTGCCGCGCGAGCGGATCCTGGTGGTCACCGGGCCGGCGCTGGCCGAGCGGCTGCAGGCCGCCCTCGACCTCCCGGCGGCGAATATCCTGGTCGAGCCGCGCGCCGCCTCCACCGCGCCGGCCCTGGTCTGGGCCACCTGGGAAGCCCAGCGCCGCGACCCGGCGGCGCAGGTCCTCTCGCTCCACGCCGACTGGGCGATTCGCGAGGCCGAGGCCTTCCGACACACCGCGGCCCAGGCGCTCTCGACGGCCCTCCGTCACAAGCGCCTCGTCACCGTCGGCATCGTGCCCTCGCGGCCGGAGACCGGCTTCGGCTACATCGTGCCGGGGAAGCCGCTCGACGAGGTGGCCCGCACGGTGAACCGGTTCGCCGAGAAGCCCGACGCGGCCACCGCGCTCGACCTCATGGCCTCGGGCGCGCTCTGGAACAGCGGCCTCTTCGCCTGGACCGCGACGACGCTCCTCGAGGAGGTCCGCCGCCACACCGACGAGATCGGGCCGCACCTCCCGCTCCTCGAACAGGGCGACATCCCCGGCTTCTTCGGCGCCGTCACCGCGGTCTCCATCGACGTGGGGCTCCTCGAGCGGAGCGCCGCGGTGGCCGTGGTCCCCGGCCGCTTCACCTGGGACGATGTCGGGACCTGGGATGCCCTGCCCCGCGTCCGTGCCCGGGACAGCCGGGGCAACGCCGCCGTCGGCCCGGTCCACCTGCTCGATACCGACGACTGCGTGGTCTGGTCGGCCGGGGATCCCATCGTGGTGAGCGGGGTGAAGGACCTGGTGATCGTCCACGCGCACGGCCGGATCCTGGTGATGCCGCGGCGCCAGGCGGCGGACCTCAAGGCGATCCTCGACCGGCTGCCGCCGGAGGTGAGGGACCTGCCGTGACGTTCCGAGTTGCGAGTTCCGGGTTCCGAGGAAGCGACTCCCTGGCAACCGAGGCGGGGGGTCACGGTCCGGA
>DASZPT010000032.1:0-4293 GCA_035549935.1 Gemmatimonadales bacterium
TCGCGCGCCAGCACCCGGCCCACCGCCGGGCTGTAGAGAAGCAGCGTGGAGCCCGTGGAATCACCGATCGCTGAGAGCGCGAACCGGACGGTGTCGGGGCCGCCGAGCGACCCCAGGAGTATCGCGGAATCGAGATCGGCGGACGGGCGCGTGGCGAGGTAGACCAGCACGTCGGCCGAGCGCGTGACGACGAGCGGGACCAGCTCGAGCTCGCGCCGTCCGTCGGGCAGGACCAGGCGCCGCGCCTCCAGCGCGAGGCCGTCTCCCCGGATGTTCGCGCGCGCCACCTCGCGTCCCCCGGCCGGCATCGGGGGACGGAGCGCGGCCGGCACCGGGTTGTCCGGCGCATGGCGGCGGACCATGATCGCCGTGACCAGCGTGGCGACGGCGACCGGCGCGAGACCACTCACCAGGCCGAGATGCCAGCGGCGGAGGGTGCGGTTCACCGGGTCGCCCTCCACCAGCGGTAGAGGAGCAGCGGCCAGAGCGTGGCGGCACCGGGCAGGATGAGCAGGCGGAAGCCGAGGGTGCCTTCGCGCGCCACCGGCTCGAGGACGGCGGCACCGCGCCAGGCGAACGGTACGGCAAAGAGCACTCCCGCCAGGGCGTAGGCCCCGGCAACCGTCAGCACCCAGTGCGCGACGGATTCACTCATGTGATCTGGCTCCGGTTGGTGGCGCAGAACGGCTGTCGACAAGTCTAATGCCGCCGCCGCGGGACGGGTTCCGCCGGGCGCCGCCCGGGAACTTCACGCCGGACGCTCGAGTTGAGAGCCCATCCCGATCCCCGGACCCGCCGATGCCCGATATCTGCCTGTACGCCCAGGTCCACCAGCCCTGGCGGCTCAATCAATACCGGCTCTTCGACATCGGGTCGGGGCGCGGCTACTTCGACGACGCGACCAACCGCCGGATCCTGCGACGGGTGGCGGACAAGTGCTACCTCCCCGCCAACCGGACGCTCGCGGACCTGGTCCACCAGACCGGCGGCGAGTTCAAGGTGGCGCTCTCGATCAGCGGCGCGCTGCTCGACCAGATGGCGGAGTGGGCCCCCGACGCACTGGAGAGTTTCCAGGAGCTGGTGGCCACCGGCGGGGTGGAGCTCCTGGGCGAGACCCACTTCCACAGCCTCGCGTCGCTGGCGCACGAGGAGGAATTCGTCGAGCAGGTCGAGCGTCACCGTCGCGCGATCCAGCGGTGGTTCGGCCAGCGGCCGACCGTCTTCCGCAACACCGAGCTGATCTACTGGGACGGGCTCGCGCCGATCATCCGGCGGCTGGGATACCAGGCGGTGATGGTCGAGGGGGCGGACCATGTGATGGGGTGGCGGTCGCCCAACTTCGTCTACGAGGCGGAGGGGACGCCGGGGCTCCGGCTGCTGCCCCGGAACTACAGCCTCAGCGACGACGTCGGTTTCCGCTTCTCCAACCGGGGCTGGGAGGGGTGGCCCCTCACCGCGCCCAGGTACGCCGACTGGCTCGATGCCGGCGGCGGGGACAGCGTGCACCTCTTCGTCGACTACGAGACCTTCGGCGAGCACCAGTGGTCGGAGACCGGGATCTTCGACTTCCTCCGGCATCTTCCGGGGGAGTGTCTCCGGCGCGGGATGCGCTTCGCCCATCCCTCGCGGCTTGCGGCCCGGCCCCCGGTCGCGTCACTTTCCTTCGCGCGGGCGACGTCCTGGGCCGACATGGAGCGGGACACCACGGCCTGGCTCGGGAACCCGTTGCAGCACGCGGCGCAGGAGCGGCTTTACGGGCTCCGGGAGGCGGTGCTGGCATCGGGGGACCCGGAGCGGATCGAGGCCTGGCGCCGGCTCACCACCAGCGACCACCTCTACTACATGTGCACCAAGTGGTTCGCCGACGGCGACGTGCACAAGTACTTCAGCCCCTATGACTCGCCCTACGATGCGTTCGTCGCCTTCATGAACGTGGCGCAGGACCTGGAGCAGAGCGTCGGGACGGAGGCGGGGCTGGAGCGGGTGGCCTGACCTCCGATCGATTCCACGGCACCAACCGCCCCGGGAACCATTCCGGCGGGGCGGGCGTTCCTCCCCTGTGAGTGACCCGATCGTGCATGCTCCGCCCGGCCCGGTCCTGGACCCGGCCGCCGACCACACCGATCCCAAAGCCGCGTTCGAGGCCCTGCTGGGCACGGTTCTCGACGGGGCTTTCGGTACGGCACTGCGCTACACCCGGAACCGGAGCGACGCCGAGGACCTGGTGCAGGAAGCGGCACTGCTGGCGTGGCGGGGGTTCAAGGGCTTCGACCGGGGGAGCAACTTCAAGGGGTGGTTCTACCGTATCCTGACGAACTGCTTCTTCAGCAAGTACCGCAAGCGCAAGCGGCAGGGGACGGAGGTCGAGCTGGACGACGCGCCGGAGCTCTACCTCTACTCCCAGACCGCCGCGCTTGGACTGCACGGCTCGGTGGAAGATCCGGCCCAGCTCCTGATGGAGCGGCTGGGGACGGAACAGGTAGAAGCGGCGATCGCGGCGCTGCCCGACGAGTACCGGGTGGTGGCGACGCTCTATTTCCTGCAGGACTTCTCGTACCAGGAGATCGCCGAGGTGGTCGGCGTCCCGGTCGGGACGATCCGCTCCCGGCTTCACCGGGGGCGGCGGCTCCTGCAGAAGGCGCTCTGGATGATCGCCGAAGACCGCGGTGTGGTGAGTGCGCTCACCGGGAGCACGAACGATGGGGAGTGAGATGCATCCGCCAGACCGCTTCACCTGCGAGGAGGTCTTCGCCCGGCTCGACGACTATCTCGACCGGGAGCTGACCGCCGAGGAGATGCAGCTCGTCCGGGACCACCTGGCCACCTGTGCCGCCTGCGCGAGCGAGTACCGCTTCGAGGCGGGGGTGCTCGAGGGGGTGCGGGAGAAGCTGCGCCGCCTGGCGGTGCCGGCGGACCTCATGGCGCGGATCAGCGCCCGGATCGCGGCGGAGGGTGGCGACCGCTGAGTCACCCCACCTAGCCGGTCGATAGCCCGAGTCCCTCCACGAAGTCCGCCGGAAGCCGCTTCCCGATCTCCTCCCAGGTCCTCACATCCAGCGATGACGGCGCCTGGTGCGTCACCGCCGCCAGGTCCTCGGCCTCCGCCAGCGACGGACATTCCGCGATGATCGTGTGGCCCAGCGTGGCCTCGGCGAAGCGGGTACCGGTGAGGGCCGCGCGATAGAGGAGCGCGTGGGAGAGATCGGCGTGGTCGAGCCGCGCTCCGCGGAGGTCGGTCTTGTCGAGGCGAGCGCCGACCAGGGACACCCCGGTGAGATTGGCGCCGGCGAGGTTGGCCGCCAGGAGATTGGTCTCGGACAGGTCCGCCCCGGAGAAATCCGAGCCGGGGAAGCCGGTGTGGTCGAGCCCCGCGCGGGCGAGGCGGGCATTGCGGAAGTCGGCCGGGGTGGCGGCGGAGGCGAGCTTGAAGCTCGCCCGGGTGAGATCCGCGCCAGTGAGCGTGGCCCCGGAGAGGTTCACGCCCAGCACCCGGGCCCCGGTGAGCCGCGCCCCGGCGAGCCGCGCCCCGGTCAGGTTCGATCCGCTCAGGTCGGCGCCCCGGAGGTCGGCGCCATCGAACACCGCGCCGGCGAGGTTGGCCGAGCAGAGGTCGACGTCACGCAGGTCCGCCTGGGTGAAGTCCGCGCCGGCGAGGTTGGCATAGAGGAGCACCGCATGTGCGAGCCGGGCCCGGACCAGGTTCGGGAGGTCGAGCTCGAGGAGGAGCGCCCCAGTGTCCCGCCGGTGGATCTTCAGCATCGCCAGCCTCACCAGGTAAGGCGAAACAGCGCAACCGCAGAGACGCGGAGGCGCAGAGGGCCGCGGAGGGTCGGTCGAGCACCAACCAAACTACAGACATTCTGCGGGTACGTCAGATCCTCCATCCGGAACCAGGATCCCTCTGCGGCCCTCCGCGTTCTCGGCGCCTCCGCGGTGAAACCTTCGCGGGGCCTCCGCCGCCGGATCGGTCTGCTCCTCGCCCTCGATCATCCCGGCGTTCCCCACGGGGAACCGGCCCCCGAGCCGCCGCGTTGATGCACGGTCAGGCAGGCACAGCGACCGGAACAACGTGGAGGCAGCGTGCGGCGACTCACGGCGGAACGGGCCCGGCTCGAGGAAGGCGGGATGCACTCCCCCTGGCGCGCCTGGGGACCCTACCTCTCTGAACGGCAATGGGGCACCGTGCGGGAGGACTACAGCCCCCACGGCGCCGCCTGGGACTACTTCCCTCACGACCATGCCCGGAGCCGCGCCTACCGCTGGGGCGAAGACGGGATCGCCGGCTTCTCCGAC